>CAZXCQ010000085.1:0-21595 GCA_964639275.1 uncultured Desulfobacteraceae bacterium | reverse complement strand
GGGTATGGGGGTTCGCAATCCCCCTACCCCGGGTTTCAAAAGGCTAAAATGTTACTTAACTTCTATCACAGCCCCATTTTTCATGCAAGAAAAAGACACCCGGGGATGACCTTGAGGCATAGAGGATCCGAACCATGGAATGTCTACTGGAACATAAAGCGCCTCATGCTAATATTCATGAGCAGTCCAATCGCCGCCATGGTTGAAACGAGTGAGGACCCACCATAGCTAAATAGTACCAGCGGATTCCCCACCACTGGGAGAAGCCCTGTAACCATTCCGACGTTGATTGCAACCTGCCAAAAGATGACAGCCACAATCCCGACCGCCAAAAGCGATCCAAATTTGTCTTTTGAGTTTTTTGCTATCCTGAGACCCCATAAGACCAAAAAGAGATAGAGAAACAATAGGATCGCAGAACCGATAAACCCCCATTCCTCGGCCAGGACCGAGAAGGCAAAGTCGGTGTGCTGTTCAGGCAAGAAATGCAATCGGGTCTGCGTCCCTTTCAGGAATCCCTTGCCCCAGAAAAGGCCCGAGCCGATGGCAATCTTTGACTGGTTGATGTGATACCCGGCACCCAAGGGGTCCATCTCGGGTCTAAGAAATGTCATGATACGCATCTGCTGATACTCTTTGAGACCAGACCAGATAAAGGGGGCGACGGAAAGGGTGGAGCCAACCAGAATGGCCAATGAATTCCATTTCACCTTTAGAAAAAGCACAACTGAAAAGGAAACCACGATCAGGAGAAGCGCAGTGCCCAGATCGGGCTCTTTCAAGATCAAGACGGTGGGTATCCCCAAAAGCAGAAATGGTTGCCAGAGGTCCCTCAAGCGGTATACATGATACCAACCCTTCTCACTAAAGAACTTTGAGAAGACCAACAAGATGGAGACCTTTGCCGATTCTGATGGCTGAAAAGAAACGGGGCCCAGGTTCAACCACCTCTGGGAGCCTGAGGTTACCTTTCCCACAACCAGGACAAGAACCAAGAGGGCTATTGAGAAGAAATAGACCGGATATGCCAACCGCTCTAGGACATAGTAGTTAAAGGTGGTCATCGAAAAGAAGAGGATAAACCCGATTAAAAGCCAATAGATCTGTTTTAAAAAGACCTGAGAGCCGCCCTCCTCACGGATCGGATAGGTGGCACTGTACAGGTTCAGGACGCTAATACCCGCCACAATCAGTACCAGGAGGAGTAATACCCAATCAAAATTCTGGATCAACCTGCGATCAAACATCTCTTTCCCATTGACCGCCTTGACACCTCTCTAGCCCGGAGTCCCAAGGTAGGCCCCAATGATCTCTGCGGCAATGGGTGCGGCAGCGCTTCCCCCATGCCCCCCATGTTCAACCAGAACCGCTATTGCGATCTTGGGATCTTCTACGGGTGAAACTGCCACAAACCAGGCGTGATCCCTAAACTTAAGGGGAACCTCATCCTGATCATGGGTCCCCTTTTCCTTTTCAAGACCCACGACCTGGGCAGTCCCTGTCTTGCCCGCAACGGTAAGGCCTTTGACCCTGGCCTTGGAGCCGGTCCCGTGGCGTCCATTGACCGCGTCCAGAAGTGCCTTCCCGACAAATTTCAGATATTCTTGTCTGATCCCCAGCACCCCTTCTCCCTTGCGAGTGGATTCATGGGAGTTGTCAGCCGGGGCCCTCCCTATCCGTTTGGTCAGGTGAGGTCTGTGTATAACCCCCCCATTAAAAACGGCGGAGATCATTGTGGCCATCTGGACGGGGGTCACCAGGACAAAACTCTGCCCAATAGAGGCGGAAACGGTTTCTCCCGCCTGCCACGGCACACCCCACCGCTTCAGTTTCCATTCTCTGGTTGGGATCAGGCCGCCTTTTTCTCGGCCCACATCAATCCCCGTCTTCTCTCCAAGGCCAAATCTTTTGGCATAGGCGGCAATCCTGTCGATCCCCAGCCTTATCCCCATCTTGTAGAAATATATGTCACACGATTCCACCAGGGCCTTGTGGAGAGCAACCTTCCCATGCCCGTATTTTTTCCAGCAACGGTATTTGCTTTGCCCGAGGGAGTAAGTGCCGTTGCAGTACAATTCCTCTGCCGGGTCAATGACCCCCTCCTGGAGCCCTGCCAGGGCGACGATGATCTTAAAGACCGATCCGGGCGGGTATTGACCCGTCAATGCCCTATTCTGCAAAACAAAATCCTCGGATGATACGATCTTTTCCCAATTGGCCTTGTCTATCCCGCTGACAAAAAGGTTGGGGTCATAGGGTGGACTGCTCGCGAGGGCCAGGATCTCTCCATTCTTGGGATCCATGCCCACGATCGCCCCTCTCTTCCCAGCCAGCGCCTTCTCCGCCAAGGACTGCAGATCCTTGTCTATGGTCAGATATATGTCCGTGCCAGACACGGGAGGTTTACGAGAGATCAATTGTATTTTCCTCCCGGCCGCGTCTACCTCAACCTGCTCTCCCCCGCGTTTGCCATTTAGTACGCCCTGCCATTTCCATTCCACTCCCGACTTTCCAATCATATCTCCTGATTTGTTATCGGGGTATTTTCCACCCCTCAATTGCCCCTCGGTGATTTCTCCCAGGTAACCAAGGATATGAGAGGCAAGATTGCCCGAGATATACCGTCTTTGCTGTTTTACCTTTATCAGGACTCCGGGCAGATTAAACCGGTGGGTCTCGATAATGGCCAACTCATTGCGTGAGATATCCCTTTTTACGCAAACGGGCCTGAAAGGGAAACTCCTGGAGGCCACACCCAGCAATTCGGCTGTTGGTCCAGGGTCAAGCCCTATCAGTCGCGTCAGGCTTTCCAATAGCTCCCCCCGATCTTGAACCTCTTCAGGGATGATAAAGAGATCATAGGAGGGGCGGTTATCCACCAATACGTGGCCGTTCCGATCAAATATTATCCCCCTGGAGGGGGAGATATCCTGTAGCCGAATTCGATTGTGCTCTGACTTGGATCTGTAGAGCGGGCCATTGACGATCTGCAAAAACCAAAGCCTGAGGAGCAAAATACTGAACATCACCAGGACAAACAGTGTGGCCCTCCGGAGCTGTTTGTTAAAGACGTCAAAGGAGACTGGATCGAAATCTGATGTTCTCAAGGGGATTCTCGTTCTGGTCTGTTTCTTCTAAGTTGATTTCTTGACTCGGTCCCGTTTGCCAGGCCAAGACCCGTCGTATGGAGCACACCCAACAGATGTCCCGGGGAAGGCCTGGGAAAGTCCTCAGGGGAAATACCTCGTAGGCAGTTGATCAGATAGAAAAGGACAGGGGCACAGAGGCCTGTACACACCGCCGAGCTCAAAGATATCCATATGTAATGGCTTGAATAGATGATCTCCTGGCTAAAGAGGGCGATCACCACAAAAAAGACCCCCCTTTTTAATAAGACCGCTGAAGATACCAGAAGCATCTGCCCCTTTGGATGGTTGAGATCAAAGAGACGGGAGCCCAGATAGATGGTCCCAAAGACGCAAAGGTAGAGGAGGGCAAAGAGACCGTCTAACCCGCCGGAAAAGATGTCGATCAGGAGTCCCTGGCCAAAGACAAATGCCCCTGTGGTGACCGGCCCGTAAAAGAGAAACAGATAGGCGGTTAGAATGGTCAAGAAATCCAGATCAAAGAGGTCCACACCAATGAGGTTGGTCAGGCTCCCTTTGACCAGGGTAAAGGCTAGCCCCAAGAACCACGCAAAAAGATAAAAGGCTATTTGATTTTTTCTTGAAGGTTCGACGACTTATCCTCCTTCTTCAAGATCACCAAGACCTCTTCCAATTTGGAAAAATCAACAGCCGGTCTGAGCTTGATATCCTTAAAGAGTTCTCCTGAAACTCCCTTGACTTCAGAGATCTGGCCAACCGGCAAGCCCTTGGGAAAGACCCCGCCGAGCCCTGAAGTAACGACCAGGTCTCCAACTGCAACATCGCTGGACTGTACCACATAATCCAGTTTGCAGATCTCCGTGGCGCTCCCCTTGGCTATGCCCCTGTCCCTGGACCGCTGGATCAGGCAGTCAACACCGCTGTTTTGATCTATGATGAGTAAGACCTTCGCGTAATTGGGTGAGACAGAGACGATCCTCCCCACCACACCGCTGGCGTTGACCACAGGCATGTTTGACCTTAACCCTGCCCGTTTCCCTTTGTCAATAACGACGGACTTAAACCATCCCGTCGGATCCCTCCCGATGACCTGCGCAGCGAGGACCGGCCGATCGATTGTCTCTTTAAATTGGAGAAGCCCTTTGAGTCTCTCGTGGGTGGCCAGCAATTCCCGGTATCGGCTGTTTTCTTCCCTCAGGACATCAACCTTCTTCTTCCACTCTCTATTCTCGTGGCGCAGATTGACCAGGTAAAAATAGTTTACCCATAACTCCTCTGCTCCGTTAACGGTCTGTTTCACGAGTTTCTGGAAAGGGGAGGTGATCTCTATGATTATCTGCTCAACAGGATTCCATGAGGGGCTTTTGCCAGAACTGGACGATAGCATGAACAATACGAAACAGATAAACGGGATCCATATCCATATTTTGTGAAAGCCTCTTACATCTTTCAATGGCTAAACTCATCCCCGCTTTGCTCTGGATTTTGTCGGGAGGATATAGGTGGCGCCAATGGTGCTAGGTTATTGCAACCTCTTTCAGGATTGAGAGATTGTCTAGGCACTTTCCAGAACCGAGGACCACGGTCGAAAGAGGGTCTTCAGTAACGGTAATGGGAAGCTTTGTCTCCTCTCTCAAGAGGATATCTATATTCTTGAGGAGCGAACCGCCGCCAGTCATGACGATCCCCGTATCCACAATGTCGGCTGCCAGTTCGGGAGGGGTTTGTTCCAGGGCGATACGCACGGTCTCAATGATGGTCTCTACCTGCTCTGAGATGGCCTTTCTGACCTCTTCCGAATCTATGGTCAAGATCTTCGGAATACCGGTGACCAGATCTCGTCCCTTGACTTCAATGGTCTCCACCTGCTGACTCGGAAAGGCATTGCCAATGGTCGTTTTTATGATCTCGGCGGTGCCGATCCCTATCAGGAGATTGTATTTTCTCTTTATGTGTTGCAGTATGGCCTCGTCCATCTTGTCGCCACCGACCCTTACCGACTTGCTGTACACGATCCCGGCAAGTGATATGACGGCGACCTCGGTCGTCCCGCCCCCGATGTCCACCACCATATTGCTGGTGGGCTCTGTAACCGGGAGGCCCGCCCCGATGGCAGCCGCCATGGGCTCCTCGATGAGAAAGACTTCTCTCGCCCCGGCCGACTCGGCAGATTCGCGGACAGCCCTCTTTTCAACCTGTGTGATTCCACTGGGCACACAGATTATGATTCGGGGTCTGACCAGTGTCCTTCGGTGATGGACGGCCCGGATGAAATGGCGAAGCATCGCCTCGGTGATTTCAAAATCTGCAATTACCCCATCCTTCATGGGCCGGATGGCCACGATATTCCCGGGGGTCCGGCCGAGCATCATCTTTGCCTCTCTTCCCACCGCCAATACCTTGTTGGCGCCCTTTCCCTCCCTCCTGATAGCCACCACCGAGGGCTCATGCAAGACAATCCCTTTGCCTTTCATATAAACCAGGGTGTTAGCTGTTCCAAGGTCTATGGCCAAGTCATTGGAGAACAGGCCCAAAAAAGGATCAATAAGCATTATTTTCTCCTTTCTGTGTCAAACTTTCAAACCGAAGGGGAAGATCTTGTTCCACATGCAGAGATAAGGCAAAATACATTTGTCTTGACAAAGGCCTTGAACCATGTTTTACTAATCAGTTATAACAAATCAAGAAAAGGGAATCGATAACACAAATGAAAAGGACGTATCAACCCAGCGATATCAAGAGGGCACGAACCCACGGTTTTAGGGCCAGAATGCAAACAAAAGGCGGCAGAATCGTACTCAAGAGAAGAAGGGCAAAAGGACGAAAGAGACTCACCGTATAGCATTCACCCTGGGCGTGATCGATCTTCTTCCTTATGGGAGCTTTCACCTTTTCAAGACAAGAGAGACTATTGAATCGAGCCGATTTTGTCAATTTAAATCGGTCGGGTAAACGGTACCATACGAGACATTTTTTGATTATTCTCGAGCACAACGGGCTGGGCATTACGAGATTGGGGGTCACAGTAAGCAAAAAGACAGGCAATGCGGTCAAAAGGAATCGGACCAAGCGGTTGATCAGAGAATTTTTCAGGCTTAATAAGACATATCTCCCCCAAGGATACGATATCGTCGTCGCAGCAAAGAAGGATGCCAGCTATCTGGGTCTCCGAAAAACCAAAGAGGAACTTGCAGAAATTTTCGCTGATAAAGGCTTCTGCCTGTAAATTCAGGTATATACCTATTGGCCTGATAGCTATATACCAAAGATTTTTCTCACCTTTTTGGCCTCCTTCCTGTCGTTTTTATCCCACTTGCTCAACCTATGCCCGCCATGCCTTTAGGAAGCATGGGATATTTAAGGGTGGCGTCTTGGCCCTCATAAGGATCTGTAAGTGCAACCCCTTACATCCGGGTGGGTACGATCCCCTGATATGACGGCGCACCCTTGACCGTGCTTTCAGAATTTAGACGCCTCGCATGATTGTGCATTAGACAATGGCACTGTGCGGGAGTTTTGGTACGGGATAACCGAAATGGAAAAAAGAACCCTGCTGGCCTTTGCCTTATCTTTTCTTATACTTATCGCGTGGTCAGTCTTTTTTGCGCCAAAGCAAAAACAGCCGCCAAAGGAGCCGGAATCTGTCACCAAGGAAACGCCTGCAAAGCCGTCACCGCTGGCCCCGAAACCTGCTGAATTGACCCGTCCTCTGCCTTCTCAGACGCCTGTGGAAACGGCTGGCAAAGCGATCCCAGAGGCAGGTGAAAAAGAGGTAGAGATCGACACCCCCCTTTACAGGGCAATCTTTTCCAATGTTGGTCCGACCATAAAAAGCTTCAAACTAAAAAAATATCATCAGACCACTGATCCCAATTCCCCGTTGATCCAATTGGTCGAGTTAAAGGACGCTAAGGGCAGTTTCTTTCTCGCGCGGTTTAGGGATGCCTCCTCTACCCAGCCGAGGGAGACGATCTACCACGTGGAGGATAAGGCCATACACCTGGGGCCTGATTCACCTCCAAGGGAACTGGTTTTCCGCTCTTCCACCCCGGAGGGTCTCATGATCAAACAGACCTTTCGGTTCTATTCGGATCGATACGAGATTGACCTGGGTATCGATGCGACCAACGGGTCGGAAAGGCCGGTCCGTGGAGTCTTTTCGGCCGATTTTGAGGTCGTGCCGCAGGAAAAAAAGGGGTATTATTCCTTTGTAGGTCTGGCGGTCGTCTTGAATGATAAATTGGAGCAATTGAAGAGCGATGATTTGTCCGATGAAACGGTCCTCAAAGGTGAGCTCGGCTGGATGGCCTATGAAAACAGCTACTTTATGTTTGCCATAGTGCCCCTGATCCCGTCAAAGGGGGTTTTTGAGGGGCGCCTTTTAAAATCGGGGCTGTTGCAGGGGACCTACCTGCCGCCCTCTGTGGATCTAGGCCCTTCTCAAGGGGCCTCCTACCGATATGCCCTCTATCCAGGGCCTCGAGACCTCGGTATCCTCAAACGGTTTGGACATGGTCTGGATCGAGCCGTCAACTTCGGATGGACCGACATCATTGCCAAGCCGCTCCTCTATGTACTGCGATTTTTTGACAGATATCTCCACAACTACGGGGTATCCATTATTCTCCTTACCATCTTGGTCAAGATCCTCTTTTGGCCGCTTACCCACAAGAGCTATAAGTCCATGAAGGAGATGCAGAAACTTCAGCCCAGAATGGCCAAGATCAGGGAGAAATACAAAAACGACAAACAGAAAATGAACCAGGAAATGATGGCCCTCTATAAGACCTATAAGGTAAACCCCATGGGGGGGTGTTTGCCCATGGTCATTCAGATTCCTGTCTTTTTTGCGCTATACAGGGTCCTGGGAAGCTCCATCGAACTCAGGCATGCCCCTTTTATGCTCTGGATCAATGATCTTTCAGCCCCTGACCGGCTATTTCATTTTTCATTTGAGATCCCCTTTATGACCCCGCCCTATGGAATACCGGTCCTTACCCTGTTGATGGGGGCATCCATGTTTATTCAACAAAAGATGACCCCATCGCCGGGTGACCCGTCTCAGGCCAAGATCATGATGTTTTTGCCCATTGTCTTTACCTTTATGTTTATCAACTTCCCATCTGGCCTTGTCCTTTACTGGTTAGTCAACAATCTCCTTTCCATAGGCCAGCAGTACCGTATTCACAAGAGACCTGCATAATGCTTGGAGGAAGACCATGGAAACTACGGAAAGCTTTGAATTTGAAGGAAAAACCGATCAGGAAGCCATTGAAAACGCCTGCCGCCAACTCAATCTCACCAGAGATGAGATGGAAATAGAAATATTGGAACCCGGGTCAGCGGGGATCTTTGGGTTGGTCGGAGGCAGAAAGGCCAGGGTCAAGGTCACCATCACAAAGAAGGGGCCGGAGCTCCCTGATGAGGATGACGGGATTGCCATCGCAAAGGAGGCATTGGAAAAAATCCTGGCCCTGATCCCGATGGAGGAGACCACGGTCAGGGCAGAGCACCTGGATGGTACCATTGTTTTGAATATCGAAGGAGACAGATCAGGTCTTTTGATCGGGCGCAAGGGGAGGACCCTGGACGCCCTTCAATTCATTGTGAATAAGATCGTGAATAAGACCCTCGAAAGGCGAGCCCGCGTGGTCGTTGACTCTGAGAACTACCGCCAGAGGAGACGGGATTTCTTGATCCAGATGGCCCTCAAGATGGGGGACAAGGCAAAAAAGACCGGGCGGCCTGTGACCACCAATCTGCTAAATCCCCATGACCGGAGGATCGTGCATCTTGCCCTCCGGGAGGACGACGAGTTGGGCACCAAGGGCAGGGGAGAAGGGGTACTAAAAAAGGTCGTCATTATCCCCAGGAGAAATGATTTTTCAAGATCCTCTCGTTTCCAATAGTATTGATGTGCGCGGTGTGGGTCCAAGGGGCATCAGACCCGAACCCGCGGCAAAAGCCTTCCTTCCCGACCGCGGGTAAGCCCCCGGCATCTGGCGGGAGTGACACAGGGTGGGGAGGAGTTGATACCATTATCCCTTTTCCGGGTGAGTATCCGGTAGCTTATCTTGTCCTGCGGAGCGCGAGATTGGCGCAAAAATTGGTGTTTTTTGGGTGAGATCTGAATATGCCCCCAGCCGAGGATACCATCGCCGCCATAGCCACGCCCATTGGCCAGGCCGGGATCGGTATCGTACGTGTCAGTGGCCCCCGGGCTTATATGATCGCCAAAGAGATCTTTGAGCCCACCCATACCACTGAGGGACTTCAAAGCCATCGCCTTTACCTCGGGCGTCTCAGTGATCCTTCGGTCGGCGAGATGATCGATGAGGTCCTTCTCTCCTATATGAAGGCCCCCCATTCCTACACGCGTGAAGACGTCATCGAAATCAACTCCCACAGCGGCTACACCCTGCTTTCAAAAATCCTTCAGGTGGTCCTCGACCGGGGAGCCAGGTTGGCCAGGCCAGGAGAGTTCACATTGAGGGCCTTTCTGAACGGCAGGATTGATCTCACCCAGGCAGAGGCCGTTATTGATCTTCTCAATTCCAAGACAGAGCGGGGTCTGGCCCTGGCATCTCAACAGATCCAGGGATCGTTTAGGAAAGAGATTGAGGCATTGCGTCTCAAGGTAATAGATATACTGGCACGCGCAGAGGTGGCCATCGATTTTCCTGAAGAAGAAACAGGCATCATATCCCGGGAGAGGAGCGCAGGATTTATCGAAGAGGAAGTCATCGGACCGATTGAGGGCCTGATAACGGCACATGCCGGAAGAAGGATCTGGGTAGACGGGATAAACACCGTGCTCGTGGGGCGTGTCAACGCAGGGAAGTCAAGCCTGCTGAACCGCCTCTTGAATGAACAACGGGCGCTTGTGACCCCCATCCCAGGCACCACCAGGGACATCATCGAATCCACTATCACCGTTGAAGGGCTGCCCCTCAGGATGATGGATACGGCGGGTCTGAGAAAAGTCAAAAGTCAGGTGGAAAAGATGGGGATCGATCTGACCGAGCGAAAACTGGCAGAGGCCGACCTATTGTTGGTTGTCATCGATCGAAGCCGGCCAATGAATCAGGATGATCACAAAATCCTGGCTCAATCCAGGGCCAAAAAGGCATTGATCGTGCTCAACAAGATCGATTTGCCTTCCAGACTGAGCAGGAAGGACAAAGAAGAAGTACTATCAGGTTTTCCCGTTACCGAGATATCTGCCCTTACCGGTCAAGGGCTGGATGGGCTAAGAAAGGCCATTTCAACGTGTGTCCTGGAAAGTCAGATAGACATGACGGTTTCACACATCGCACCCAATTTGAGGCACAGACAGGCCTTGGCCGATGCGGCCGGGTTTTTTAGAAACGCTGCCAGGACTGCAAGGGAGCACGCGCCCATGGAAATCGTTGCCCTTGAGCTCAGGAGCGGGCTTGACTCTCTAGGCGAGATCACAGGGGAGACCACCAGCGAAGATGTCCTGGATAGCATATTCAGCCAGTTTTGTCTGGGGAAGTGAACGGAAAGCGAAAGCGGGGTCGGCAAATGGAGGCCAAAGACAGGAGTAAGACCCGGAGGTCCATAAAGGCCCTGAGGATCGTCCTTGTCTTGATCATCTCTTTGGCCGTGGCCCTCATCTTTGTCAAGACCCGTCCTCGCCCCAGACAGGAGATGGTAAAGAAACTGGGTCCTTTGGTTGAAGTGGTGGAGGCTCGCAAGATCTCTTCACCAATGATCATTGAGGCCTACGGCACGGTGCGATCGGGAGAAAACCTAAAGATCACGGCCGAGGTCAGCGGAAAGATAGTGGAAACGGCACCCGAGTTTGAAGAAGGGGTCTATTTTTCCAAAGGGGCCTTCCTGATACGCATTGATCCCAGCAACTATCGGCTCAATGTGGAGCGGCTCCAGTCAGAGGCAAAGGGTCTGGAGGCCGAATTGGGTCGGCTTGCACAGGAACAAGAGAACCTCCGGGCAACCTTAAAGATCGCCGAAGAGGACCTGGGTCTGGCCAACACGGAGTATCAGCGTGTCCTCGCCTTGGGGAACAGAAATGTGGTCTCCCAGAAGGAACTGGATCAGGCGCGGCAGAAATGGCTTGTGAGCAGTAAGACCACCCAGGAGGTCCGGAATTCACTCGCCCTGATCAAACCCAGGATGGCGGTCCTTGATGCACAGCGTCAGTCGGTTGGGGTTCGACTGGAGGAGGCGGAGCTGGCGTTGAAACGGACGGAAATCCGGGCCCCCTTTGACTGCCGGATCGCCGATAAGTTGATTGAGACAGGCCAGTATGTGAACGTGGGGTCTGCGCTGGCGACAATATACAACGTGGGGCTTATGGAGGTAGAGGTGCGGATTCCCCCCAGAGGTCTTCGGTGGCTGGAGAGTGCTCGCTCCGGGGGGCTGAATCAGCACAAGAATCCCCGAGTCAATGCACGCATCCGATACGATTCCTCGGGTGAAAACCTGCTCTGGGGTGGGTTTGTATCGAGGATAAAGGGGCAGATAGAGGAGAAGACCCGTACCCTTCCCGTTGTGGTAGAGATCCAAAACAGCCATCCCGGCCCCCGGCCCTCCATCCTGCCAGGGATGTTTGTAAAGGTCGAAATTATGGGAAAAAAGGTCAAAGATCTTTTTTTGCTTCCAGCAGCGGCAGTTCGCGAAGAGGGGGCGGTTTATGTTGTGAGAGATGGGAAGATAGAAATCAAATCGGTCAAGATTTTGCGCCGCGTGGGCGATCGGGTATATGTCACAGGGGGTCTCTCGGACGAGGACCCGGTGGTCACCCTGTTTCCGGGGTCGGTATTTGATGGGATGGAGGTTCGGGTGAAAGATCGACAAGGCTAAGTCCATCGATTCATAAATTCGATGACGAATTTATTTACTCAGGACTTAGTGCTGCCTGCGACGAGCTCAGCCGAGGCGAGTGAGCGATTATACCCCTTTGAAAGACTAAAATACGTCGCTGTATTTGCGAATCGAAGCACTAAGGGCTAGGGCGTAACATCTCAAAAAACAGGGGAAAAGGGGTAATGAAATCCATAGCCAGATGGTCGGTAGAGCATAGGGTTACGGTCAACCTCCTGATGGTGTTTATGATGGTGGTGGGGGTCATGAGCCTGGCGCGGATGAAGCGGGAGGTCTTTCCCTATTTCTCCCTGGATCTCATATCGATTCAGGTGGTTTACCCGGGTGCCAGCCCAGAGGAGATCGAGGAAGGGATTGTCGTAAAGATAGAAGAAAAGGTCAAGTCAGTCGAGGGGGTAAAGCGGCTCATTTCAACGGCAAAGGAAGGGGCCGCCACGGTCCTCCTGGAGATCAAAGAGAACGTCGATGACGTGCAGAAGGTGGTCGATGAAGTCAAGACCCTGGTTGACACGATCGATACCTTTCCGGATGAGGCAGAGACCCCGGTGATCCAGGAGGTGAGCCTCAAGGAAGAGGCCATCAACATCGCTGTTTACGGAGATGTCTCGGAACAGACCCTCCGTCATGTGGCAGAGAGGGTGCGGGATGACCTCCTGTCCTCAAAAGATATCTCCCAGGTGAACCTGGCCGGTGTCAGAGACTATGAAATCTCGATCGAGATCTCCGAGGACGACCTCAGGCGTTACGGGCTGACCTTCGATAGGGTTGCAGCGGCTGTCAAGACCGGTAGTCTGGATCTTCCCGGGGGCGTTATCAGGGCCTCCGGGGGAGACGTCCTCATACGGGCCAAGGGTCAGCGTTATACAGGAAGGGAGTTCGAGGATATCCCCTTGATTGCTCTCCCGGACGGCACGATCGTCCGACTGGGCGAGATAGGCCGGGTTATCGACGGTTTCCAGGATACCGAGCAAAAGGGCCGGTTCAACGGCAAGCCTTCTGCCCTGGTGCAGGTCAGAAAGACAAGGGATGAGGACATTATCCGGATTGCCAGGACAGTTAGGGCATATATCGAAGAAAATGGCGACAAGACTCCCACCGGGGTCAAGGTGGAGCCGTGGGCAGATCTATCCCTGCTGGTTCAAGACCGGATAAACCTCCTTCTCCGAAACGGCATTCAGGGGATTATCCTGGTATTTTTGTCCCTCGCCCTCTTTTTGCGTATCGGCCTGGCCTTCTGGGTCGCCCTGGGCATTCCCATCTCTTTTATGGGGGCCTTTTGCGTCCTCAGCTATCTGGGCGCAAGTATAAACATGCTTTCGCTCTTTGCCTTTATTATGACCCTGGGGATCCTTGTGGATGATGCCATTATTGTCGGGGAGAATATCTACGCCCACTACGAGCGGGGAAAGGCACCTGTTCGGGCCGTTATTGATGGGATGGCAGAGGTAGGCTCGCCGGTGGTTATGGCGGTCAGCACCACGGTGGTGGCATTCATGCCCCTCTTGTATGTCAGCGGCATCATGGGGAAGTTTATCAAGATCCTCCCCACGGCCGTCATCGCCATTCTGGCCGTCTCGCTCTTTGAGGCCTTTTTTATCCTGCCGGCGCACATCGCAGATACCCTGGAGCGGGACCAGCGGAGACCCGGGTCAAGAAAAAGGCCCCATACCCGGTTGTTGGACCGTGTACAGAGGGGCCTCCAGTACACCATACAACGCATCTATGGTCCGGCCCTGAGATGGGTACTTGGGAATCGGTATTTTACCTTCACCCTGGGCCTTGGAGTGCTTGTGATGATTGCGGGTCTGGTTGCAGGGGGACACGTGCCCTTTGTCCTGTTTCCCAAGCCGGACAGCAACTATGTTCAAGCCGAATTCAGCTATCCTCTGGGAACCCCTGCAACCACTGCCGAGGCCGCCGTCAAAAAGATCGAACAGGTGGTTCCTCGGCTCAACAAGGAATTTTCGGCGGCTGTCTCGGGTGGCAAGGATATCGTCCTATACTCCTTTGGCCTGGTCGGGATGATAGCCAGGGCCCATTTCGAAGGCACAGAAATGGGGGGAAACGTTGGTCAGGTCTTCCTCGAACTCGTCCCGGCAGAGGAAAGATCGGTTACCGCCGCTGAGTTGCTCAACCGCTGGAGGAGCCTCGTAGGAGAGATCCCGGGAACCGACCAGCTTTCCTTTAACACCCTGAGTGGTAGCCCAGGAGGAAATCCGATCGAAATTCAGCTCCTTGGAGACAATTTTGTTGAGCTAAAAAGGGCCGCAGAGGAACTCAAGGCCGAGTTGCGGAAATATCAGGGCACCTTTGACATTACAGACAATTTCAGACCAGGGAAGGTGGAGCTAAAGCTCCGGGCAAAGGAAACGGCCCGTCCATTGGGGATCACCCTGGCAGACCTGGCGCGACAGGCCAGACAGGCCTTTTATGGGGATGAGGCGGTCCGCATTCAGCGGGGGAGGGATGATGTCAAGGTGATGGTTCGATACTCCGAGCCGGAACGGGCCACCTTGGGCACCATCGAGGAGATGCGGATTCGCACGCCAAAAGGGGAAGAGATCCCCCTCTCAGAGGTTGCCTCCCTGAATTACGGACGGGGGTATTCTGTAATAAATCGGGTGGATCGCCGGCGCCAGATCACGGTGGTCTCTGACCTGGATGAAGCGGTTGCCAACGCCGAGCGCATCATCGGCGAGCTCGGCAGCGGTTTTCTCCCGGAGCTTGTCAGACGTCACCCCGGTATCCAGTATACCTTTGAAGGCCAAAAACAACGGGCCAATGAATCAGTCTCAAGCCTGATGAAGGGGTTTATCGTCGCTGTTATGGGGATCTACCTGCTTCTGGCAACCCAGCTTCGGTCTTATGTGCAGCCCCTGGTCATTATGAGTGCACTGCCATTTGGAATGATCGGGGCCATCCTGGGTCACCTGGTAATGGGCCTCCCCATCACCCTCTTGAGCCTCTTTGGGGTGGTCGCCCTCTCTGGAATTGTGGTCAATGATTCTATCATTCTCCTCGATTTTATCAACCGGGCGATCCGGGAAGGAACCCCGCTTGCCCAGGCAGTCGAGGAGTCGGGAAAGGCACGATTCCGTCCGGTGATACTCACCTCGCTCACCACCGTGGCAGGTCTCCTGCCCCTGTTGTTGGAGAGGAGTTTTCAGGCCCAGTTCCTTATTCCCATGGCCGTCAGCATCGCCTTTGGACTCATGGTAGCGACTGTCCTGACGCTCCTATTTGTCCCGGCCCTTTATCTGATTGTGGCCGAGACGACCTCTCTGCTCAGAGGATTCCTTGGCCTGGGACCAGGACCCGTGAACATTCGGAATTCATTGACATAACAAGGGAAAGGTGCTCTGAATGGGCATCCCAAATCACCTGATCATTGCCCTGGCAGTTATCCTCATGGCGGGGGTACTGAATTTTGAGAAAAGGGACAATCGAAGGGGTCTGGTCCCCACAAAGACCGCCCTTTCTTTGCTCTTTGTCCTGGCGGCCATTTTTCAGCCCCCTCCATCTCCCGGCTATTATCATTTTGTCCTGGCGGGGTTGATATTCTGTCTGGGCGGGGACGTCTTTCTGGCCCTACCCCAGAAGAGGATGTTTCTCCTGGGGCTGGTCTCCTTCCTGATCGGGCATATTCTTTATGTCATGGCGTTTTTTGGTGTTGCCGGGCTGGGTCAGTGGACCCTGATCGGGTCATTGGTGGGCATCGGCGTCAGCGGTTGGGTCTATCGGTGGCTCAGACCCCATCTGGGGGCAATGAATGGGCCTGTCTTGGCATACATAATTGTTATAACGGTGATGGTCTCAGGGGCCTGGTCGGTTCTTGGAGATTCAAGACTGATCCCCACAGGCAGGATAATGGTCTTTGGCGGAGCACTGCTCTTCTATCTCTCTGATATCTTTGTTGCCAGGGACCGGTTCTTAAAAACCAGTTTCCTAAACCGGCTGGTAGGTCTTCCCATCTACTATGCCGGTCAATTTCTGCTGGCGTTCTCGGTGGGGGTATTGGGGTAGAATGGGCGAAGCGCTTTTGTCTGTGCAGCAGCAAATGGGAAGGCCTTTTCAAGTTGGCTTGCGAAATTCGGGATGATAACACGAAAAAAATATTTTCAAACACCTGGCTTTTGGGGATGTGAGGCCCACACCTCCTCCCAAGGCCAACGCTCCACCAAAGGCCTTGGAGATACAAATTGACTATTCGGATTCCCAGCTCCCACCCTGTGAGTATTATCTCTACTGCGATCCAGATTACCTTGTTGAGGCTTATGCCTCGTGATTTCCTTAAAACTGGTCATGGGATCTGTATTGAGTGGTGTCCCCGGATTAGGCCCAAATGATTTAAATTCCATGATTTCCATCTATTGAGACTTTACCTTACTCCAACTTGTTTTCCTGAACAATCTCATAACTGCAATCCAGACTGATACCACATATGTTGTGGTTGCTTTTTGCTTGACCCACAAGAGGAATCTCTCTATACTCCGTCCGCGAAAGGCCGAGTTCTTATCACCCAAAAAAAAGGTGACCGGAACATGCGGGGGGTAACGCATGCAAGATTCAAAACCCAACATTCTTTTCATGATCACGGATCAGCAACGCTATGATACGATTTCGGCGCATGGATATCCTTTTGTTGACACCCCGAATCTGGACCGACTAATTGATGAAGGGGTCTGTTTTACGAATCATTTTGTCACTTCGGCCTCCTGCGGACCTTCGAGGGCAAGCCTGTTTAACGGGTACTATCCCCATACCACCGGCATCTATAGAAACGCTGATCATTGGCAACATTCCTGGGTGGAAAATCTATCTGAGGCCGGCTATTACTGTGTGAATATCGGCAAGATGCATACCTCCCCGTATGAAACCTCCCTTGGTTTTCATGAACGGTTTGTGGTTGAAAACAAGGACCGATATTTAGAAGGCCGCTATTTCTTCGACCGCTGGGATCTCGCCCTTCAGGCAAACGGATTTGTCAAACCGCAACGGGAACTTTATCGAAAAAGACCGGATTACAGGGAACGTTTGGGGGCATTTGAGTGGGAATTGCCGGAAAAGCTCCATTCCGATTTTTATGTGGGGGATTTGGCCACCTGGTGGATTCGAACCAAACCAAGGACCGAACCGCTATTTCTGCAGGTCGGTTTTCCCGGCCCACATCCACCCTATGATCCGATTCCGAGATACGTGGAACCCTATACGAGTCGGGATCTGAAAATCATGAGAGTTTCCCGAGAAGAGCTGGATGCCCTGCCGGCGCCCCAGAAGGCGTGCAACATACACAATACAGAGGTAGATCACGATTCTATCATCTGGACCTTAAATCCCACCAAAGAACAGCTCCATCGGGTAAGGGCCCACTATTTGGCGAATGTCACCATGATCGATGAGAAGGTGGGGCAGATCTTGACTGCCCTAGAAGAAGAGGGGTATTTGGAAAATACGGTGGTGATTTTTACTTCCGATCACGGGGATTGTCTGGGGGATCACGGCCGCATTCAGAAGTGGTGCATGTATGATGCGGTGACACGGGTTCCCTTGATCGTCTGGGGTCCAGAGTTTTTTAAGGGCGGACGCAAGGTCGATGACTTGGTTCAACAATTTGATATTGCCCCGGTGATTCACGAATTGGCGGGGGCGAAATCTCCTGATGCCTGGGAGGCCGAATCGCTAATGCCTTTGTTACGCGGTGAAAAGACAGACGCGCATCGCGAGTATGTATTTACGGAACAGCGATCCGATCCCATAAATTCAGGACTTACCGAAACCGAATTTATCACCATGGTCAGGAGTAGGGACTGGAAGCTGGTCCATTATCTGGGCAACGATTGTGGAGAGCTGTATGACCTCCATAAAGATCCCAATGAACAAAAGAATTTGTGGAGAAGTCCTGATTATGGTGCCAAAAAAGACGAGTTGCTTAGAGTCTTACTGAATTGGCGTATGCGCAGCGACAACCATACCGCCGACTGGACAAAGCCTTTACGGTAAGCCGCCTGGATGCATTTTCTTGAAATGAAAAAGCAATGGTGAGGAACCAGCAACATTATCTCCAGTCATTCTCCCTTCTGATTAAACCCGCCTCCGCAGATTGCAACTTGAATTGCGAATACTGTTTCTATCTTGAAAAGCACAGCATCTATCCCGAAACAAAATGTCATCGCATGAAAGCCGAAGTGCTTGACCATATCGTCTCAAGTTATATGAACACCTTCCAGCCTGTCTATTATTTCGGCTGGCAGGGAGGAGAGCCGACGCTCATGGGATTGGAATTCTTTGAAAGAGTTGTTGAATCCCAGAAAAAATATGGTCGGCGAGGCGCTATCGTATCAAACGGTCTTCAGACGAATGCGACCCTTATCAACGATCCCCTTGCGGAACTGCTGTCAAAATACAAATTCCTGCTGGGTGTCAGCATTGATGGGCCAGAAGAAATGCACGACCAATATCGCAAGGACAACAAAGGGCGTGGATCGCATATAGATGTCCTCCGGGGCATCGCGACCCTTAAGAGACATGGCGTAGAATTTAACGCACTGGTACTGGTGAATTCTTCAAATGTGCAGCACCCAAAAGAGATATATCGATACCTCTGTGACCTTGAAATATATTACCACCAGTACATCCCCTGTGTTGAATTTGACAACACCGGTCAGCCTTGCTCCTTTGCCATCTCCGGGAGGCAATGGGGAACTTTTCTCTGCGGGATTTTTGGCGAATGGATTCGCAGTGATACCCGATATGTTTCAATTCGACTTTTTGATTCAATAATGGCTCATATGATCGATTGGCAATACAGGATGTGTTTTCAAGGCGGCCGATGTAACCGATATTTCCTGGTGGAACATAATGGGGATGTCTATCCCTGTGACTTCTTTGTAGAACCGCAAAAGAGGTTGGGCAATATCTTGAATAACCCTTGGGAAGAGCTGAGTAGCTCAGCCAAGTACAGGTCCTTTGGCAGACAAAAGGCTGACTGGAATGATCAATGCAAAGGTTGTGATTTTCTGAGATTTTGCTCTGGCGATTGTCTTAAACACAGATATCAAAATGATAGGAATCCGAAAACGATAAGCTGGCTGTGTGCGGGATGGAAGATGTTTTATCATCACACCTTGTCTTCATTTGAAAGAATGGCCCTGTCTTTGTTAAATGAGCGCCGGCCGGCCTTTCCACATCAGAAAAGAACCTACTTAAATAGAGTACCACAAATCGAAATACAAAAAAGTGATTTATGCTTTTGTGGGAGTGAAAAAAGATTCAAGTACTGCCACGGTCAAGGAAAAGCAAAAAACGCGAAACGTTCTTCGATCTGAGTCTCATGCGAGAAGGGGATGAGAACTTTGAGTTGTATGCCGTAACATCCTGACAAAATCAAATGACAAAAACAATCTTGATGATTTCATAAAAACCCATCAATACCACTTTCTTGTCATTCCGGGGAAGGCGGGAATCCAGGAAAAGCGTCATAAAACAATTCACTCTGACACGTTTGGGATAAGCAAAAGTGATGGTATGGAAAAACTAAGCGCAGTTTTAGACAAAGCTACCTTAACGACCGCCTCGATTCTCTTAGTATTCATTGCAATTATCGTAAATTGGGGGGTGTTCTGCAGGTATGTTTTATTCGCACCTCTCCCCTGGTCTGAACAAATACCCAAATATGCCATGATTTGGATGGCTTTCCTGGGGGCGAGTGTGGGACTATCAAGAAATCGCCATATTGGCTTCGACATTCTAATTGTGCGACTGCCCCCATTGATCAGAAAAATCATTATCATGGCCACCCGCATGCTAATTCTATTTTTCTTAGTTATGATGACGATATATGGTGTTTCTTTCGCGGTTGCAGTCGGTTTTAGTTCGAATGCCCCCATGTTGCCAATTCCGATGTTTTACCTTTTTTTGGCGGTTCCAATCGGCGGTGTATTTATGACCGTGCAGGCGATAATAAAGTTTGTATTAGAACTAATGACATTCAAGAGATGAAGCCATTTTCTCTCTCCCTAACAGCGAATGCGTTGACTCAGCACTTACGAGCGTAAACATGGTAAGTTTCATAAGTATTGTCTTTATTACATTGCTGTTGTCGGGCATTCCCATCTGTTTTGTCTTAGGGGCCACGACCCTCCTCAGCTTTCTGCATAAAAATGGTTTGCAGTTCATGCCGATGCTCGCCCAGCGGATATTCGCTGGAATGGATATGTATGTCTTATTAGCAATTCCATTATTTATTCTGGCAGGGCAGATCATGGGCGAGGCGGGTTTGACGGACAGTATCGTCAACTTTTCTGATGCGATTTTGGGCAGACTTCGCGGCGGCCTTGGCTATGTTAATGTAATGGCAAGTGTCTTTTTTGGCGGAATCAGCGGTGCGCCCATTGCCGATGTGGCCAGTGTCGGATCAATTATGATTCCCGCCATGAAAAAACAGGGATATGATCTTGAATTCAGCGCTGCCATTACGGCTTCTTCATCAATCATTGGCGCGATGATCCCGCCCAGCATTCTTATGATCATCTATGCATCAGTAATGAACATGTCCGTGGCGGCAATGTTTGCCGGTGGGATAATTCCCGGACTCATGGTTGCCGTGATCTTAATGGGGCTCTGCGCCTATTACTCGAAAAAGCGATCGTATCCCAAACGGGACGATAAAATATCTCTTAGAAAATTTTTGACCATATGTAAAACCGCTATCATTCCTATGACGATGCCCTTTATCATCATTGGCGGAATACTGACAGGCGTATTCAGTCCCACCGAGGCAGCCGGGGTCGCTGCGGCCTATGGCTTTATGGCGGGGCTTTTTATGCGGACGCTGACACTTTCTAAAATCAAGTCCATCTTGAGCAATACGGTTATTACCTCTTCTGCCATTTTATTTCTTATTGCCACAGCGAAAACATTAAGCTGGCTTTTGACCATGGAGATGATCCCTCAAACCATCGCGGCCTTCTTCGCCAGCATAACCTCCAATCAATATCTTTTTCTCTTTTTAGTAAATATCCTTCTGTTCATTGTCGGTATGGTGATGGATCCGGGAGTCGCAATTATTATCTTAGGCCCTGTTTTGGCCCCAGCAGCCGTCCAATTGGGAATATCTTCTCTTCATTTCGCTTTGATTATGACCATTAACCTGATTGTCGGATTGGTGACACCGCCGCTTGGATTTGCGCTCTATACGACCTGCAGTGTCGCCGACATATCCCTGGAAACTTTGACAAAGGCCCTCATACCATTTATAAGTGTGGAAATCGGATTCGTTTTTCTTGTGACATACTTTCCATTCCTGACCTTATTAATTCCAAAGGTACTCGGATTGCTGGTGTAACAGGCACCTTTGGCTTTTTTGAGAGCCTAGAAGGCTTTTTCACTATTTCAATGGGTGCAATTTGAAACGTTGGGACAGGCAGATTTTAGCGAAATTTCATTCGAAAGACAGGTTTGAACAGGTGAGATTTCGGGAAACAGACCCCAACAGTCGCCGGGGCTATGACTGGAGAGAAAGGAGGTGTTACAAAAAAAGCAAAATTCTTAGATTACTCGTAAGGGGGGACTTGGCAAGGTTATTTTGACGAAACCTTAAAGGAGGTAGAAAATGAAAAAAG
>CAZXCQ010000084.1:0-21991 GCA_964639275.1 uncultured Desulfobacteraceae bacterium | reverse complement strand
CTGGTCAACAGGATGGAGATCGGGATGGCCGGTGACAGGACGGCCATAGGATCGGCCATAGCGATTGGCGGTAAAAGGCTCAAGGATCTCAAGGCCAAATCAAAAACCCTGATTCTCCTGACCGATGGGAGACACAATGCAGGAGAACTCACGCCCACCGAAGCGGCCGATGCTGTTCAGGCCCTGGCCATCAAGATCTATACCATCGGTGTGGGTGGAAAGGGGCCTGCGCCGTTCCCTGTGAGAACCCCTTTTGGCCCGCGTATCGTCCATCAACAGGTCGATCTGGATGAAGACACATTAAAGAAGGTTGCTGGGATCGGCCATGGCAAATATTTCAGGGCAGCGGATACCGACAGCCTCAAAGAGGTATACGATATTATCGACAGACAGGAAAAGACCGAGGTCAAGGTCAAAGAATTCTTTCATTTCAAAGAACTCTACCCCTATTTCCTGGTACCAGCGCTCTTGCTCCTGGCGACGGAGATCTTTGTCCGCACGACCATATTGAGGGTTATCCCATGACGCTATCCCATGCGTGGATACTTCACTTTCTCTGGATACTTCCCATTGCGGGGTTTGCGCTTGTCGTGCAAAGCCGGAAGAAGAAAAGGGCCACGGAGCAGTTTGCCGATGGAGATCTTCTAAAAAGACTGGCCCCGGAAGATCACAAGGGGAGCCCTTTTTTAAAGGGATTGCTCCTGCTCTTCTCCTTGGGCGCCCTCGTTTTCTCCCTGGCCGGACCCCGTTGGGGGAGTCACTACCAGGAGGTCAGCCGAAAAGGCGTGGATATCATGATCCTGGTGGATGTCTCAACCAGCATGATGGTGGAAGATGTGAAACCCAATCGACTGGAGCGGGCCAGGAGGGAGATCATCGATTTACTCAAGGTCGTTCAAGGGGATCGTGTGGGTCTGGTGGCCTTTTCAGGGACGGCCTTTGTCCAGTGTCCCCTAACACTGGATTATGCGGCACTGGAGATGTTTTTGAGCGCAATAGAGCCGGGGCTTATTCCGGTCCCCGGGACGGATATGGGCGCGGCCTTAGAGGTCGGCCTTTCCGCCTTTGATTTCAAGACCGCCACCGACAAGGTGATTCTCCTCATTACCGACGGCGAGGATAATGAGAACCGCGGCCTGGAAGCCGCCCGCAAGGCCGCCAACAAGGGGATTAAGATCTTTGTCTTTGGCATAGGAGAGCCATCCGGTGGGCCTGTTCCCGCAGATGACGGGAAAGGGGGATTCAAGAAAGACAAAGAAGGCAAACTGGTTCTTTCCAGACTGGATGAAGAGACTCTAAAGGATATAGCCTCTCTGTCGGGCGGCGCCTATGTCCGGTCGGTGGCTGGTGACCTGGATCTGGATATCCTTTACTTTGACGGGATAAAAGAAAAGACAGAGGCCCAAA
Organism: uncultured Desulfobacteraceae bacterium; assembly: GCA_964639275.1. Classification (GTDB taxonomy): domain Bacteria; phylum Desulfobacterota; class DSM-4660; order Desulfatiglandales; family Desulfatiglandaceae; genus CAZXCQ01. Next base: position 20,584 of record CAZXCQ010000084.1, on the reverse strand, counting down.
ACTTGAAAAGCGGCAAGATCAAAGTCCATGAAGAGCGTTTCATCTTTTTTGCCCTGGCAGCGTTCCTGTTTCTTCTCCTGGAGGGCCTATTAGGCGGAAAGAGCAAAGCAAAGCTCAAGACAGGTTTTCCGTCTTTGATTCCATTTTTTGTTTATGGTTTCGTCCAATTTACCTTTTTGGCCCAGGCCTTAGCAGCTGATAAGCCAGATGCACTTTACAGGTCAGGCCGTTTTGATGAAGCAGAAAAGGCCTATGCTGGCCTAGATATGGATAACCCCAAGGATATTCGTTATCGTTATAACCGGGGATGTGCTGCATATCAGGGTGGCCAATACAAGGAGGCTTTAGCTTCATTTTCCAGTGTCATGAGAAGGGCCGAGGATGTCGGCGTTAGGTTCAAGGCGGCGTACAATCTGGGTAACACGGCATTCAAACAGGGCGATCTTGAATCTGCGGCCAGGCATTATAAAGAGGCCCTTATACACAATCCATCAAGTGAGGATGCCCGCTACAACCTGGAATTGACATTAAGGGCCCTTAAAAAGCTGAAAAAGGAGAAGGCGGAGGAGCCGAAAGCGGGATCAACAGGCCAAAACAGCAATAAGGAAAAAGATAAAGAGGGAACAAAGGGGCCCAAAAAAAAGAGCAAAGGCGAGGATAAAGCACCCCAGGGAAAAGAGGAGCCTAAAAAAGAATCAGAGCAGAAAAAAAGGGAAGGAAAGGGAAAAGCAGAGAAAACCGAAAAAGGGCCCGCTGAAAATCTTACCGGTAAATTAAAGCCCCTTCAAGAATTACCTAAAATGGAAGAGAAGGGTGGGACATCAGAGCCGGCCGGAACCAGTATTGATAGGAAAAAGGCAGAGGCACTGCTGGATAATGTGAAGGAGGACCAATCACGGTTTATGCGTTTTGTGATACCCCATGAGAGACAGCAAGGTGTCCCGTCAGGAAAGGACTGGTAACATGAAAAAGGGCCTGCCAAAGTTTGCAATGACCATTTTCTTGGTCCTGATCCCCATAGGGTCCATGGCAGGCGTTTCCGTAACGCTCAAACTGGATCGTTCCGAGGCGACCCTCACAGATACCATCAAGATACTCGTAAAGATTTCCGGCACCCGCAGCACTGACTCACGCCCTGTTCTCCATGGACTGGAGCAGTTCACTGTGACGCAAGGGGGGACATCCACCCGGGTTGAGATCATCAACGGCCAGGTCAATGCGGGGATCGACTACACCTATCTTATTCGGCCTAAAAAGACCGGCGATTTCCAGATCGGTCCGGCCGAGATAAATTTGGGGGGTAGAGTTTTAAAAAGCAACATCGCCACGCTGGCGGTAAAGGCCCCTTCGAAAAGATCGGGCACTGACCGTGGCCCCCTGTTTATCGAGGCCGGGGTCTCTTCCCGGGATGTCTATGTCGAGGAACAGTGTATTTACACACTGAAACTCTACCGCCGCACCCGGGTCAGGGATCTTTCCCTTAGCCTGCCTGACGTGGAACATATCGTATTCAAGCAGCTCGGTGAACCTCTCGAATATCAAAGCACCTACAGAGGGCTTGATTACCAGGTCTTAGAGATCCGTTATGCCATATTGCCCTCCAGAGAGGGGGATTATGTCCTTGGACCCTCAAGAATGAACATGACCGTCCTGCAACCGAATCATCGATCTCCCTTTGACCGCTTTTTCAATGACCCCCTGTTCAGTCATCCCTTTTTTTCATTCTCCTCCGGTCGGCCCGTGACCCTAACGACGGCGTCTCTCGGATTGAAAGTGCATCCCCTTCCCGAACAGGGAAAGCCGGCCAATTTCAGCGGCCTTGTCGGGGATTTTCATATGGAATCAAAGCTCGAACCGGCCAGCATAAAGACCGGAGAATCTGCCACCCTCACGGTGCAGGTGAGCGGCAGGGGCAACGCAAAACGTATGCCTGATCTCCAAATACCCGAGATGAATCACACCAAGATCTACGCCGACCAACCCGTTCTTACGATTCAACAGGATGATAAAGGTCTCGGAGGTACAAAGGTCATGAAATGGGCCCTTGTGCCGGAAAAGCCCGGGCAGATTGAAATTCCATCCCTTGGGTTAAGCTTTTTTGATGCCCAAAAAAAAGAATACCGGATCTTGACTACGCCCTCTCACTCCCTGTCCGTTCTTCCCGGTGAGAAGCAGACGATTATGGCCTCCACAACAACTCCCAAAAGCAAGGAATCTGATAAAGGACCCGTCAAGCAAAAAATCAAGGAGCTGGGGAAAGATATCCTGCCGATTCATACCGCTATCAAAGATCTATCTGTCCCACACCGGGCTGTTATGAACGGATGGGTCTTCTGGTTGGCCCTGCTGGGTCCCTTTTCGGTTTACATGATGACCTTTTTCACTTTGAAGCTGCGAAAACGCTCTCCTGAGCTATTGACCCAGTCAAGATCAAGAAAGGCCTCCAAGGAATTAATGAAACAGTGCCAGAAGGATGGACTCAGATGTCATCAACTCATTGATGCGGTCAAGGACTATCTGAACCACCGTTTCAATCTATCCATCGGTGTCCTCACGGCTGAAGAAGCCGTAAGGGTCCTGCGCATGCAGGGTATCAAGGCCGAAAACGCGGAGAGAATGGGTGCGCTGGTTGGGGAGATTGAGGATGCGGTGTATTCAGGAAAGGGGCAGGAGCGGACGGATCTGGGAAAAGAGGTCTCTGATTTCGTCAAGGCAATCGAAAAGGAGATCCGATGAGGAGCTTTACCTGGCTCATCATATGCTTCATTTTTTTCTTGCCCCTTACATCCGTGGGAAAAGGGCCGATAGAAAAGTCTTCTGAAGAGATCTTTTTTGAGGCCAATCAGGCCTATAAAGACGGCCGTTTTCGGGATGCCGTCAAAGGATACCTTGGCTTGATTGAGAATGACCTGGAAAACGGGCACATTTTCTATAACCTGGGAGATGCCTATTTTCGACTTGGAGATCTTGGAAAGGCGATCCTCTTTTACGAGAAGGCCCATCTTTTTGTCCCGAGAGACCGTGATCTGAATTTCAATCTGTCCTATGCCCGGGACCAGACCCTGGACGTGATCGATGAGTCCCGGGATTTTATCAGCCAAAGCTTTTTCTGGCTTGATGAATTGAGCCTATACGAAGTTTTCTTAGGCTTTACCCTCCTGAATATTCTCTTCTTTGGTATCCTTTTTATCAGGCTGTTTAACAAGGCAGAATGGACCTATTATCTCTTTATCCTTCTTCTCATTTTTGCCTTGATAGGCGCAAGCTCCTTTGCGTTGAAGTGGTACCAATCAGAGACAGACGATCGCGTCGTGATCCTTGCAGAGGAAGTTGATGTGCTGGCCGGTCCTGATCCTCAGGACACGGTGCTTTTCAAGCTCCACGCGGGAACTGTGGCCCATCATGAAAGATCCGAAGATGGGTGGTGTTTGATTCATTTATCCAGTGAAAGTCGGGGATGGATAAGGTCTAGGGATATAGAAAGGGTTGCCGTGCGCAAGAATAAAGGGTGAGCTCTTGTCAAAACAACCCAACAGGTTGTATCAATTTAGCCCTTTTTGAAACCGGCACTGGGACAGGGAAATGGGGGTTCCGAATCCTCTTTGCCCGGCTTTCACAAAGCCAAAGGGTTAAAACGAATTCAAGAATGCCCTGTAAGCCGCAACAGTGTGGGCTCCTCTGGGGCCGGATACCTTAATTCGGCAGGAAGGCGCCAATGGTGGCGATTGCCAGAAGGAGCCCTGCCACCTTTCTCAGGGTAAATCTTTCCTTGAGCCAGACCGTGGCCATCAGCGCACTCACCGCAAAACTGAGTTGACCGATGGGGGTCACCACGCGTGCTTCCCCTTCCCGGAAAGCGGCCAGAAGGGCCATTAGACCTGTCAAAAGGGTGGTGGCCGTGATGGAGGCGTGGGCCCATCCAGTGCGGGAAAAGCGCGGTCCCCCCTGGGTGTAGAAGGCATATGAAAATACGGCAATGTTAAAAAAGATGGCCTGGCTGTGCAGGAACATGGACGGCGCCACCCCATGGGAACCTTATTTTGTATACGATATTGAGGATACCCAGGGAAATCATTGCGGCAATTGCCCAGGATATGGATGCCGCGCGATCTTTGGCGATGCCCTTTATGTTCAGGGGAAATTCTGAGAGAAGGAAGATAGAAACCCCTGCAAAAAGAAATCCAAGACCCTTTCGGTCTAAATTCCTTGACCAAAGAAGTCCATTGCAGTAACTTGCCGTCCGTATTGGAATAATTGCCTGCGAATAAACCGACTACCTTTGCAAAAGAAGTGCCCTGCCCGTGACCCCCAGCAGACAAGACGTGATAGAAAAAGAAGAGCGAAAGGGGAGAAACCCCCGGACAGCCGAAGTTTTGAGGTTGAGGGCAAAGAGGTGTTGTTAAAAAAGGCAAAACAAAGTTTCCTGACACCAGCTTGTGTGCAATGTTTTCTATTGTAAATAAAGGAGCCCATCTTATGAAGAGTGTGACCCGTGTCTTATCTGTTATTGTCGCATTTCTTTTTCCCCTGTTTCTCTCTTGCAGCGATGATAATGGTGTTAGTCCTGTATATGACCTGAAGACTCTCTCCCGGGTGTACGAGGAATTTGGCTCGACGACCGAGGGCCGAACCTTTGGCATAGTTCACAAGAAACCCGGCCGGCATGTCTTGGTCCAATCAGAACGCGGAATTAGACCGGGCATCCGTGGTGCTTTGCCGCAGGAATCTGCCAACAAGAAAGAGATCTACACCTATGAATATGGCTACCGCGCCCATCTGTACTGGACAAAGGCGACCGGCACAGACGATCTGGGAAGTATTATTGCCACAGCCACCCAGACCCTTGATGATACTGGTTTCCCGACACGCTCCATGTGGTATGATGGTGCGGGAAGCTTTGCCTATGCCTATGATTATACCTATGACAAGACCCTTTATTTAATGACTTCCACTATCCGCTACATCGACGACCCTACCGACAACCCGGATGCCAGAAGAGATTATGAATATTCAAACGTCTGGAATAGCGATGGGGTTCTCGCCACCCAAACGGGAATTAATTATGATTCAGATGGGATAAAGACCTCTGAATACAAATGGCGATCAACAACGTTGAAGAATTCGTTGAGAGGCGCGGGGGGGACCGGCTATGACGAATATTACAAGGAGTACGAGGGGGGTCAATTGACGTATCAGACAAAGATCACTTTCGATTCAGACGGATACCCGCAAACCTTGAGCATCGATAATAACGGTGACGGAATCTATGAAGAGACATATCACTCTGAGATTACAAAGACAGTTGAGGGATACCTTGAATCGGTTATCTGGATAGAAGACGGCACAGGGGATAAGAAATGGAAGGAAACGTTTGCCTATGATGAAGAAGGGCTCCTCAAGATCACCAAAGACTATACTATGGTTGGCGGTGAATTCGTATTGGACTCAATTTATACGGATGTGTGGTATAAAAACCCTGTTAACGGACCCACAGGCGGGATGAATGTCTACTTCCAGTCAGATGAAGAAGGGAAACCCTTAGGAGAGTATGAAACCATAGAGTGGACAGTAACGCAGAAGACACATCATTACTTTTCTTCCACCGGAGAAGAGGCTAAACGAATAACAGATTCCTTAGAAAAGATCAGGCTCCAATGATCCGGTACAGAGGCGATAACCTGTTAGCTGTATAAGGCAGGATGATTTGCCAGACGGAGGAGGATTAATGGGAAGAGGCAGGAAAGATTGTTGGTCACCAGGGCAATGGTATCCTCCTCTCTTTATCCGGGGTTACGTATATCGCCCCTTCCGGACAGTCCCTTTCGCAAAGAAGGCATGATTGGCAGTCCCTGAGGTATTTGATAAAGGGCCTTTTGGTGGTTTTGTCCATCCTGATGACATCCATCGGGCAATGATCAATGCATGTCCCGCATCCGCTGCAGAGATTGTAGTCTATCCTTCTTAACCCCATGCTATCCCCTTTCTCTTGGCCGCTTTGAATATCGGGTGGAGGTACATCTCCTGTTTGGGTTTGAGCCTGTAGCGGTCCAAAGGCATATCTTCCGTCCAAAACGTCATCTTCCCGTGCTCTTGCCTTAGCCTTGTATTCTTGAGCCAGTTGACATCGTCCGTATAAGGATAGTCTTCCCGAAGATAGGTGTTTCTACTCTCTTTTCTCAAAAGCCGTGACTTGAGGAACATTTCTGCCACCAGCACCATGCTCTGAACCTCGTTGGCAAGCCTGAGATAATGGGCATCTGTGGCATAGAGCAGTGGAACCTCTTCGTCTCTTATCCTTTCGATTTCTGTGATTGCCGCCTCCAACCGATCACCCCTTGCGATCACCGTGACCTCATAGGGAAAGAGCACCTCCTGGATCTCGATGATGATGTGATCCGGCTCAATACCGTCCTTTCTCTTGAGGGGGGCATAGGCAGACCGCTTCAGGTCATTTAGCTGCGCCTCATCAATCTGTAACCCTTTGGTCTCCTTCATATGCCGGGCAGCAAATTCACCGGCCCTGGCGCCAGTAATAGCCGCCCCCGGCAGGGCACTGGGTTTCGACATATGTCTCGCTGCGGAATCTCCACAGGCATATAGGCCGGGGAGCGACGTCTCGCATTTTGTGTTAATGACAACACCGCCACCAAGGGCTATGGTTCCCCACACTGCGGGCTGCCATTCAATTCTCTTTGCTATTCTGTCTCCTACCATGACACCGGCCCTTTCGAGCATCTTGGAAGGGATGGGAAGGACGGTCCTTATTCTTTTGACGTCTTGAGGGGTAAAGTGGGTCATGTCCAGATATATGGGGCCTCTTCCGGCTCTCACCTCCAATGCCATTGCCTCTGCCACGTTTGCCAGAGATGAATTATCCCCCAGCTCAGGGTCATAATCCGGCATGAACCTTTCTCCTTTGGCATTCAAGAACTGCCCGCCAAGACTGGTGAACATATTCATTCCCTGGGTGTCAAAGTCAGCAGCGGTAAGCTGGAGGTGCTGTCCATTTTCGAACTGTCCCAGCACCGCCCCTGCGCGATATGCCATCGCATAGGCCTCACCTGTCTGGAACTTATGACAGGCATATCTTCCCTTAAAACCGCAGGGGCCTGCGGCCAGAACAGTCGATTTGGCCTGGATAATCCTGAACTCACCCGTCCTGACATCGAATCCAACAGCGCCTATTACCCGTTTCCCTGGTCTTCCGTTCTCAGTCAGAAGATCGGTTATCATCGTGTGTCCGATCACGTCTATGCCGCACCCTTTGACCCTTTTTGCCATCACCTCCATCAGCTGAGGACCTTCAAACATGGCCCTTTGATTCCCCCGCATTCCCCTTCGTTCGAACTTTCCATCCGGGGTCTTCTCCCACTTGAGTCCCCAGCGCTCGAGATCCAGTGCCCTCTCGTAAATCTCGTCGAGCCAGATATTGAGCCATTCTTCATGGTAGAGCCCCGTTCCGAAGCCCTCGTCAAGGGCATAGGCCTTGAACAAAGCCTCCTTATCATCTTCGGGGAGGACCAGAGTGAATACACCGGCTGCAAAGGTTGAACAGCTGTCCTTGCCCAGCTTTCCTTTGCTCACCAATGTGATCTTTTCGCTACCCGCCTCCCTGGCCTTTACCGCCGCAAAGGTCCCTGCGAGCCCGCCCCCTATGACGAGCAGATCCGTCTCTGTTATTTGACCTCTCGATCCTTTTGATCCGGACACCTCACCCCCCCTTCTTTCCCTGTCCTTTTCCTTCAGGGTCAAAATTCTCCTCTCAGCCCCACCCTTTTACCGGGCCATCTGAACGAAGGCCTCAACAAGGGCCAGGGCAAACTCGGGGTCTTCAAGATGACAGTCCAGTTCCTCAATTTCAATTTCGGGCCTCAGCATCCTTCTGAGCGCTTCGACAAACACCCTGTCTTCTTGAGGGGCATGCAGCACGGAGCCCTCTCGATCCAAAGAAGACCAACCCCGGGTAGGAGACAGAAATCTTACGGGTCCCTTTGCCTTGTTTAGCTTGTCGGCATAGACCCTGGCGGCCGAGACCAGTTCCTCCCTGTTAAAACGGGTCAGTATGCGGAGTTCGTCCTGCCTGACCTGTCTTTCTCTAGAGGCATATTTTTCGGCCTCTTTTCTGGCTGGCCCGGCGTTGGTGATATTGATGCTGCAGGGAGCGATGACTTGCGGCAGGCCCCTTATTCCTGCGGCTTCAAGCCTTTTGGGGCCTGCAGCACGGGTCCCCGAAAACATCTCCTCGATGACACCGGCCGAAACAATATCGATTACCCCGTCAAAGAAGCCCTGTTGGATTAGATCGTCCATCGCCCTATCACCGATTCCCTGGCCATGAAATGGATAGACGGAGTATCCTCTCTCTTCCAGCAGCTCCCTCACCAGTGTGGCACAGTTCTCGGAATAACCCAGCTCGGTTATGGCCACGGCCTTTTCAGGCAGCCGGGGGATGGCCTCTCCAGAGACCGCCACCATGCCGCAGATGGCACCGGCTGCTCGCGCCAACACGTTTTTCACGAGCGCATTGAGCCCGGCAAAATCCACGATACCCTGCATGACAACCATATCCATGGACTCGAACCATCTTGGGACGTATGCAGGCATCGCCCCTGGACACACAATAAATTTGGGTATGCCAAAGGGGAGCAGCTTCATCACATGGGCCCCTAATAAGGCCATGGTGGTGCCCCCTACCGCCATAATACCCTCAATTTCACCAGTTGTGTAAAGTTGCTTGACCTTCTCTATGGTGCCTTTTTCCATGACCTGGGTGATTGTATTCCTGTCACCTGATGATCTGATCTCCGCAATGGCCATCCCGCCAAGGCGCGCGATCTCTGCCGGACCAACCTCGGTTTTAAATAATGGTTCGCCGGCCATACTGACGTCAATGACCATCACATCCCGGTATCTCTTTTCAATCTGCTGTTTGAGGAATAACAGTTCTTTTCCTTTGGTATCCGTTGTTCCAATGATGATGATATATTTCCTGCTCACAGGACCCTCCGTACCTGCCTTCTCTCATTTCAGCCCAGCGGGTTAAACGTCCTTTTTCGCCATGCCGGAGCGCGTCCTTCTTTGAGACGAGTTGTTTTACACAAAACCGGATGATAGTGATATTTCTGTGCTCCTGTTATTAGCTGATGTTTCATGTTTTGTCATCCTTTATCCATTGTTCCTCTGATTTGCTTAGGGTAAACTCCAGCCCGGATAGACCGGAATTTGAATATTCATCAATCCGTAAAAACCCTCCCCGACCGTCACTCCCGCAGGGCCGCCCCTGCGAAGGCGGGGAGCCGGAATGACAGTTATACTTCGCTGTTTTCGTAATTCCCGCCAGAGGCCTGTCCCTGGCTTGAACAGGAGGTAGCAAGAGCCATATGCTGAAAAAGATAAGACACATAGGGGTTGTGGTGGGGGAGTTTGAGCGCGCCCTGGAAAAATTCAGGGGATTTGGTCTTCCACCCAATGAGGTGATTGACGCCAGGGCAGTTGGTGCGAAGATCGCCTTTATGCCCATCGGAGATGCCATGATTGAACTCATCTCCCACACGGAGCCGGACACCCGACAGGATCCCCTTGTCCGTGTGGTTCGAGGGAATGCGGGCGCCATCAATCATATCTGTTTTGAAGTGGACGACCTGGAGGCCACGGTCCAGGATTTCGAGAAAGGCGGGGCCAGACTGGTCCAAGGTTGTCCCAGGGAGGGGGCCCATGGCCGCATCGCCTTCTTTTATCCCGAAACAACGGAAGATGTCCTCATTGAGCTCTGTGAGGTGTGATCTCTGGAAAACAGCTCTGCCCGGTCATCCCGCCACCTCACGAACCACCTCATCCCATATGGACAGACACAGGTCGATCTCCTTGGCCGTGACAGTAAGGCCCGGACAAAAACGGATGGTGCTCTGACCGCACCCCAGGAGGAGCAATCCCTTTTGAAATGCGTGTCTTATAATCTGGTCCCGCCACTCGGTCGCATGGCCCTTGGTCTCACGGTCTTTGACGATTTCAACGCCCACCATAAGTCCCTTGCCACGGACATCGCCCATACACTCATGGTCATTCTGGAGCGTTCTGAGGCCCGCCATCAGCCTCTCTCCTTGGGCCGCGGCATTGGCCATGAGTTCCTCTTCCAGCAGTTGAATCGTTGCCAGGGCAGCCTGGCAGGAAAGCGGGTTACCCCCAAAAGTCGAGGCGTGAGAGCCTGCCTCCCAGTCCATGATGTCCTCCCGGGCAATCATGGCTCCCAGCGGCAGGCCTGAAGCGATTCCCTTGGCCAGGGCCATAATGTCCGGAATGACCCCAAAATGCTCCATGGCGAACATCTTCCCGGTGCGCCCCATACCCGACTGGACTTCATCGGCCACATAGAGGATGCCGTATTTTTTGGCGATCTTGTATAGCTCCCTGTGAAAGTCAGGGGGAGGGACAATATAGCCGCCCTCTCCCTGGATGGGCTCCACAAAGATGGCGGCCACCTCTTCAGGTGGCACCGTCGTCCGAAAAAGGGTGTCCTCAACCCATCTGACGCACTCCAGGCAACATTCGGGGTAGGGCATATTGTAAGGGCAGCGGTAACAATAGGCATAAGAGATATGCGTGATCCCGGGCACCACAGGGAAATAGTACTTCTTTTGAATCGTCTTGCTCGCCGTAAGGGAGAGGGCCCCCATTGTTCGGCCATGAAAGGCGCCAAAAAAGGCGATATTCAGATCCCGCCGGGTGTGCCACCGCGCCAGTTTAAAGGCGGCCTCCACGGCCTCGGCCCCTGAGTTCCCAAAGTAGACCTTGTTATTCCTTTCCCCCGGGATCAGAGAAGAGAGCTTTTCTGCCAGGGCAATCTGAGGGGTATAGTAAAAGTCAGTCCCCGACATATGCAAAAGACGGTCGGCCTGTTTCTTGATGCTCTCCACAACCCTTGGGTGACAATGCCCCGTGGCACATACGGCGATCCCTGCTGTAAAATCGAGAAAGACATTTCCGTCCACATCCTGGACCCAAAGCCCCTTTCCCTTTTCAACCACAAGGGGATAGATTCGGGTGTAGGAGGGGGAGACATATGCCTGATCCATCCGAATCAATTCAGAGGCCTTTGGACCGGGAAGCGGTGTCTTGACAACAGGATAATCCGGCTCCATAGACAGCTTCTCCTTTCTCAAATTGGTAACACTTCAGCCTTTTGAAACCCGGGGTATGGGGATTCCGAACCCCCATTCCCCTGTGTAAGTTCCAATTTTGATCAAGTCGTAAAAAACCGAGAATTCTTTTCTTCCGTCATTCCGGCGAAAGCCATTCGGCTCCGAGTCGATCGACCCTGAGCTCACGACCGAAGGGCTCATGGCCGAGGGGCCGGAATCCAGTTCTTTTAGGCGTTTACAAGACCCCTGGACCCCGTTTACCGGATCGAGTCCGGCACAAGCTTCAACGGGGTGACGACTTTTTACGACTCCATCAATTTTGAAGAAAGCTAAATTGATAACATTGATTGATACTTGTCAATGATTATCAATCGGTTCACTTCGATCCATTCCTTGATTCTCCCGGCCAGGCGGGATGGTTTGAGTGTTTCAGTTGGGCAAGGCAGGTGAATGGTTATCTTGTGGAGCATATGGGTGGTGGTTGACAAATACAGGGTCAAGATGCATAGTCAAAACCGGTTGTGAGTAAAAATGGATGCACGCATGGATCATTCTGCAAGATTGATGTTAGACGCCCCTCTGCGTGGCAAAATGTGGTCGCGTATCATCAGTGCCATTGAAGAGTATGCACGGGACGTCGTCACGGCACGGGTCTCACCCGAGCTGGATCTCGAAAAGATCCGATCTATTGTTGCAGCCTTTGATTTTGCCCGGCCGCTGGACCCCATGGAGGCAGTGGATTTTATCGTGCAGGGTCTGTGGCAATACCAGGTGCACACCCCCCATCCACGGTATTTTGGTCTGTTTAACCCCGCACCGACAACCATGGGAATTGCTGCAGATACCATCGTGGCCGCCTTTAATCCCCAGGTTGCAACCTGGAGCCACAGCCCACTGGCTGCAGAAATCGAAAGACACCTTGTCCGTTCCATCGGCCGCCGCTTTGGCTATGACCTCTCTCAGATCGACGGCACCTTTTGCTCGGGAGGAGCAGAGGCAAACCACACCGCCGTGCTGGCGTCACTTGTGCATGCATTTCCCGGATTTGCCCGCTCAGGCCTGCGGGGTCTTGAGACCCAGCCCGTGTTCTATGTTTCCAATCAGAGCCACCACTCCTTTTTTAAGGCCGCACGGCTCTCGGGACTGGGCACGGATTGGGTTCGGGAGATTCCAGTCAACAAAGACCTCCAGATGGACGTGGATCTCCTCTCATCTCAAATCACCTGGGATCGCCGGGCCGGCCTGGCCCCTTTTCTGGTGGTGGCAACGGCAGGGACGACCAGTGCCGGTATTGTGGATCCGATCGAATCGATCGGGAACGTCGCACACCATGAAGGGCTATGGTTTCATGTGGATGCGGCCTGGGGGGGTGCCGCAGCCCTGTTGCCGGAACTTGGCTTTCTGCTTGATGGGATTGAACGGGCCGATTCGATCACATTTGATGCCCACAAATGGCTTTCCGTACCCATGGCGGCCGGGATCTTTCTGACGCGTCACAACGACATTCTGGCCCGGACGTGTCGGATCACCGCAGACTACATGCCCCGTGATGCGGCCCGGTTGCCCGTCAGTGATCCATATACCCGTTCCATGCAATGGTCACGCCGCTTTATCGGGCTCAAGGTCTTTCTTTCTCTTGCAGTAGCGGGATGGGAAGGGTATGAGACCTCGATCAGGCACCAGGTGGAAATGGGCAGATTGTTGCGTCGAGAACTTGAAGAATCCGGGTGGGGGGTCATCAACAGGACAGAGTTGCCGGTTGTCTGTTTTGTCGATCAGCAAGGCCCGGAGGGAAGATCGACACCCTTCCTTGAGGCAGTTGCCGGGGAAGTGGTCTCCTCTGGAAAGGCCTGGGTTTCCACGGCCCGTCTTGACAAAGACACCCCGGTACTGAGGGCCTGTATCACCAACTACCGGACCGGTCCAGAAGACATCCTTGCCCTGGTCGAGGCATTGAACGAGGCGCGACAAAAGATAGTCAGCTGAGAAAAGCGAGCCCTCAGATCCAGGGGCTGCTAGGGCAATGGAGACCCTCAGGCCGCGGGTCTCTGTGATGAAACAAAATGAGCCTTGTCACGATAATAAAGGTCTCACTGACATTTGTGAGAAAACAGATATTTGACGAAATCGGGTTTCAGATCGGACCTGGCGACCGCATCGGCCTTGTAGGCCCTAACGGATCGGGCAAGACCACGCTCCTGAGACTCCTCAATGGCGAGATCTCCCCTGACAGCGGAGAGGTAAGAAGGGAGAAGGGGATACGGATCGGTTATCTCCCTCAGGATGTCCAGGAGACCCTGGCCGGCCCGCTGCTCCAATCGATTTACGATTCGATCCCGGGCCGGGTTCAACTTGAAAAGGCCAGGATAAGGCTGGAAGAATCGCTCAAGCAGGCCCGCCGCAAGGAAGAGCAGGCCAGGGAGGCCTCAAGGCTTGCCGAAATACACCAGGAGCTAAACCGCCTGGAGTTTGACTTCCCACGCCACGGGACGGAAAAGATCCTCTTGGGCCTGGGATTCAGGATGTCTGACCTGAGCATGCCGGTATCCGCCCTGAGCGGCGGCTGGAAGACCCGGGCTGCCCTGGCCAGCCTGCTTTATCAAAGACCCGACCTGCTCCTCCTGGATGAGCCGACCAATCACCTGGATATCCCCTCCATCCACTGGCTTGAACAGTTCCTTGAGGGCTTTAAAGGGGCCATGGTCCTTGTATCCCATGACAAGGATTTCCTCAACAGACAGATTCATCGCATCCTCAGCTTTGAGCCGGAGGGGGTAAAGCCCTATAATGGAAATTATGATCTTTATCTAAAGGCCCGCGAAGAGGAAAGACGGTTACTGGATGCCAAGGCGCGAAACCAGGAGCAAAAGATAAAGGAGGCCCAGAAGTTTATCGAAAGGTTCCGGGCCAAGTCCTCAAAGGCCAGACAGGCCCAGAGCAAGATCAAACTGGTCCAGAAGATTGAACTGGTCCAGCGGCCGGCCAGGGAGAAAACTACGCGCTTCTCCTTCCCCGAGGTCCCCCGGAGCGGGAGACAGGTGGTCACGATCAAGGGCCTGTCAAAGGGCTTTGACGGCAACCTGCTCTATCGGGACATCCACCTCAATGTCCTGCGCAACGAAAAGATTGCCATTATTGGCCCAAATGGGTCTGGCAAGACGACCCTGCTCAAGATGCTGGCCGGTGAAATCGACCCTGACGAGGGGAGGATCTCACTGGGACACGGGGTCAATATGGTCTACTTTGCCCAGCATCACTCGGAGATGCTGGACCCCCGAAAGACCGTCATTCAAGAGGTCTATCAGATCGTTCCAGAGGCGACCATCGGCCTTGTGAGGGGGGTCTGCGGGGCATTTCTGTTTTCAGGAGAAGACGTGGACAAGCCCGTTGGGGTCCTCTCCGGTGGTGAACGCGCCCGTGTCTTGCTGGCAAAGCTCCTGGTAAGACCGGGAAATCTCATGGTCATGGACGAACCCACCAATCATCTCGACATCTCCTCCTCAGAGACCCTTATCGATGCCCTTGCAGGATATAACGGGACCTTGTTGTTTGTCTCTCACAACCAGTCCTTTGTCAACCGCCTGGCAACAAAGATCTGGGACCTGAGCCAGGGAAAGATCATCGAGTATCCGGGCAACCTGGATGAGTACTACGACCATCTCTCCCGTGTGGGAGCGGAGCCGCGAAATGGGGGCCCCAAAGAAGAAGGCGCCATCCACAGGCCAGCCGAAGACAAGACACGGGATCGAAAGAGGGAGAGGAGAGAGCGGGCCGAAAGACGGCGTGTGATCCATGATACGCTAGAACCGATCCGGACCGAACTGGCGCATCTGGAGGGGCGGATCGCCGAGCTTGAGACCAGACAAAAGGAGCTTGAAAAAATACTTGCGGAGCCGACCCTCTTTAGCGATAAGAACACAAGTGGACCTCTCCTCAAGGAATACAGTGAATCGCGACAGGCGCTGGATGAATTGCTGGCAAAATGGGAGCAAGAGGAGAGCAGGCTCGAATCGGCCAAAGAGATGCTGGGGATTTGAAAAAAAAGATGGAAATCAAAGATGAACACAAGGTCCTGTTAAAGACCCTTGGGCTCAAAGAGGAGGACTTTGATCGCTTTGATGGAAAATTTGTCCGTTATGAGTATGACGATGTAAAGGGCGTCAGGATCTATGACCCTTACTGCGCGACCTCCTATAGTGAGTATATCGGGATTGATGGCTGGAGTGCCTGGAGCACGGAGCAAGACACCTTTATGAGCGATATCCTGAAGGGGGCCCGGGACAAGGCCCGCCAGAGCGAGGGCAAGGGCCCCCGGCCGGAAAAGGGAGAGATCGAGGAGGCACTCCGCCGCAAGTTTGAAAACAAGAGCAAGATCGATCCTGAATAGCTCCTTTTTCTTCGAGATCCCGGAGACCTTAGACGTCAAAGACCACCTTTCTGTTGACGTTATCCTGCCAGGTACCAAACGGAGCATCGTTCTGAAGTGAGCCTCTCTCAATTCTGTAAGGCCATAGAGGACCATCCTGAATTTCACGACGCATTCGTATGCCACCGCTATCTCCCCCCGCATACCTCTGTCTTTGGTCCGCAATTGCGCCTTCATGAGGATATTGCTGAGATCCTGAAACGGATTGGCCTCGACCGTCTTTACAGCCATCAGGTTGAGGCCATCGAGCACCTGCGAGGCGGGGCAAACGTGATTGTTGCCACACCGACCGCCAGCGGCAAGAGCCTGATCTATAATGTGGCGGTCCTTGAAAGGGTGCTTGAGGAGAGGGAAGCCAGGGCCCTCTATATCTTCCCCTTAAAGGCACTTGAGCAGGACCAGCTCAAGAACCTTGGCGTCTGGTTAGGGGGTGTCAAAGGGGCAAAGATCACTGCCGAGATCTATGACGGGGACACCACCCCCTACCGGCGGAAAAAGATCAGGACAGAGATCCCCCAGATCCTCTTTACCAATCCCGATATGCTCCACAGGGGTATCCTGGCCCATCACCCGGGCTGGGAGGGGCTCCTGAAAAACCTCGCCTTTGTCATCCTGGATGAGGTCCACACCTATCGCGGCATCTTTGGGTCGCATGTCAATCAGTTGATCCGGAGACTCAAGAGGCTGTGTCAACGCTATGGCGTAAGTCCGCGGTTTATCCTCCTCTCTGCGACCATGAGTAACCCGGGGGATTTTGGGGAAAGCCTGATCGGAGAGGCGGTCAGGGTCGTAGAGTCGGTCGGCTCGCCCAGGGCCGGCCAGCATTTTCTCTTTCTCAACCCCCACGAAGGCACCAATTTCTCCGCGGCCAAGCTTTTTGTTGAGTGCGTCCGTAACGGCTACCGGACCATCGTCTTTACCCAGTCCAGAAAGGTCACCGAACTGATCCATCTCTGGGTCTCCCGGCTCTCTCCGGTCCTCAGAAAAAAGATCAGCTCTTACCGCGCCGGGTTTATGCCGGGTGAGAGGAGGGAGATCGAAAGGAGACTGGCCTCCGGAGACCTCCTTGGCGTGGTATCCACCAGTGCCCTGGAGATGGGTATCGACATCGGGTATCTGGATATCTGCCTCCTCGTGGGATATCCGGGAACCATCATCAATACCTGGCAGAGGGGAGGACGGGTCGGCCGCTCGGGCAGGGAATCGATGGTCATCCTCATGGCAAAACCCGACGCCCTGGATCAGTACTTTATGAAATACCCCGATGAACTCTTTGAAAGGTCCTTTGAGGCGGCGATCCTGGACCCCCACAACCCCTATGTGGTAAAGGCCCATCTGCCCTGTGCGGCAGCCGAGATGCCCGTCACGCTCGACGACCGCAAATTCTGGTCCAGGGGGCTCAAAGCGCATCTCGAAGACCTCGAAAGAGAAGGGGCGCTCGTCAGGACCGCTGAGGGAGAGCCCACCTGGTTTTCCACAAGGCGAAATCCCCACCTTGGCGTCAATATCCGCTCCACCGGCGAGACCTACACCATCTTTGAAAAGGAGACCGGCCAGGCCGTTGGCACGATTGACGGAATAAAGGCATTTAAGGAATGTCATCCTGGTGCCATTTACCTCCATCGTGCCCGTGAATATGTGGTGGATCGTCTGGTACTGGAAAAAAAGGATATCGTGGTAGAACGGTCCCATCTCAGGTATTTTACCCGGCCCCGCAGTGAAAAGGAGACCGAGATCATCCGGATCAACAGGAGCAGACCCCGGGGACAGTTTCTGGTCAGGGAGGGTGAACTCAAGGTCACGGAAGTCATCACCGGATATGAAAAACGGGCCTTACCCGGCCAGGAGCTGATGGGGGTCTTTCCCCTGGATCTTCCCCCGCAGACATTTGAGACCATTGGATTATGGGTGGAGATTGAGCCGGCCCTCAAGATCCTTGTGGAGAGGAAGGGTCTTCATTTTATGGGCGGAATCCATGCCATAGAACACGCCGCCATAGGGATCTTCCCCCTCTTTGCCCTCTGCGACAGAAATGACATCGGTGGAATATGTTACCCCCACCACCCCCAGGTCGGTAAGAGCGCCATCTTTATCTATGACGCCTATCCCGGCGGGGTGGGTCTCGCACAGAGGGGGTTTGAGATCATCGTGGAGTTACTTGAAAGAACCCTGAATCTGATAAAGGGATGCGAATGTGAGGAGGGGTGTCCCTCGTGTATCCACTCACCAAAGTGCGGTAACGGCAACAAACCCCTTGACAAAGAGGCCGCCCAATTGATCCTCGAAGCTCTCCTGGGCCATATCCCCCTGAGCGCAATCATTGGCGGTGAGGAGACCCCCGAGCCGATCCCCTGTTTCCCTGAGGCGGAATCGGTTGCGGAGCGCCCTGAGGGCCCCCGGATCGTTTGCCTGGACCTGGAGACCCAAAAGACCGCCCAGGACGTGGGGGGTTGGCGGAATACCCATCTGATGAGGGTCTCTGTGGCGGTCCTCTTTGACAGCATTGAGGGGAGGTTTCACATATTTGAGGAGGATCGTCTGGATGCACTTTTTGATCATCTGGAAAAGGCCGACCTCATCATCGGGTTTAATATCAAGGGATTTGACTACCGGGTCCTCGGGGCCTATACCAACAGAGATCTCAAGGCCTTGCCGACCTTTGATATCCTGGAGGACATATACAAACGACTCGGTTTTCGCTTGGGTCTGGACCATCTGGCACAGGAGACCCTGGGCCAAAAGAAGACCGGCGATGGTCTCCAGGCGGTGGAATGGTTCCGACAGGGGGAGATTGAAAAGCTGACCGAGTATTGCCGTAACGATGTGGCAACCACACGGGACCTGTTCCAGTACGGGCTGGAGAAGGGACATCTCGTCTACAGGGAAAAGGGGGCCGACAGGCGTGTGAGGCTCCTGGTAGACTGGAAACTTGAGGTTTTGTTAAATGGTTGATTCGTTCATTCGTTAAATCGTTGGTCAGTCAGTAAAAACCCTAGGTGAGTCAATGTACGAGCAAAGAAATGAAAGGCGATTTCCGAGATCTAGAAGTCTGGCAACGCTGCAAATCAATTAGAGACAAAATTTGGGGTTTGTGTCAGACCTTGCCAGTAGAAGAAAAATACCGTTTAGCTGATCAAATGATCAGAGCCTCGAGATCCGCTACGTCCTGCATAGCAGAAGGATATGGAAGATTCCATTATCAGGAAAACATTCAATTTTGCCGACAGGCAAGGGGTTCCCTGTATGAACTCATTGACCACTTAACAACAGCCTATGAATGTCAATACATTTCATCCGATAACGCACAAGAACTCATGGATGAGACCAAGGTAACCATCCGAATTTTAAACGGCTATATTCGGTATCTTAAGGAAAGAAAGCAAAAAAATTCAACAAATTAGCAAATCAACGGGTCAACCAATTTACTATTTAACCGTTTAACAAATCAACCAATCAACCAATCAACCAATTAACGGATTAACGGATCAACGAATTAACGAATCAACGAATTAACGAATTAACGAATTAACGAATTAACGAATCAACAAATCAACGAACCCCAAATGAACGTATTTGAATGCCGCAAGTGTGGAGAGTGCTGTTACGGCGAGGGCGGCATATTTGTCGACTGGGAAGAGATAGAGCGGATCGCCCATTTCCTCCACCTCACCCCCAAGGCCTTTTTGTCCCAATTCTGCTATGAGAGGCATGGTCGATCTTATGTAAGGAGCGGTCCGGACAATTTCTGTATCTTTTATAACAACAAAAAGGGGTGCGAGATCCATCCGGTAAAGCCTGCGAGATGCGGCCTGTGGCCCTTTTACCCGGCAATCGTCAACGACAAAGAGAACTGGGAACTGGCAAAGGAGGCCTGTCCGGGGATCAATCCCGACGGTCTATTTGACGACTTTGTAAGGGAATCAAAGAAATGAATCTCCTGGGCAGGCTCATAGACATCATCTATCCCCCAAGATGCCCCATATGCCAGCAATTCCTTCCAGATCGCAGCGCCAGAGGCGAAGAGGGTGGCATTTTCTGCCGGTCCTGTTTCTCGGATTTTCACAGGATTACTTCACCCCTCTGCCCTGTGTGCGGGACACCCTTTGCCCCGGAGACACAGGGGGATCATCTTTGTGAAAACTGTCTGCGGGGGCAACCCCATTACGACGCCATCAGGGCGCCTTATCTTTATGAAGGCGCCCTGATGAGGGCGATTCATCAATTCAAATATGGCGCCAAGACCTTTCTTGCGGATTCCCTGGGCCCCTCCCTGGCCCGCTTTGCCGAGGACTGGGTCGCGAACTCGGAGGGCCTCTTGACCATGCCTGTCCCCCTCCACCCCAGAAGGCTGAGAGAGCGGGGGTTTAATCAGGGCCTGCTCCTCGCAAGACATGTGGCGCGACACCTCAAGACCGAACTGGACTTCTTGTCCCTCAGGAGGGTAAGATATACTTCACCCCAGATGGGCCTCAAAAAAGAAGAGAGGCGAAAAAACGTCCGGGGTGCCTTTGGGCTGGAAAGACCCGAGGTGGTAAGAAACAGAACAGTCCTGTTGGTGGATGATGTGGCCACCACTGGGAATACACTGAGCGAATGCGGCCGTGTCCTCAAGCGGGCCGGATGCAAGAAGGTACTCTGTTTGGTACTGGCCAGGACCGGAAACATCTGAAGCGACTATGGAGCGATATCGTCTCAAGATAAAGACCCTGGAGGAGGCAAGAGAGGAATGTAACCGCCTCCGGGCCAATGGGAAGAAGATTGTATTTACCAATGGGTGCTTTGACATCATTCACCCGGGACATACCCGTTATCTCTCTGCCGCAAGGGAACTGGGTGACCACCTTATTGTCGCTGTAAATAGCGATCGCTCGGTCAGGGCCATAAAGGGACCTGACAGACCCGTCCTCCCTGCGGTGGCCCGTGCCGAGGTGCTGGCGGCCCTGGGTTTTGTGGATAGCGTAATCATATTTGATGAGGACAACCCCCTGGCGGTCATCCAATACCTCTTGCCTGATGTCCT
>CAZXCQ010000083.1:0-22248 GCA_964639275.1 uncultured Desulfobacteraceae bacterium | reverse complement strand
ACCTTGACACCATCCAATGGTCCAGCCATACTCACAATACCTCCTTTTATTTATTTTATTTATTGATATGCCCGCACACATCCCTCAAAAAGATTGTGACACAGACCTATCCTCATCCCGTTCTGAGCAGGCGAAAAAAAAGGGCCATGGGTTTCTTGCCCATGGCCCCAGCATTTCTTGCGTCCACAGGCAGTTCATCAGGTCCGCCCGTGGACTCCGTTGGTTATATTCAGTCGATCTGGCGGAGTCGGGCAGACCTGTTGCTAAAGCAAAAGCCAAAAAAAAGAATCTGCCCGAATCTCTTCATCTTATACAATATCCTTTTGTGTTTTTAACTTTTTCAGTATAGAAAACCAAAGCTGTCATGTCAACCCTTTTCGTGGTACCATCTGCGGGGCATCAACTAAACTGATACCGAGATTGAACTTATCAAAGGAATTTCCCATGTCGCCAAAAAAGGGAATAATCGCATTGATGGGCTCGGGTGAGCTGACCGCGACCATGGTTGAGGTTCACAAAGGGCTCCTGGCCGGGCTGGGCCGTCATCCAAAAGGGGTTTTTCTGGACACCCCGGCAGGGTTTCAACTCAATGTGGACCAGTTGGCCCAGGGGGCTGTGGGGTATTTTCGGAGCCGGGTCCAGAGGCCCCTCGGCATTGCCTCTTTTAAGTCATCCGAGGGGATCGCACCCTATGAGGCCGAGAAGACGTTTCAGGCACTGAGGGAGGCCAGCTTTATCCTCATTGGCCCCGGAAGTCCCACCTATGCCGTCCGGCAGTGGCGACAGACACCGATTCCGGAGATCCTTATCAAACGGGTTGAGGCGGGCGGATGCCTGGTCGCGGCCAGTGCCGCTGCCCTGACCGTGGGACGTCTTACGCTCCCGGTCTATGAAATTTATAAGGTCGGTGAAGACCTGCATTGGGTGGAAGGGTTGAATATCCTTGGCCATTTTGGTCTGAATCTGGTGGTGGTTCCCCACTGGAACAACGCCGAAGGGGGAACGCACGATACCCGTTTCTGCTATATGGGGGAACCGCGTTTCAGGCAGCTTGAATCCCTCCTGCCCGAAGATGTCTCTATTTTTGGTCTGGACGAACACACCGCCTGCCTCGTTGACTTTGAAAAAGAGGAAGCGACGATAAAAGGGATCGGCCGGGTGATCCTGCGCCGGCAGGGAACCCAGATGACCTTTGAAAAAGGAGACCGCTTCCCCCTTGACATACTCCGGGGGAAAGACGCCAGGAATGGCTGGAAGCCGGCCTCACGAGAGTTGATGCCGCCGGAGCCGGTTCCTGAGACAAGAGAGGAACCTTTCTGGGGCCGGGTTCATCAGATCGAATCAGCATTTCACGTCGGGCTTGAGCGGCACGAACCCAAAGAGGCCGCGGGTGCACTGCTGGAGCTTGACCGGATCATCTGGGAGGCCCAGATGAACCTTGAAAACGCGGAGTTTATCTCCCAGGCCAGGGATATGATGCGGGAGCTAATCGTCTCTCTTGGGATAAGGCTGGAGGCCGCGCCAAAGGATGTGGCGAATTGTATTGCCCCACTGGTGGAACAACTGCTGGATCTGAGGGAGGGTTTTAGAAAAAAGAGACAATGGCAGGAGGCAGATGCAATTCGGGAATGCCTCCGGCGATCCGGCGTCATAGTGGAAGATACAGAGAAGGGTTCACGCTGGCGCTTTTTGGAATCCACAGTTCCATATCCAGGACCCGCGGAAGAGCAGACATAACGGGGCGTAACATTGGGAAGAAACGACAAGTCATTTTCGGTCACACAGGAGGGCTTTGAAAGCCTCTATTCGTACTGGCGCGATCGCGGATATCGCTTGAAGTGGGATTCCCCTTTTGTTCTGCCCGCGTGGCTGGAGGCGTGGTGGGGCGTGTTTGGTAAGGGGTGGTCTCCATGTCTCCTTGTGGTGAGGCATGGAGACCAGGTGATTGGCATCGCCCCGCTTATGGTGCAGGGTGAAACGGCCTGCTTTATGGGTGATCCGAACGTCTGCGATTATGTGGATTTTGTCGTTGACCCTAAAAGGGCGCAAGGATTTTATTCCATCCTTGTCGGTCACTTGAGGCAACAAGGGCTAAACCGCCTGGACTTGGGGCCGCTTCGCCCTGACTCGACCGTCCTCACCCATCTATCCCGTCTGGCCAAGGAACTGGAGGGAGAGGTCTCTTGCGAGCAGGAGGATGTTACGTCACAACTGGAACTGCCCGGGTCTTGGGATGAATTCCTGCGCGCGTTGGCCGGAAAGCAACGACACGAAATAAGACGCAAGCTCAGGCGGTTAGATGAGGCCGGAAAAACCAGCTACCGTCTTGTCGAGTCTTCAGAAGAACTTGAAAAAGAAATGGCCACTTTCCTGAGACTGTTTCGATCGAATCGACCTGACAAGGCAGCCTTTATGACCGAGCAGATGGCCTCCTTTTTCCACTCATTGGTGGGGGGAATGGCGAAAGATCAGATCTTAAAACTCTTTTTTCTCGACCTCGATACCCTGCCCGTAGCCGCGGTCATGTGCTTTGATTACAATTCCACGACGTATCTTTACAACAACGGTTACGACCAGAGATACAGCCCAATGAGCGTGGGGTTAATCAGCAAGGTGCTTAACATCAGGGCGAGCATTGAAAGGGGGATGAAAAGATACGACTTTTTAAGAGGCGGAGAAGATTATAAGTCCCGCCTTGGGGGAAAACGGGTGCCCCTGTACAGGTGCCGGGTGCGGTTAAGAAAGATGGAACGTTAGATTTGTGAGGATCTGTGTCGTGTCCCATTTGGGAGAGAGAAAGCTCAATATTGCATTTGTCAGCGTTCATTCGAGCCCCATAGGACCACTGGGGACCAGGGATACTGGCGGGATGAGTGTCTGTATGCGTGAAATCGCCCGGGAACTCGGAAGCCGCGGCCACCGGGTTGATATCTATACCCGTCTTGGCAATCCAGGATCAAAAGAGACCCTCGAACTCCACGAGAACGTCCGTCTTATTCATCTGGGAGCCGGGCCGGTGGGGGGTGTCGACAAACTGGCGGTCTATTCCTACCTGGCGGACTTTATCAGGGAATTGAGGAGGTTCGGACTGAGCCAGCGCCTCCGTTATGATCTCATACACACCCACTACTGGCTATCCGGCCGGGTGGGCTACTGGGCCCAGGGTCACTGGCAACTGCCTCATCTCGTTACGTTCCATACCCTTGGGGCGGTGAAAAACGATACACCGGGGGTAGAGCAGGAACCCGAGTTGCGAATAGACACGGAAAGGGGGCTTTCACAGACCTGCGACCGGATTCTGGCCGCCACGGAGAGGGAAAAGAAGCAGATTATCCGATACCATGACGTTTCTGCCGGGAAGATCGGAGTGGTACCTTGCGGCGTCAACCTTGATCTTTTCTCCCCGATGGAGGCGACGAGGGCACGGCAGCAACTTGGTCTTGATCACAACGAAATCCTTTTGTTATATGTTGGCCGGCTTGCACCATCAAAGGGTGTGGACAGGCTGCTGGAGGCCATGGGCTTTTTGCGGCCGCGAAAAGGGGTTCGACTGTTGATCGTCGGTGGGGATGGCGATCAACCACACTCTTTTCAAGACCTGACGAAAAGGTATAAGAACAGCAAGACCGGAAATAGGGTGGTCTTTGTGGGGAGGATCGAACAGGAAGAACTGCCCACCTATTATAGTGCCGCAGATCTCCTGGTTGTGCCGTCCCGTTACGAAAGCTTTGGGTTAGTCGCCCTCGAAGCCCTGGCCTGCGGTACGCCGGTGGTTGCAACCGGGGTAGGGGCAATGAAAAACATTATCATAGAGGGCCAAACAGGGTATGTGGTAAAAGACGGATCTCCCGGCTCGCTGGCAGAAGGCATAGAAAGGCTCATGTCCGTATCTCGTGTTATGTCATCTGACGCGATACGCGCATCGGTTGCGGGGTTTGACTGGTCGAGGGTGGCATCGAAACTGTTCGATGAATACCTTGGCGTGATAAGCCAACATCGGGGGACATCCGGGAAAGGGGCAGGTGATCATAATTGATTATCTAAAATTTAAAATGCCGTATCAATTTAGCTATTTTCAAGAGCGGCACTCGGGCCGGGCGATGGGGGTTCCGTTTTGAAGGGTGTATCCCTGCCTGAGGCAGACAAGCCTGTCTGAGACCGTTAGAGAGCGTTAGGAAATCACGGAGATCGAGGTTGCCAAAAAACATAAGACTTTCCCGGATGCACTGCCCCCTATTTCTTTCTATGGCAGGTGATTTCTTTACGCTCTCTTACGGGCGAGTTATACACCCAAAAAACGGAATCCCCATTGCCCGGCTTTCAAACGGCTAAAGTGTTACAAAATGCCTAAAATTGTCTTAACACCTTAGCTTTGTGAAAGCCAGGCAATGGGATTGTTTCTTCGGGAGGTTTGATGTGGTTGAACCAGCCGACATCATGATAGTGGCCGCCCACCCTGACGATGCCGAGTTTGGCGTGTCAGGATCGGTGGCGCGGTGGACAAGAGAGGGAAAAGGGGTTGTATACGTGGTCTGTACCAGCGGGGACAAGGGGACGGGCGACCGTCGCCTGAGACCTGAGCAATTGGCAGAGATTCGGGAAGGCGAGCAGAGGGCTGCGGCCAACCTGCTCGGGGTGCGTGAGGTAATATTTCTCAGACATCCCGATCAGGGCCTCGAGGATACCCCATTGTTCCGGAAGCAAATCGTTCGGCTGATCAGATTGTACCGGCCCCAGATCGTCGTGACCTCTGATCCATACCGTCGATACCTCTGGCATCGGGATCACCGGATTACCGGGCAGGTGACCCTCGACGCAGTTTTTCCCTATGCCAGGGATCATCTTTCATATCCAGACCTGTTAGAAGAAGGTCTTGAGCCCCACAAGGTACAGGAGATCTGGTTCTGGGCCGCCGAAGAGATCAATCACCGCTGCGATGTGACCGATACCTTTGATCTCAAGATCGCTGCCTTGCGCTGTCATAAAAGCCAGACAAGAGATTTTGGCGACCCGGAGCTGGAAGAATGGCTGCGCCAGCGATCCATGGAGATGGCCGAGGGAGAAGATTTTGAGCTGGCAGAGGGCTTCCACCGGGTGGAGGTGTCGTGGTAATCAGGAATTATCTTGATTCTGAACCAACCCTACTGATTGATTTCAAAAATAGACCGTACCTGAACACATAATTGTTCAAACTGGTCGGGATAGAGGGATTGGGCGCCGTCGCTCAACGCCTTATCGGGCATATGATGAACCTCAATCATCAGGCCGTGGGCGTCGGCCGCCACCGCTGCCCTGCTCAATGGAAGCACTTGATCCCGACGCCCTGCCGCATGGCTGGGGTCTACGATAATGGGCAAGTGGCTTTCCTTTCGAACAACTGCGACGGCCGAAAGATCAAGCGTATTCCTGCTGTGATGGACAAAGGTGCGTACCCCCCTTTCACAGAGAATTACCTGTGCGTTTCCCGCCTGCAAAATATATTCAGCGGCCATAAGCCATTCCTCGATAGTTGCGGCCATGCCCCGTTTTAGCAAAATAGGCCTTTGAACCTTTCCTGCCCTCTTTAGGAGGCTGAAATTCTGCATATTCCGTGTGCCGATCTGAATAATGTCTGCATAGGCGTTCACCAGGTCAAAGGTTTCATCATCCATCACCTCAGTAACTACGGGCATCCCGGTCTTTTCACGAACCCTGGCAAGTATCTCAAGTCCTCTCTCCCCCAACCCCTGGAATGAATAGGGGGAGGTCCTTGGTTTAAAGGCCCCACCGCGGAAAATATGAGCACCTGCCTCCTTGATATACCCGGCAATCGCCAGTGCCTGCTCCTCGCTTTCTATGGCACAGGGGCCGGCAATTATGGTCAGGGTTCTATTCCCTATTCTCAAATCCCCTATTTCAATTATTGTATCTTCTGCCTTGAATTCCCTGCTCACGAGTTTATAGGGACGCGTAATCGGGATGGCATCCTTGACCCCGGGCAAACCAAGAAATATGGATGCATCTACCGGGCCGCTGTTGTTTAGAACACCGATCGACACCCTCTCCCCTCCCGGGATCGGTCTTGGAGTCCAGCCATAATTCTCTATCGCCTTAACTACAATATCAACCTCTTGCTTCGTCGCCTTTTTGTCCATGACCACCAACATCTCTTCCCTCCTTTTATAGTTCCGCGTTTTGTTTCTAAGATAGTCCTGTTAACTCGGCCCCTATCCTTATGTCATTCCGGCGAACCCCGGATCGCATCCGGGCAGGACCCGGAATCCCTATCCCCCTGTTTCCGAAGGACTAAGGTGTAGCAAATAGTCCCAAACAAAAGGGGGCTGCAGGATCTCCCACAGCCCCAAAAAAAAACGGACCGTGGGCTTGGGGCGCCCGCGATCCGTTTCCATATTTTGAATTGAATTAGGTCAAACTCCTACTGATCGGCACACCCCTCCCTTTTATTGTTGCGCCACCAGTAACCGTAGGAATTCTGTAATCCAATATACTTCATCAATATGGCCCTATCGTGCTGCCTTGATATTTTTCTCTATCATCCACACATTTCCTTAAATGTCAAGAAGTTTTACTCTTTAAAGAAATTTGTGGATCAAAAAAGACGAACTCATAGAAACCATATTTTCTCGGAAAGACGCCAAGAAAATACCTCTTTAATGACTACTGTCCAAAGTAAATCCAAATCCGGATTTTTGGACAGATAAATATTTAATTTAATTGATCAATATAGGGCTGGTTGGATAGGTTCCTTCCGGCTCAAAAGCCGAGGGTTGTGTTTACGGGGTTCAAATGCTGTCCAAGGAAAAGACCGATTTTGGACAAGAGTGATCTGTTATTATTTTGAATTGTTTAGGGAAAATAGGACAAGAAGGTTTGCCAGACTTGAGGAGTACGGGTACAATAGGATAAGGTATCCCATTGTAAGGTACAACGTCGAAGGACCCTTTGACAGCATCGAAGAAGTCGCACGCTATGCTGTCAGCGGGAGGCTTTGCGGCGACCAGGTGGACGAACGACGGAAGGGCTTCTGATTTTTGTGCCAGGGTCCCAGCCCCCTTTAAGGGCCTTTATTTTTATTGACACGACCGTCCACACTTGCTGTTATTTTCAAAAAGGATGAGTTGGTGCGTTTTCATATAATTCAGGAGGGCTTCGACTATGAGCAATCGTTCAGGGTTTTTGTGTTTCATTGTGGGGTTTTTTCTTTTGGTGATTATGGGAGAAGCCGCAGCCGAGAATCTGGAGGTTCAGAGGGGTAATGGAGATTGGGCCGAGAATGTTATTAAGAACATCGACACCAGCAGGGATGGCAAAATTTCTCCAGAGGAATTCTCCAATGCCCGGAAGAGACGATTCCAGGCCATTGACAGAAATCGTGATGGCAAGCTATCTCGATCTGAATTGGACCAGACGAATCTTGTTCCAGGTCGCGGCCGGGCTGCAAAACGGTTTGACCGGATGGACGCTGACGGCGACGGATCGATCAGCTGGGAAGAACTTCAAATGAGAGATCGAAGAATCTTTTCGAGAGTCGATGAGAATGGCGACGGCTTTATCAGCAAGGAGGAGCTTTCCGAAATTGGGTCCAAACGCTCTCCCGACCCGTTGCGCGAGTATATCAGGAATGCCCTGGAATGGGGGCGCAATTGATATGATATCAATCCGGAGATTGGCCTGACCTGGATTTCGGGTCAGTAGCTTATGGCTGGGGGACGTTCCACAATCAAGCCCCGGTTAAATGACTTTTGAGGTTTCCTCACGGGGGTTTTCTTTTATTGTTGCTGTTTATTTGGTTTTTTTTCCTAAAATCATCAAATTTGTTTTTTTATTGTAAATATACTATACTTGGTTTATTAACCAAATTTGATATTGACACAAGGCAAATGTAACATCTCAATAAGTAGGGGGAGGACACCTGGATTCCGGCTTTCGCCGGAATGACAAGAGAGGCTAAGTTTACGTCATTCCGGCGAACCCCGGATCCGGTCCGGGGCAGGCCCCGGAATCCAGAGCTTCTGACAATAAACATGTTTACCGCTAGTTATTGAGAAGACACAGGCAAATTTGCCCGAAAAACGTATAAATATAAATTTATCAGGGCAAATCTACTTGCTAATCAATGCTTCGGTGAGATATGGCCCATAATCACGAGGAAATCGCTATGAAACCACTAAAACCTGAAGATCTGCAATCCGGGACAGTGCGCGCTTGGGCTATGGATTTGTTGACTGGGGCTTCCCAGGAACTGACGACAAAAAATGGCAGTGTCTGTCAATTCTTCGAACCTTTCGAGTGTGGTGGCTATAAAGTCCAACTCCGGCTCGACTGGAAAGACATAGACAAACAAGGTAACCCGACGCTGGATGCGGATTTCTACAATCTGACCACAGGCATGATGGACAAGTCGATGAGGGGGCAACCTGTGCACCACACGCTAGCCCAAGGCAACGGAGAACGCACCTACCTTTGGGAGTACGCTGATGATTTAAGAAAGCTGCGAGTTACGCTCATTTGGTCAGTGTCTGTGACCAACGAGTTGAACTTGGAGGATTGCTGTTCAGTTGAAATGGCCCGTGAGGGGAAGATAATCCCTTAGCTCGTCAATACCCCAGTGACTCACCGAACCTGTCCACTGACTTCTGCGTTCGCGCCGCTCCGAGTCGCGAATGGGCGGGGTGCCCGGTCCCCGGGCCAACTCCGTGGCCCCCGGGCACTGACGCGCCTCGGGAACCACGGAGTCGCCCCGGCAAGTGAGCGAAAAATAATATGGAAATAAAGGATGTAAAATCCTGTGCTCTTTGAGATAATTGGGGAAATTGAAGAAATCGAACCCATTGCCATCGGTGGAAGGATCCGTGATATCATGCGGATTCAGAAACAGTATGGTCCCGGCAGGTGGCGAAAGCTCAAAGGATTTGCTAATGTTAGGATCCAAAGCGGCACCGTGCGGAAGGCTGAATTGCATGGGTACGAAGCCCACGGCATCGGCAGAAAAAAGATGAAAATCAAGAGGTTTATAGACTAGCCTATGAGAAGGACAAATGAACATCATAAATTTGCGCTTTGTGTGGAGAACAAGGACTGTGAGGATTTGGAAAAGCGCAAGGTTTATCAAATCTTACCGGATGACGATTCTGAAAAAGAGGGATATCTAAGAGTTGTTGATGAATCCGGTGAAGATTATCTATATCCCCAGTCCTATTTTATCCTGGTTCACCTACCTCGCGAAGCGCAAGAGGCGCTGCAAGTATCTAAATAAGCAGTTTAAATCGTCCAACATTGCAATTCAGCGGAGGCGGTAAACCGCCCCGCTGAAACAGGCGTTATGCGCTTTGGTAGAGAGGTTCGGAGATGGATGACTTTCCAGAATTCATGAAGGAATCTGAAAATTCAATTACCTCTAAACAACAATCCCGTGGGGTCAAAGGTTGGGTTTACGACGGCGTCGACGGAAAACAGATGGCCTACTGGATATGCGAAACAGATGGAATATCCAAAGAACACGTTCATGAATTTGATGAATATTTTGCTGTCGTCCAAGGCACGTATACCCTGATAATTGAGGGACAACGGATTGATATTTGTAGAGGGGATGAATATTTCATTCCAAAAAATGTACCTCATGCAGGCGAGTTCAAAGTGGGTACAAGAACCATTCATTGTTTTGGTGGAAAACGCGCTGAGCGCGCATAACCCGGCATTCTCGTGCCAAAGTAAACCCGGGACCTTGGGATTCCGCGTAAATCGGGATGAAACTGGTTAAGGTTACCCAGTGGGTGATCACAAAATGTGAAAGTCCCACCTGACCAAAGCCTAGCCAGCAAGGCAGTAGTAAAGTCCGAGGGCAGAACCAGTAATGGAAGTCCGAAGCCGGGCGGGATCGAGGGTGTGGGCTTTGTGGGGTAACTCGGGGACTTGGCCTCCGGTTCGTAGAGCCTACGCCTCGCAGAAGAGATCCAAATGTCTTCTTGCTATGGAGAATAGAAAGCTGATAGGAATTTAAAAACCCTTCAATTTCCCTTCCTGTCCGGCGTTGTCGAAGAACGCGGCAAAGGCCAGTATGGCAGCAAAGCTCAGGATACCGATCGATATGTAAAGCCAGCCCAGTCCGGCAGCCGCTAGCACGGAGGTCGCGATCATCGGACCGATGGCATTTCCTCCGAACCTTCCGGAATTCAATAGCCCGATAACCTTTCCGTCCAGATCCTGGGAAAAAATCGAAAACACCAGGGGCATAACGGCTGCAATCATGGCGGTCTGAAGCATGCGCAGGGCAACGAAACCGACAATGCCGGGGCTGACCGACAGGAGGCACTGGAGCACGGCCCCTGAAAACCCGACGAAAAGGATCAGCCGGTCAATCCGGACCCTGGCGGCGAGCCTGCAAAAAAAGTGGTTGCCGATCATGGCAGTGCCCGTATAGAACATGACCACGAGCCCCGCCCATTTCAGGGCGGCGGCATGCCCGATATGGAACCCCTCGAAAACATTGGGAAGAACACTGGGCAGGAACATGAGTTGAACCGTGGCCGTAAAACACAGTACCCAGCCGATGAGTGTTCTCCTGTTCAGCGCGCGACCTCTTTCGGCCTTTTTATCCTCTGAGCCGGCCCGCCCTTCAACCACAAATAGGAAGCAGAATACCAGAGGAATAAAGACCAGGCCCGAGGCGGTCATAAAAGCGCCCCGATAGCCCAGGAAAGATGCGGCCATTGCACCGGCAGGCGGCCCGATCAACTGCCCGAAGGTCATGGCATTCTGAAAAAAACCGATGTCCCTCGAGGCCCACTCCCGTGAGGATGACGCGGAAACGATAATGAGACCTACCGTGGAGATTCCCCCCATGACGCCCTGCACGATGCGGAGCATAAAGAGCAGGGGCAGATTGGAGACATAGCCCATTAGAAAGATGAGAACGGCATGGGAAATCAGGCCCCGGATGAACAGGGTCTTGGGACTAAAGCGTGAAGTCAAAGAACCCCAGAAAGGGGACACGATGGCGGCCGCAAAGCTCGGGCCGCCCATGATCAGGCCGATCCAGAGGAGGGTATCCCGGGAGGAGTAGGGGCTGATCTTGTGGATATAAAAGGGAAGGAACACGAGGACAAAATTAAAGGCAAATACCATCCCGAACTGGGAGAGAGAGATGAAAAGGACGTTCCGATAGTTTCTTTCTTCTGCAACCATGAATTCTCTAATATGCCCTCTACTGCCTCTGCCCGTGGTTCCAGCGGCCTGCATGGAAACTGCCTGCTGCCCGCGCCTGCAAGATTCCCTTTTGTATCAAATGCCGGGCTCAAAAAGAAACGGAAATGGGGCGAAGCCCAAAAAATCTTTCATAATCGTAACAATTTCTGTATAAAATTAAAACTTTCGCCGAAATCCTTTTTTCGGTAGATTATTCGGCGCGGATAGTGTTTCACATGATCATCAAAATAGTCATAGTGGTCCTCGTCCTGGCCTATGTGCTTTCCCCATACGACCTTTTCCCTGATATTTTTATAGGGGTCGGCTGGATTGATGACATCCTTGCCCTGATTCTCGCCTGGAAATTGTTTCAGTTTTACAATAAAAGGCGTGTTAGCCCTTCGGGCCATTCCCGGAGCGGCTCTCATGATTCCCACGAAGAAGCGAGGGAAGATCGAGCGGCAGGAGAAGGGGCCGCGCGGGATGATCCCTACAGGGTGCTCGGCATCGGCAGGAACGCCTCGGCAGCCGAGATCAAGAGGGCTTACAGGCGTCTTGCCTCCCAGTATCATCCGGACAAGGTCGCTCATTTAGGGAAAGAATTCAGGGACCTGGCGGAAGAGCGCTTCAAGGAAATTCAAAAGGCCTATCAGGAATTGAATGTCAAGTCACAATAGCCATAAGGAGAAAAAAATGAGCACGGATGAACCTGTGTATGAGAAGATGATTCAGGAACGGGATCTCATGATTCCCATGCGGGACGGTGTGAGGCTGGCCGTAGATGTGTATCGCCCAGATGCCCCGGGCAAGTTCCCGGCACTCTATAGCTGCGCCGTCCATAACAAGGATCTGCAGCGACGCGACGTGGCGGAAGCCCTCCCTCCCCAGCCAGCCTATTCAACCCTGTGGTACGGGGTCATCGAGGGCGGCGACAGCAAGCGGCTGGTGGCCAACGGTTACGTGCATGTGATCGCCCAGTTACGAGGCGTGGGTAAGTCCGAGGGCAATTACCTCGAGGATGAGTGGGATCACTACGACCTCATCCAGTGGATTGCCGGCCAGCCCTGGTGTGACGGTAACATCGGAATGGTGGGCATATCAGCGTTTGCCGGTGAACAGTGGCGCGCTGCCGCGCAGCAGCCGCCGAACCTGAAGGCCATATTCCCATATGACGCATGCGGTGCCTATGGCGGGAGGCTTGGCTTTCGCGAGCGCCACCCTGGCGGCGTCATTAACACCATGCCCTATCACCTGGATGCCTTCAGCTGCATCCATGAAGGCAGGGGCGTACCTGAACCTCTTCCTCCCGAACTTGAACAGCAGTGGGAAGAAGCGATAAACAACAGGGATTACCGGATGTACGCCCACCTATGGAACATCCTCACGCAGAAGGGGCAGAGATCAAAGATGGTCTTTTTGACCCTCATCAACCCCTACGACGACGAGGAAACGATGAGGCAAAGCGAAGAGATGTTCAGAAAGATAAAGGTCCCATTTTATACCGGATCGGGTGCCTATGCCTATACATACAAGTTGCACTGGCAGGGGGCGCAACACTTCTTTGAGAAAATAGACGCCCCGAAAAAGCTGATCTTCACGGGTCCCGCCCACCTGGAGAGGCCCTTCCACTCTTACCATGATGAGATCTTGAGGTGGTATGACTACTGGCTCAAGGGCAAGGACACGGGCATTATGGATGAGCCGCCGGTCAAAATATGGGTGATGGGAGCGAATGAATGGCGTTATAGCACGGATTGGCCCCTGCCCGAGACCCAGTGGAGGAAATACTACCTGGACAGTTGGGAACGCCTGACCACTGAACCTCCCCTACCCACAAATCAGACCCAGGCGGTTTATACCGAGCCGGACGCCTTTGTTCAGATGCCGCCCACCCATACCATGAAAATCGAGAAACTGAGGTACATGACCGCCCCTCTGTCCAGGGAGACCCTGGTCATCGGTCCGGTATCCCTGACCTTCTATGCGTCCATCGATCAGGAGGATACGAACTGGATCATTGTGCTGAAGGATGTGGGCCCGGACGTATCCGTTCGAACCGCGCGGGAGGGAGAACGTTTTGTTCCGGACAATCTTCCCGAAAGAGAGCTAACCCGGGGCTGGCTAAAGGCCTCACACAGGGCTTTGGACCACAGCAGATCAAAGCCTGGCGTGCCTTGGCATCCGCTCACAAGGGAAGCCCAGAGGCCTGTCGTGCCCGGCGAGATAAACGAGTATCAGGTTGAGATCCTTTCCACGGCCAATTTATTCAAAAGCGGACACCGCATCTGCGTAGAAATCACAAGCCTGGACCTGGCAACCGGGACCGCCGGTCTGACCAACGTGGAGTACATTGCGGGTCACGTCTGCAGCAGCAAGACAGTGCTTCACAAGGTCTACCACAACGCAGACTACCCCTCCCATCTGCTCCTGCCCATCATTCCCGATGAATGACCCGGTGTCGGGGTGAGCGGATGCGAAGGGAAAGGAGCCAAGAGTTGACCCCAGGGTCTAATAAGATGCCGGGTGACAAAAGAAGAAATGTGAAAGAGAGGTATGCGCTATGAAAATATGGCATCAAAGTATGACAGATCTTACCAAATTGCCCACCTATCGCAGGAATATGACTGAACATGCGGCGAAGGTACTGGGACCTGAACACACAGTGGTTATAAAAGGTTTGCCAGAGGGTATTTATGAGCAGGTAGCTCCTGTTGTCATATTAAAGTACCCTTACCTGGAGTTTCTTAACGAGCGTTGTATTTGTGAAGCAGCCATGACGGCGGAGCGAGAAGGTTTCGACGTCATGTCAATCGGATGCTATCTGGATACAGGGCTCCAATTGGCCCGATCCCTGGTGGATATCCCTGTGGTTGGCATTACCGAGACCTCCATGTTGCTTTCATGCTCTGCGGGCAAAAGGTTTGCTATAGTCACGATTGATCCATTTATGAAAGAGCGTTTTGTTACTATGGCAAAACAATACGGTTTATATGAGCGGGTTTCTTCCATAATCTCAATGGAGCCTCCGCTCCAGGAATACGATATGGAAGGCGATGGACATGACGCTGAGGAATTGTTTCTCAGTTCGTGTCGTAAGGTCATTGCAGAAGGGGCGGACGTCATTATTCCGGGGGAGGGGGTACTCAATGAGTTTGCCTTTAGCCGGGGTATTACCTCCTGCGACGGGGTACCCATTATGGATGGTAATTCAGCGGTCTGGCACTACGCGGTTTTGATGGCAAACCTGAATCGGAAGAATGGTCTTATTGCCAGCCGCAGGTTTAGCTACCCCAAGGCCCCACGAGAAGCAGTGGCTTCCATACGCGCGTTTCATCAAATTGGTTTGATGAACATCGAGGATTTTTCTTAATCAAGAGTGGCCTCTTTTTTGAATGGTACAATGAAAAGCGCTCAAGTCTATGGATTGCTGTTTCTTACCGTAAGTCTCACCTGGGTTTCAGGAAAAGGTTCTCGGACAGAGTGGGGCAGTATTCCCAGACATTTTTTGTAACCTTTTCAGAGTGAATGACGACGTTGAAGTTGAAAACGGAAGGTTTACAATCCAAAAGGCGCTTAGAAAGGAGGTTTAAGAAATGCGATTCAACAAGGCTTTAACAGTAATGGCAGCAATTTCATTGGTTTTTGGGGTCGCTTTTGCAGCGGAGGCCAGGCATTTTGGGCATGGGAGGTGGGCAGGGCCGGACCTGGACGGACTGAGGACGGTTCTTGAATTAAAGCTCACAGAGGCCCAGCAGGCAGGTATCCTGAACATCCTTAAAGAATACGAGGCCGAGAAAGAAAAGCTCAGAGCGGGCGGGAAAGAGGCGAGAAGAAATCTGGCGGCGGTTTTGCGGGCGGATCGGTTTAATGAGGAAGATGTTCGAAAAGCTTTCCGGCAGGCATCGGCAGCCAAGGAGCAGATATTCCTGCTGAAAGCAAAGACAATGGCCCAATTAAAGGCCTTGCTGACCTCTGAACAGCTGACCTATTTGAAAGAACAGAAGGCAAAGAGAATCCAGAAGGCCAAACACGGATTTCATGCCCGGCCTGGCGACAAGGCGAAATAGGCCTGAAAAGCGGCTCAGGCAACCACTTTCCTTGCCTGAGCCGCAGGCCTTACCCCCTAACGGGACTTTTCTGGAAGGCCCTATCTGGTATCATGTTAAAGTCAGACACTGCGACGATAATGACCGCCGAAAGATGCCAAATGAGTCTCGAAAACCCACTGATGCTGAAATCGTTTTTCAGGTTCTCGCTGGTCATATCAATGCATTTGAGTCTCTAGTGAAAAGACACAGGGCCCTTGTCCAGAAGATTGTGGGGAGGCACGTGCCCTATCATGATGTCGAAGAGACGGCTCAAGATGTTTTTGTGCGGGCTTATCGATCCTTGCCGACCTTTAAAGGCAAGAGTGATTTTGGGCACTGGCTGTCTTCGATTGCGGTGAAAACCTGTTATGATTATTGGAGAAAGGCCTATAGATCCCGAGAAGTTCCCATGAGTTCGCTTACCGAAAAGCATCACCGCTGGGTAGAAGAAGTGATATCAGCAGAATCAGAAGATCCCGTCGATGAAACAGGCTCGCAAAAGGAGGCCAGGGAACTGTTGAATTGGGCACTGGGGAAACTCTCAGCACAAGACAGAATGGTTGTTGACCTGATTTATCTGGAAGGTCGATCTGGGAAAGAGGCCGCTGATCTTCTGGGATGGAGCGTGGCCAATGTTAAGGTTCGATCATTTCGCTCCCGGAGGAAACTCCAGAAGATACTTGAGGGTATCATCGATAGATAAAGAGGGGGGCATATGAGACGCGACAAAGAGGTTTTTGAAAAATTGAGAAAGGCGCTGATCAGGGCCTATCACCATGAGGATAAGGGTGAGGTTGATGAGCTGTGGCAAGCAAGGGTCATGGGTTATATCCGCACGATGGGGCCCGCCGCACTCCGGGTCAGTTATTTTGAATTTTTTCAAGCATTTCTGTGGCGTCTTGTCCCCGCAGTGTGTATCCTCATAGTGATCTTCGCTGCCATATTTGTGCAAATGGATGTTATTTCAGATTATGAGGTAGCCAAAATCCTTATGGGAGAGCCGGTGGAATTTGCACTGTTTCAACCAGTACTGAACGGCTAACGGGGGAAATATGACCCGATTCAGGTTATGGACAGGTCTCATTCTCGTGTTGATCCTGGGTGCGTTGTCAGGGTCGTTGGGGACAGGGCTGTATTACAAGAAACGGATCGAACGATTCTCTGAATATGGTCACACGGCAAGGTCCCATTTGCTGATGAAGAGGCTTTCGGAAGAACTCAATCTCACAGAAGAACAAAAGGCCGGCATCGAGGCTACGATAGATCAATTCCTTTCGAAATTATCCAGCATAAAAAGAAAAATAGACCCGGAACTAGAAAATCTGAGGGATCACACCTTCGGAGAGATCCGGACGATCCTGACCGACGGTCAGAAGAAGGAATTTGATGCGCTTCGTGCGCGGTTGAAACACTGGCGGCCCGAAGACCGTTTGCAGGCCATGCTGGCCAGAATAACACCTGAGGGCATGATCGATGAAATGAAAAATCGGCTTGGACTGACGGATTCACAGGTATCGAAGGTTCGGCCCATCATTGAGAATAGCCTCAAGGAACAGCGCAAGATCCTGGAAAGATATCGAAAGCAAGATCGTCGGGATGGACATTCATTGAGACATGAGCTCAGGGAACACCACATATCCATTGAAGAAAAGCTGAGCAAGGTTCTGACCGCCGGGCAACTGGTGGAGTTCAGGAAGTTACTGGCCGGGCAACGCCGGAAAATGCCTCCACGAAGACCGGCTGGGTCCGAGTAGCTCTGTGAAACTTCCTTTGGAGTGATTTTTTGGTTGAAAATAAATGGTCTGAAAGGTGAATTAGATGAGAAGGGCACAAAAATGGATTATTGTCCTAGGGGCTGTCTTGCTGTTGGCAAGCGGGGTTTTCTATACCGCCATGGCTGATCATGATGATCACAAAAAAAGAAAGAGGCATCAAGAAAGACACCGGAATAGTTCCAAGCATTACGAGAAAGACCACTTAACCCCGGTAGCTAATCAAACGTTCAAACAAGAGTGCGGCGCCTGTCATTTCGCATATCAGCCCGAGTTGTTGCCTTCCGGGTCATGGTCAAAAATTCTTACCGGACTTGATGATCATTTTGGAGAGTTCATCGCGCTTGATCCAGAATCCAAAAAGAAAATTGCTGAATATCTGGAGGCGAATGCCGCGGAGCATTCCTCTGCAAAACGT
This sequence comes from uncultured Desulfobacteraceae bacterium, assembly GCA_964639275.1. GTDB lineage: Bacteria > Desulfobacterota > DSM-4660 > Desulfatiglandales > Desulfatiglandaceae > CAZXCQ01. The sequence goes on along the minus strand of CAZXCQ010000083.1, from coordinate 4,786 downwards.
TCAGTAAAGATAATGAGAAGCCTTGGTAGAGAGACGCCTTTAAGGATTACTCAAATCCCTTATGTCATTAAAAAACATCATGAAATCGGTCCCGAAATACTCAAGCGAGAGTCAATCGGCTCACTGGCAAACTGTTCCGCCTGCCACACAACCGCCGAACAAGGGATATATGAAGATGATAATGTTGTGATTCCACGCTAGGGGATATCCGTCTTCCAATAAGTAAGCGGTATCCGGGTGGCCAGCCGAGCCTCTACCCTGAATGTTCAGACATCCAGGCAGCCAACCACCCCATGCCGGTTCGTTTTGCCAATGTCGATCATATTCTGGCAGCAGCCCAGAGCACTGAGGAAACTTCAGACGCCATATGGCAAATGACCGCGGTGCCGCGTGAGCGTCACCGCAGTTGCCCGGGGGTACCGAACGACTTCAGTATCCGCGACATGGCCGAGATGACCAAGGTGCTCTCATCGACCATGACTTTGATGACCGATCTGTGACTATTGACGCTTGGCGGCAAACCCTCTATACTTTTGTTACAAAGAGAGGGTTTTTGTCATCTTATCTCTGCAGTCCAATTTTTCAATAGAAAGGAGGACAAATGATGAAGGCCAACGAGACAGCAGTTGTTTTTATAGAGTTCCAAAACGACTTCTGCAAGGAAGGGGGAGCCCTGTACGAGGGGGTGAAGGATCAGATCAAGGCGCAGAACACTGTCAAGAATGCCCAGGACTGCCTCCAGAAGGCCAGGGGGAAATGTTTGACCCTGCTTGTTCCCATCCTGTTTGAGGAGGATTATTGTGACGCAGGATGCGAAGGGGTACTCGGGCCTATTCATGCCAATGTGCTTCAGACAAAGGCCTTTAGAAAAAACACCTGGGGAGGGGAGATTATTGATGAACTAAAACCCGCAAAACAGGATATCGTGGTAGAAGGCAAACGAACCCTGGACGCTTTCAATTCCAGCAACCTCGACTTCCTTCTCCGGGTCAACTGTATCAAAAATGTGGCTTTCTGCGGTTTTCTTACCAACGTCTGCGTGGAAGGTACGGCCAGGTCTGCCTACGACAAAGGCTACAAGGTTTTTCTCTTGAAGGATTGTTGCGCGGCCATTTCTGGGGAAGAGGAGAAATACGTGGAGGAAAAGTTCTTTCCTTACATTGGCGAAGTATTGTCCCACGATGAGTTTCTAAAGAAACTGGAATAAGTCACCTGATTGAATAGGGATCTACTTTTGACTCATTGCCAAAAGAAGCTTGAATCAGGAGTAGATGTGCCCCCATGCCCATCGGGATGATACAAAATAAGACTTTCACTTGAGCAGGGGAATGGGGGCCCCAATTCTGCAAAGCTATTTCTCTGTAATCCCCTATGCAAACCCTAAGGTGACAGACTATGTTGGGTGGGCCAGGCAAGATTGTTAATCTCCCTCGGGTTTGGTTGGGTCAGGGGGCTGCCTCAGCCTCCTTGTCCAGGATCTCTCCCAGGGCATAAGCCAGGTCCCCCACCAGTTGGGCACACAGTTTGTGGCGACTCTCCGGGTTTTTGTAGAAGTCTTTGGTGGCCTCCTTGTCTCTCCAGTCTACCCTGGCAATGTCCTTACAGTTGATACCGCCGTAAGGTTCGGCAAGATTCTCAAATATCTTGGATAACTTGTAGCTCAAGCGCCACATGCGCGGGTCTTCCTTTTCCTCAAGGTTACCCCTGCTGTAGATGCTCGAAATCAGAGCCACCCCGCCAATCAAGGCACCGCAGACATTCCCCGAGCTGGCAATGCCACCGCCAAACGCGCCCATGGCCTTGATAACGGCCTCATTGACCATGCCCAGCCTTTCCTGACCAACGGCCAGGATCACCTGGCTTCAATGAAATCGCTTCTCAAAGAGTTCGAGGGCCCTTTGTCTCATATCTTTTGGATTCATCACAATCTCCCTGTTGATTTTGTACCAAATTAGCTTTTTTCAAGGCTGGCACTCGAGCAGGGCAATGGGGGTTCGGAACCCCCATTGCCCGGATTTCAAATGGCTAAAGTATTACTTGATTTTCAGTTCTGCAATTGCTTGCCCAGATGCCCAAAAGGCAAATGTGGGGGGCACTATGCCATAGGGTCTCCTCCTGTTTCAAGTGAAAATTTTTCTGAAATGGCGCATGGATCAGGATACAGTTGGTATAAGGTCCCCAAGGTCATCACTCCCGAGCAGGCGAAAATCCAGAGAACCAGGCCAAGAAAAGATTTATCCCGATTTATTTGGAAGATACCATATGAGTTACAAATTGGTAATATATGTCTCCTTAATAGAAGCAAGTTCCCCATAGCTACCCATAAGAACTATCATGGTTTTCAAATTTCAATTCACATTGACCGGGATGTGTTGTTTTTTATCCTCATACCCGTTTCGTCGCGGCGGATTTCCCATAGGCTCGGCATCGGGCAGGTCGGACGGTTATTGTCAGCGGCCTGTTGTCAACTGGAAAAACAAATTATTTCAACTAAGTAGCGATCGGACAGCCATAAACGGCCGGCACAAACTCGGCATTAGAGGATATATCAGCACCTGACTGCTGAGAGGGGACCGGTGGTAATATCCAAACTGGTAGTTTTAGGGGATGATTCATACTATCATAGATCTTTGTTGATTTATAATTACAGAAATGTTCTAATTTTTCCTTAAGGAGGTGGGAAGACATGGGAGAGATGAGGCTTCTTAGCACCCGGGAGGTCGCGCGATTTCTAAATATCAACGACAAGATGGTCTACACCCTCGTCGCAGAAAAGGGACTTCCGGCTACCAAAGTGACAGGAAAGTGGCTCTTTCCCCGTCATCTTGTGGAGCAATGGCTGGAGAATGAGACAATCAACTATCCTGCATCAACCGATCCTTTGCCCCCCTATCATGGGCTGCTCATAATAGGCGGGAGCAATGATATCCTGTTAGACAAGACGATCTCGCTTTTCAATCAGCTCCACCCAGACCATGTAGCGGTCTTTGGGAACCTGGGGAGCCTCGGGGGAATCCGGGCACTCAGGCGCAATCTCTGTCATATGGCGACAAGCCATCTGCTCCAGCAAAATGATCAGGAGTATAATTTTGGGTTTGCACGAGAAGAACTGGGACAGTTACCGGGCGTGGTCAACTTTTGCAGGCGGGAGCAGGGGCTTCTTCTGGCAAAAGGAAACCCCAGAGGGATTGAGGGGGTTGAGGATCTGGCCCGTCCGGGTCTGAGGATGGTCAACCGGCCGCTGGGTACCGGAACCCGGTTGCTTTTTGACAGAGAACTCAACAGGGCAGGTGTTGAGGGCGATAAGATCGAAGGGTATCACCGGGAGGTGCAGCGGCATCTGGATGTTGGCATGGAGGTGCTCTCGGGCAGGGCAGACGTCGGTCCTGCGATCAGGGCTGTGGCGGGCCTGCTGGATCTCGATTTTGTATCATTGCGCTGGGAACGTTTTGATTTTCTTGTTCTCAAAGATCGTTTTTTTGAAAGAGGGACACAGATGTTTATGAACCTCTTGCACGAAAGCGCGTTTCGGGAGCAGGTGGAGATCTTGGCAGGTTATGACCTGAGCCTGTGCGGAAAAATGGTATTCCCCCAGGAGGTGGAGCCTGCACAGCACCCCCTTGACTAGAGGAGTTCAGAAGATCACCCCATGGATTTTGTCATAGACAGTTTTTTGTCAGCCATTTTGCTTTTATGGTCGTTTAATCCCGATCTCTACTTTATCATCTATGTCTCGCTCAAGGTGAGCCTCAGCTCCACCCTGATAGCCAGCCTTTTTGGCATTCCCACCGGCTTTATGATCTCTTTTAATACGTTTCGGGGCAAGAGGGCGGTCATCACTGTTTTTAACTCCCTTATGGCCCTACCGACGGTGGTTGTGGGACTTTTTGTTTATGCCTTTATTTGCAGGAAAGGGCTTTTGGGGATTCTTGATCTCCTCTACACCCAGACGGCCATGGTTATCGGGCAGGTGATCCTGATCTTCCCCATCGTGACCTCCCTTACCATTGCGGCCACCAGCCGGGTTGATGAGCGGTACAGGAAGACGGCCATGACGCTTGGTGCCAGCCCTTTGCAGACGGGGCTGGTCATCTTCAGGGAGACACGCTTTGGGATAATCGCCGGCGTCATAGCCGCCTTTGGAAGGGTCATCGCAGAGATAGGCATCAGCATGATGCTGGGAGGCAATGCCAAGGGCTACACCCGCACCATGACGACGGCCATGGCCCTGGAATACGACAAGGGAGAGTTCGTGCTCGGTGTGGCCCTTGGAATGGTCCTCCTTTTTATAAGCCTTGCGGTCAATATCTTTTTTAATTACATACAGGGAAGAGAAAGAGCCTGATGCCCTTCGCAGTCAAGAATCTCAAAAAGGTCTATGGGGGGAGAGCCGTCCTGGATATAGCGGAGCTGGTTCTCAAAAAGGGCATCATATACTCTTTGCAGGGGCCGAACGGATCGGGAAAGACAACCCTCCTTGAGATCCTGGCCCTGCTCGTTTCACCCACAACCGGCGAGATTAGATATGGAAACACGCGTATCGATTTTGGTGGAAACAACCTGACCTCGTTACGCCGCGAGATCGTTATGGTCCAGCAGGGCCCTGTCCTTTTTACGACCACGGTCTACAAGAACCTCGAATTTGGCCTCAAGATAAGGGGGATATCCAGGAGAGAAAGGAAAACAATCATCAGGGAGTCCCTGGATCTGGTGAAGATGGGAGGGTTTGTGGATGCCGAGGCCCATAAATTGTCAGGCGGAGAAACACAGCGGGTCGCCATTGCCC
>CAZXCQ010000082.1:0-22295 GCA_964639275.1 uncultured Desulfobacteraceae bacterium | reverse complement strand
CTGTCTGAGACCGTTAGAGAGCGTTAAGAAATCACGGAGATCGACGTCGCCAAAAGCCATAAGACTTTCTCTAAACTACAACCTCCTGTTTCTTCCTATGGCAGGTGATTTCATTACGCTCTCTTACGGGCGAGTTATACACCCAAAAAACGGAATCCCCATTGCCCGGATTTCAAAAGGGTAAAGCGTTACTGCCAAGTTTTTTTTAAGCAAGCCCTAATCATATCGGTAGTCAATCACTTTGATCTTGAGCTTGCCGATGAGGCCGATGATATCAACCTGTCTGTCGAGACCCCCGTCAACAAGTTTGATGTGGGTGGCATCGACAGGCATCTGATTGAGGGTGGCGTCCATGGATATCCACCGGCCCACATAGGCCTCGGTCCAGGCATGATAAAAGAACTTCCCCCTTGCGTAAACAAGCCCCACACAGATGCGCGCCGGTATCCCGCTTGCCCTGAGGAACGCCGTGAGCAGCACCGCATGCTCGTTACAATCCCCCACCCTGCCCTTGAGTACGGCCGAGGCACTCGGTACCGTGACAAGGGGCCTCTTTTCAACACTCCGGTACACCCAACCCATGAGTCTGCGCGCCATCTTGACGGGGTCTTTGAGATCTCCGGAGATCTCACGGGCCTTTTCTATGATCGCGCTATCGTCACTCTCAATCGTGAATTCGGGCCGGAGAAAGGGCCTTATCTCCTCTGATTGTTCTGGAAATGGAAAGGGATAGATTGCCCTTACCGGAGTCTCCTCGCGGGTAATTTCCATCACCCCTTCCCGATATCTTTGCCTCCCGTCGTTTAGGCTCCTCCTGTCGAGGGCACCCTCTTGGAGACCCCCTAACGCTAGCTTCAGATAAGTCAGTTTTTCCGGATTTTTCAGTTTCTCTTCAACAGGTATGGCGGCCAGTTCATAGAAATCTCCACCGCTCGAGATATCGCGCGGTGCCCTGGCCGGGCTGGATCTTATGAGGGTAAGCCCCATAAATCCTTTCTCTTTTAATGAGACGCCATTTTCATCGACCCAGAATCTTAAGAGTTCGCCCCACATCTCTGTTTCGAGACGGAATGCATTGTATCTTATACCGTTGATGATAACAGGCTCTCTGGCAACCACCCGAAGGACCATCTCCTTCCGGGCCATTGTGGAAGGGTCAAAGAGAGCAAACCCAAAAGACTGCCCCACCGCCACCTTTCTCCCTTTTAAGAACTGGCTTATCCCCGAACCCAAGACCGGCGGGGCGGAAAGGGCAACGGTCTTGACACGCTGCTTGGCCCCCTCACCGATCTTCAGGTGCATTTCCTGTCCACTTACACTGCCAGACACCTGAAAGGAGACGATCCCCGAGGTCATCCTGAAATCAAAACGCCTTAGGCGAAATGCATGATCCACAACGGATCGGGTGACAGAACGGAGGGTACTTGCCTGACCCATCAGATCAAGTCTTAAAAAGATCTCCTCCTGGATGAGGTAGTCTTTTCCCAGGGGATTGATCTGATTCACAGAATAACCGACTTTCTTGTCCTTAAGATAGATCTCCATCCAGTCGCGTTGGGGTGTTTTGACGGGTAATACCTTCTCCGAGGCCGTCGGGGGGTTACTCGGATTGCCGACGTGGCCCTTTTTGATCAAGAGGCCAATCATGACAAGCCAGAGGACCACAATGGCGCCCCCGGCCAGATCAAAAACCCGTCTTTTCTTTATTGCCGACATAGGACCTATCTATTCAGCGCACCCGGGAAAGGCCGGGGCGCGATGACCGACATCTTGACGTCGTAACATTTTTGCTTTTTGAAATCCGGGCGCTGGGATTCCGAACCCCCATTGCCCTGTTTCAGTTCCAATTCTGGAGAAAGCCAAATTGATACCTGACGGCTTGTTTTGCATACTAGATTGGGTTCCAATGGAAAAGAGGGCAAGGCTCACAGGGGAATACTTTGAAAAAAGAACGGGTTATCCTGGGTACAAAGGGGGGCTTTGAGGGACAAAAGGGGCATTTCCTCCCCTTTGGTAATGTGAGTCGCCCCGCCAGGTGTTCGGGAGAACAGGCTCACATCTTATACTTCCCGAAATCTTCGGGGCTGAGGCTTTCAAGGATCTCCTGCCATTTTTTCCCCTTTTCCGATTTATCCTGGGGTTCGGCCTTAAATTCCATCTGACTGGAGTTGTCGATCACCTGTTGGGCCACAAAGATGGGGGCTTTCACGCGCAGGGAAAGGGCAATGGCGTCGCTCGGCCTGGCATCAATGGACATCACTTTTCCGTCGTGTTTGACGTGGATAAGGGCATAATAGGTATTGTTCTTGAGATCGCACACCTCAATCCTGAGGACCTCGATCTCCACCATCTCCAAAATCGACTTGAGCAGGTCATGGGTCATGGGCCTTGAGAACTTGATGCCCTCCAGCTCACTGGCAATGGCCGTGGCCTCTAACAACCCTATCCATATGGGCAGGGTCTGGTCACCCTCCACCTCCTTAAGGATCACAATCGGACTATTTGTGATGGGGTCGACCGTCAACCCCGATATGACCATCGCTCTATACATGATAACCTCCCAAGGGCTCTCAAAGCCGCTAACTCACCCTATGCTGTCATCATTAAACATTCAATCCCTTTTGTCAACATCGCTGCCCGCATTTCCATTTTTTTTGACCCAGTAAGAATTAGCCCCTTGAAACGATTTGCCCATAATTGTAAGATCATATCCCCAAGGACATTCTGTGCAAGCAATGCTCATAATGAATTGACGATGGATATAGACCCCGAAAGATCCCCTTACCCCTTTGTCTATGACCGCAAACCCAGTTTTTTTCTGGGCTGGGTCCTCTACAGGCTCTTCAAGCGGTTCAAATTTGATGAAGGGATGAAGGAGACGCTTAAACAGATAAACCGTGAGGGCCCCCTGGTTTATGCCATAAAGTACCCAGGGCAACTGGATTACCTCCTATGCCATTACCGCTTTCGCACAAGCCGTCTCCCCTACCCCAGGCTCGCCTTTAACCTCAATATGTCATTGTTTTTGTCACCCTCCCAGGCCCTTAAAATCCTGAGGTTTTACACCGGCCACCTCCTAAAACACCGACGGCTACCCAACCCCTTTGAGACCGACTTTTTTAAAAATGCCATTCAAAATGGGGTCACATCGCTTCTCTGTCTGGTAGACCCGAAGGGATTTGCCAGGCACTTCATCCACTCCGAGAAGGACCCGATCCACCTCCTCCTCGAAACCCAGACGGCCATGGAGCGTCCCATTCATATCGTGCCCCAGCTGGTCCTTTACAAAAAGACACCGGAAAAGGAGCATACGAATCTCCTCGACATATTTTTTGGAATCAGGGACAACCCCGGGTTTATCAGAAAGGTGATCCTCTTTTTGAGGCACCATCGCCATGCCTTCATCGACTTTGGAAGGCCTCTAAATCTAAAAACCTTTCTCCAGGGCCAGTCTCCCTCACGCCCCCTGGAAGAGCTGTCGCAAGAGGTCAGACAGATCCTCATTGAGCGGATTGACGCCCAGAAAAGGGTTGTCCTGGGTCCTGTCTTAAAATCGAGGCAACAGGTCAAAGAAAGGGTCCTGAAAGACCCGGAGGTCATCCAGGTTATCGAAAAGATCGCCTCGGGAAAGACGGGACGAATAAAGCAGATCAAAAAGAGGGCAAGCAGCGAATTCGATGAGATCGCTGCCGATTACAGTGCGGCCTATGTCCAGTTTTCGGTCATGGTCTTGACCTGGCTCTGGAAAAAGATCTTTGAGGGTATTGACATAGACAGGCCCGGCCTGGCTACGGTGAGGGAGTGGGCGAGAAAGGGCACGTTGATCTACACCCCCTCCCACAAGAGCCACATCGACTATCTGGTCCTCAATCACGCCCTTTATCAACACCATATGGCTATCCCCCGGATTGCCGCCGGTCAAAATCTGGCCTTCTGGCCCATGGGACACATCTTCAGAAAATGCGGGGCATTTTTTATCCGGAGGACCTTCACAGGGGCAAAACTCTACACAAAGATATTTACGACTTACATCAGGGCCCTCCTGGAGGAGGGGCAGTCTCTTGAGTTTTTTCCGGAGGGAGGCCGGAGCCGAAGTGGAAAACTGGTCCTCCCCCAAGTGGGATTTCTCTCCATCCTGCTCGATGCCTATAAAAAGGGTTACGGTAACGACCTCATCTTTGTCCCTGTCTCGATCATCTATGACCGGGTACTGGAGGAAAAGGCCTATCTAAAGGAGATCGGGGGAGGGTCAAAGAAGCAGGAAAGCTTTACGGAATTCCTAAAGGTCAGGGGTGTCTTAAAACGGAAATATGGCAAGATCTATATCCGATTCGGACAACCCGTTTCACTAAGAGAGTTTCTAGAGTTGAAAGAGGGCAGTGGAGAGGATATAGATCAACACCTGGCATTTCACCTGACGCGTTCCATCAACGGGGTGACGCCGGTGACCCCGTTGGCCCTCATCGCCACGGCCATTCTGACAAGACATCGACAGGGTTTTGATCTCCCGCAACTGACAGCCACTGCAGATCGGTTGTTGGGGTTTATTCGAAAGCAAGAAATCCCCACGGCACCGTCACTCAACGATCTTGATCAGGCAGTCAGAGAGACCCTGTCTCTCCTGGTTGGAGGGAAGGTGGTGGGTATCCTGGAACACAAGGGAAACAAAGAGGCATTCTATTATGTGGCCGAAGAGAAAAAGCGGGAGCTGGAGTATTATAAGAACAGCATCCTCCACTACTTTACCCCCAATGCCTATGTGGCTGTCTCGCTTCTGACGGGGAAAGAGGGAAAAAAGACCCGGGAGGCCCTTTTGGCTGATTACGATTTCCTAAAAGACCTCTTCAAAAACGAATTTGTCTATGAAGGGGAAAGGTCCATACAGCAAGAGGTTGACGCGGTTACCGATTATTTTCTGGAGGTCTCCTACCTCAAACGCACCAACCGCGGATATGTCTTGACGGAGCAAGGCCTTGTGGATCTACCCATCTGGGCAGGACTGGCCAAGACACTCATCGAGGCCTATTGGGTCGCCATTCGATCATTTATCCAACGGGAGAGAGACAACGGCAAGAAACCCGATCTCCTGAAGAATATGAACCATCTGGGTTACAGGCTTCACAAACTGGGTCTTTTGGACAACCTGGAGGCGATCTCTCAGGTCAATTTCAAGAACGCCGTCCGGTTTATAAACAGGGATGTCTTGCAGGGAAAACGCAAATCAGACGAAGACAGGTCTCAGACCCTTCAAAGGCTATCCCAGCTCAGTCAACGTCTCTATGAACTCTCCCACTACAGGGTTGATGGAGGCAGTGCCGCTAGTCCAGTCTATATTCCGCCTCCTTGAGTTTGGCATGCGCCGCCGCCAGCCTAGCGATCGGGACCCTGGGAGGGGAGCATGAGACATAGCTCACGTTGATATGATGGCAGAACCGGATCGAATCGGGATGCCCCCCCTGTTCACCGCAGATCCCGACGCTCATACCGGGCCGCGTCTTCCGCGCCCACTCCATCGTGATCATCATCAGACGTCCCACCCCCTTGATATCCAGGACCTCAAAGGGATTGTGCTGGAGTATCTTTCGCCTGTTGTAGAGCGGCAGGAACTTATTCTCGGCGTCTTCCCTTGAAAACGAAAATGTTGCCTGGGTGAGGTCATTGGTGCCAAAGGAAATGAACTCTGCCAGTTCCGCGATACGACCTGCCCGCATGCAGGCCCGCACCACCTCGATCATCGTGCCAAATCGGTACGGGACCTTGATCCGATACTCCTTTTCCACCTTTTTGTGGATCTTGGTGACATACTGATGGACCCATTTTAGTTCCTCAAGTGTACACACCTGCGGAACCATGATCTCAGGGGTGATCTGCCCCCTGTCCCGGATATGCTCCGCGGCGGCCTCGAGGACCGCCGTAATCTGCATGGCGTAGATCTCGGGGTAGGTAATCCCGAGCCTGACCCCTCGGTGCCCCATCATGGGATTGGTCTCTGATAAGGCCCTCACCCTTTCGACCAGCTCCTCCTTCGATTTGATGAGGGGTTCGGTCAGGTGGTTTACATCAAGTGTCCTCAGACCCTGGGTCATGGTCTCAAGACTCGCCAGGTAGCGGTCATGGAGTTCGGGGTCAAGCATCTTGAGCGTGTTTGGGAGCTCGGACATGCCCCCCAGGGTCTTTCGGAGCTCCCTCAGGTCATTGATCTCCCTGGTCAGCTCTTCCTCCGAGGGGAGAAATTCATGGATGGGTGGATCCAGGAGACGGATGATCACGGGATAACCATCCATGATCTGGAATATCTCTTTGAGATCCTCCCTTTGGAATGGGAGGAGGCGGTCAAGGGCGGCCTGTCTTTCCCTGCTGCTATCCGCCAGGATCATCTCCTGTACGATCGGCAGTCTTTCGGGTTGATTAAACATCCTTTCCGTGCGGCAAAGCCCAATTCCCACCGCACCATACTTTTTCGCCTTCGAGACCGCCTCGGGGGTGTCTGCATTGGCCATGACCTTTAGCTTGCTCACGTCATCCGCCCACTCCAGCAACACAAGGAGGTCTTCAACAAACTCGGGCTCAACGGTCGGGACCTTCCCCTGATAGACATTTCCGTTTGATCCATCTATCGTGATCATATCCCCTTCTTTGAGGACCACCCCGGATACGGTTGCCTCCCTTGCATGATGGTCGATTACAATGTCTTCGCATCCGGAGACACAGGGCTTCCCCACACTCCTTGCCACCACCGCTGCATGAGATGTCTTCCCCCCCCGACTCGTAAGTATCCCCTGGGCGGCAAAAAAACCGTGGATATCTTCTGGTTTTGTCTCCTCACGGAGCAGGATGACCTTTTCTCCGAGCTTTGCCTTGCTCTCGGCACGATCGGCATCAAAGACGATCTTGCCCGATGCGGCCCCGGGGGATGCGGCAAGCCCCCGTGCCAGGACCTGCGCCTTGGCCTCCGGGTCGAGCTGCGGGTGAAGGAGCTGCTCCAGCATCTCCGGCTGGACACGGAGAATGGCCTCTTCTTCTGAGATCAGCCCCTCATTGACCATGTCGATTGAGGTCTTGATCAGGGCAGAGGCATTCATTTTTGCATTCCGGGTCTGAAGACAGTAAAGCTTCCCCCTTTCGACGGTAAACTCCAGATCCTGCACCTCCTGATAATAATCTTCAAGGGTGTGCCTCAGATACTCCAGCTCTCGATAGATCTCCGGCATGTCTTTTCTGAGTTCCCGGATGGGTTTGGGGGTCCTGATCCCGGCGACCACGTCCTCACCCTGGGCATTGAGCATATATTCCCCGAAAAATCGGTTTTCCCCTGTGCCCGGGTCTCTGGTAAAGGCCACCCCCGTGGCACTATCATTGCCCATGTTTCCGTAGACCATGGTACAAATATTGACTGCCGTGCCGTTGGCCATGTCAGGGGTGATATTAAATTCCTTGCGGTAATCGACGGCCCGCTTTCCCATCCAGGACTTAAAGACCGCCTCTACGGCCAGATCCAGCTGGACATAGGGGTCTTCGGGGAAGCCCCTTTCGGTCTCCTTTTTGACGAGGTCGAGAAATCGATCACAGGCCTCTCTCAGTGCGCCCCCGTCCAGGTCAATATCTCGCTTTGCCCCGTTTTCTGCCTTTATCTTTTCAAAAATCTGAACAAATCCTTCTTCATCCACACCCAGGGCAATAGAGGCGAATAGGTGAATCAGCCGTCGATAGAGGTCATAGACAAATCTTTCATCCCCGGTGAGACAGATGAGTCCTTCTATGGTATCCCTGTTAAGGCCGAGGTTTAGGATGGTATCCATCATACCGGGCATGGACAAGGCGGCCCCGGACCTTACCGATACCAGGAGGGGGTCTTTGGGATCGCCGAATCCCTTGCCCGTCTCTTTTTCCAGCTGGGCCATGGAGGATCGGATCTGCTGGGTCAATTCCGGGCCAAGCCCTTTTTTTTGCTTCCCCAAATAGGCCAGACAGGCCTCGGTGGTAATCACAAAACCCGGTGGGACAGGGAGCCCCAGCTGCGTCATTTCACAGAGATTAGCCCCTTTTCCACCCAGGAGCTTTTTGTTCTTCCCATCCCCGTCCTTAAAGGAGTAGACATATCTCTTGTTCTCCATCTTGGTCTCCTCAGTCCTGTTTTCTTAAATATTCAAACAGATAGGCCAGACCAAAAAACACCAGGGCCAATCCCAGGACCTTGGTCGTGGCCATATTGTGAAAAAACAACCGCGTCACAATAAAGGCAAACACCACCGAGAGGACAAGGCGTATTGCTAGTTTCTGCATTTTTCCCATTGCAGCCAGCCCCCGATTAGGGCTTCCGAAAAGGAAGGACCCTTCCCGCCTTTCCCATGCCCCCTTTACTCCCGGAGCTCTCAGATGCCTCCGCTTCTCTCTTGATCGCAGCCTTCTTGACCTCTTCCAGCCGGACGGGTATGCCCCCCATTGTAAATGGCTCTCCGTCGATATAGGCCTCACGGAGAATCCAGGTAACCGTCCGGGCAGGCACGGTGAGTATCAGAAGGGTGGCCAGAAACCAGCCCTTTTTGATGTCAGGCTCAATAGATTCAATACGGGCATAAACCGTTGGTTGATCCTGATAATAAACCAGGACCACCTCTCCTTCCCTGCGCATAACAACCCACCTCTCGGGTCGATGATTACTCGCTGTCTTTCAAGACACTCCCGGGATCGGTCCTTAGCTTGTCCAGCTTTGCCTCAAAGCCGCTTCCCAGATCCACCCCCATCTCCTGCGCCCGCTTTTTGGCATGAAGCCCGATGTTGCGGGTGTCCCGGTAAAAGCTGTCATCGTGGCGGGACTCGGGATCATAGGCCGCCAGACGATCGCTCTCTGATACATGATAGGCCACCCTGGAGATAAGTCTTTTTAGCTCGGCCCCACCGCATCCGGGGCACACAAGATTCTTTTCCTCTCCCCTGTTCATGACCAGGCTTTGAAACTGACTGTCACAGCCGGTGCAATGGTACTCATAAATAGGCATTCACTCAATCCCTTCCTGTCTTTGGATACCCCGGCCGTGTGGCACCCGGACATGGTTCACCCCATCAACGCCGCGGTTCCTCCAAAAAATAGATGTGTCATAATAGTCTAGCCCCTTGAAACCAGGGGAATAGGGATTCCGAGCCCCCATTCCCCTGTCAAAGTGTAGATTTTGAAAAAGGTTAAACTGATACAATATATCTTATCAAATAATCACACTTTACACAACTGCAATAGGAACCCGGCCCATAATGCATCCCTCATCCTGAGAATTTTCCTTGACACTCGATCAAATGGTATGGCATGAAAACACGCTTATCTTTTGTTCAGGATATCATTTCAATATTAGAATTCGGGAATGGATTTTGGAGACAGACATTATGGTTAAAAACAGCCCAACGGGATCTGTAATGGTTGTAGGGGCCGGTATAGCGGGTATCCAGGCCTCACTCGATTTGGCCGATTCCGGCTATCTGGTCTATCTGGTTGAAAAAGAATCGGCCATTGGCGGGGTCATGGCCCAACTGGACAAGACCTTTCCCACCAACGATTGCTCCATGTGCATCATCTCACCCAAATTGGTTGAGTGCGGGAGGCATCTAAATATTGAACTCTTGACCATGAGCGACATAGACGGTGTCGAGGGTGAACCGGGAAACTTCCGGGTCAAGCTGCTTGAACGCCCCCGTTTTGTCGACATGGCCAAGTGCACGGCCTGCGGAGAATGCAGCAAGGTTTGTCCCATTGAAGTCTCTAACCAGTTTGATCAAGGTTTGCGCCAACGCAAGGCCGCTTATAAGCTCTACCCCCAGGCCATGCCCAGCGCCTTTGCCATTGACAAGAGAGGGACCGCCCCATGTAAGGCCACCTGCCCTGCCCATGTCAGCATACAGGGATATATCGCCCTGATCAATCAGGGGAAATACCGCGAGGCACTGGAACTCTTTAAGGATGCCCATCCGTTTCCAGCCATATGCGGCCGCGTATGTCACCATCCCTGCGAGGGGACATGTACCAGGGGGGATACGGACGAACCCATTGCCATTCAGTATCTCCACCGATTCCTGGCCGACCTGGATCTTTCGGCCGATACCCGCTACGTCCCGGAGATAAAGGAAAAAAGGGAGGAAAGGGTCGCAATAATCGGCGCCGGGCCGGCCGGGTTGACCGCCGCCTACTGTCTTGCCAGAGAAGGGTATCAACCCACCATTTTCGAAAAACTGCCCGTCGCTGGCGGTATGATGGCCGTGGGAATCCCTGAATTTCGTCTCCCGAGGGATATACTGGCCGCAGAAATCCAGATCATTCGCGACATGGGGGTGGAGATCAAGACGGGGGTCAGTTTTGGTGAGGACATCACCCTCAAGGACCTGAGGGATGATGGCTTTCAGGCCATTTTTGTGGCTACGGGTCTCCATAAGAGCCGGGTCCTGAATGTGGAGGGAGAAGACCTGCCCGGTGTTCTTAAGGGGATTGATTTTTTACGCGACGTGGCCCTTGGAAACAAAGTGACGGTGGGGAAGAAGGTGATTGTTGTTGGTGGTGGAAACGTCGCCATAGATGTGGCCCTGACCGCCAGGCGCGTGGGTGCTGAGGAGATCACACTGGTCTGCCTTGAGAGTCGAGAAGAAATGCCCGCGTGGGAATATGAAATAGAAGAGGCACTCGAAGAAGGGATTACCATCGTTAACAGCCTGGGCCCCAGGAGATTTCTCCAGGAGGGGGGAAGGTTATCCGGTATTGAATTCAAACACTGTACCGCCGTTTTCGATGACCAGGGTGCATTTAACCCCACCTATGATGAGAGCAAACTTACCCCAATAGAGGGGGATACCGTGATCGTTGCCATTGGTCAGGCACCGGATCTCTCCTTTGCCGAAGACAATGAAATTCGGATCAGCCAGAATGGGGGGCTGGTCGCCGATCCTGTCACATTCCAGACACCTGTCCCCGACCTATTTGCCGGTGGGGATGCCTTCCACGGTCCCAAGTCGGTAGTTGAAGCAGTGGAATGCGGGAAAGAGGCCGCAGAGAGCATACATCGCTACCTAAACGGGATCGACCTGATGGAAGGCCGGGAAAAGGAATGGACTTACGAAAAGCCTGAAACCAAGGGAGAGACCCCAAGGCCCCGGGTACCCATGAATAGGCTTCCCATTGAGGAAAGAAAGGATAATTTCAAGGAGATCGCCCTGGGATTCAATGAAGAAGAGGCCGGAAACGAGGCCGGCCGCTGTCTGAAATGCGGGATCTGCTCGGAGTGCTATCAGTGCGTAAGTGCCTGCCTGCCCGGTGCGGTAAATCACGAAATGAGGCCCGCCGAACGTACCATTGATGTGGGGGCAATCGTCCTCTCTCCAGGCTTTCAACCCTTTGATCCCTCCCGGTATGATACCTATAGCTATTCGAGTCATCCCAATGTCGTGACCAGCATGGAATTTGAACGAATCCTCTCTGCTTCCGGTCCATATGAAGGTCATCTGGTAAGGCCATCTGATCATAAAGAACCAGAGAAGATCGCCTGGCTTCAGTGTGTGGGCTCCAGGGACGTCAACCGTTGCGATCACTCGTACTGCTCGGCTGTATGCTGTATGTATGCCATCAAGGAGGCGGTCATTGCCAAGGAGCACAGTGAGCGGGATCTGGATACGGCCATATTTTTTATGGACATGCGGACCTATGGAAAGGATTTTGAGAAGTATTATGTGAGGGCCGAGAAAGAGAGCGGGGTTCGATTCATTCGGTCCAGGATTCACTCCGTAGACCCGGCAGAGAATGACGGGCTGCGATTGGCTTACGCCACAGAGTCGGGTGAAGTCAAAGAAGAGACCTTTGACATGGTTGTCTTGTCGGTTGGGCTGGCGCCAAATCGTGATGTGGTAAAATTGGCCGAGAAGCTTGGTGTGGAACTAAATGAGCATCAGTACGCCCAGACACAGAGCTTCACGCCTGTAAGGACAAACAGGGAAGGGATTTACCTCTGCGGCGTGTTTCAGGGCCCCAAGGATATCCCCCAATCGGTCATGGAGGCCTCAGCGGCCGCCGCTGATTCGGGACAGATATTGGCGGAGGCCCGGGGTACCATGACGCGGACCAAGGAACTGCCTCCGGAACGGGACTTCACCGGAGAAGAACCGCGCATCGGGGTGTTTGTGTGCAACTGCGGTATCAACATCGGCGGGGTCGCAGATGTACCCGCTGTCAGGGAATATGCAAGGTCCCTGCCCCACGTCGTGCATGTGGAGGACAATCTGTTTACCTGCTCCCAGGATACCCAGGACAAGATGAAGGAGGTGATCCAGGAAAAGGGGATCAACCGCGTGGTGGTGGCTTCCTGCTCCCCGCGTACGCATGAACCTCTTTTTCAAGAGACCATCCGGGATGCCGGGCTCAACAAATACCTCTTTGAAATGGCAAATATCCGGGATCAAGACACCTGGGTCCATATGGATGATCCCGAAAATGCGACCGAAAAGGCCAAAGACCTGGTCCGTATGGCCGTTGCCAAGGCCGCCCTGGTAGAGCCTCTTCAGCAAATCGCCCTTGGTGTAAAGAATTCTGCCCTCGTCATAGGAGGTGGGGTGGCCGGTATGGAGGCGGCCCTGGGGGTGGCCGAACAGGGCTGTCAGACATATCTGGTGGAGAGATCCGGACAACTCGGAGGAGTGGCCTTAAGGCTCCGCTCCACCTGGAAAGGGGAGGAAGTGGCCCCCTATCTCCAGGGCCTTATCAAGCAGGTCCGGGAACACGCCAATATAGAGATCTTCCTTGAAACAAAGGTTAAAGATACCACGGGCATTATCGGTAACTTCACCACCACCCTGGCCGGGTTGAATGGAAAGGGTCAGGAGACTCTGATCGAGCATGGGGCCACCATCTTTGCTACCGGAGGCCAGGAGTACCGGCCCAGGGAGTACCTGTATGGGGAACACCCCGGGGTCCTTACCCATCTGGACCTTGACGAGGCCATCTTGTCAGGCGATCATCGCATCGCTGAGGCCAAGACAGCGGTCTTCATACAGTGCGTGGGTTCCAGGATCCCCGAAAGGCCCTATTGCAGCAAGACCTGCTGTACCCATAGTCTGGAGAGCGCCAGGACCCTCAAAAAGATGAACCCCGAGATGGATGTATATATCCTATACCGGGATCTCCGCACTTACGGATTTCGTGAAGACCTTTACAGGGAGGCCAGACAGGAAGGCATCACCTTTATCCGGTATGACCTCGAACACCTGCCCCAGGCCGAGGTAGATGATTCCGACAACCTTTCGCTGGTGGTCATCGACCACGTGCTGGGCAGGGCCATCCGGCTCTCACCCGATCTCCTGGTGCTTGCTTCAGCGATCATACCCAACGAAAACAAAGAACTGTGCGAGCTGTTCAAGGTCCCGGTCAATGACGAGGGCTTCTTGATCGAGGCCCACATGAAGTTGAGGCCGGTAGACTTTGCCTCAGATGGGCTATTCATGGCCGGTCTCGCACACTACCCCAAACCCCTGGATGAGAGCATTGCCCAGGCCAAGGCGGCCGTAGCCAGGAGTATGACCATCCTCTCCAGGGAGAGTATCCTTGTTGGTGGGGTGGTGGCAACAGTGGATCCTGACCGGTGTGCGGCCTGTGTCACCTGTGTTAGGACATGTCCGTATGGGGCCCCCCGGATTGGGGAAGAGGGGCATGCAGTGATCGACCCGGCCGAATGCCGGGGTTGCGGTGCCTGTGTGGCCGAGTGCCCGGGCAAGGCGATCCGGTTGGACCACTTCACCGACGAACAGATCATAGCCAAGACCGATGCCCTGTTTCAGGTTGGCTGAGTGCCTCTCCCATTCCCGAGACCTCAGGATCCGGTTGCATCAAGCAAGTTCATGATAAGGAGGAAACATGTCAGATAACTTTGAACCACGGCTACTTGCCTTCTGCTGTCAGTACTGAGCTTACTCGGCGGCGGACCTGGCAGGTTCCATGAGACTTTCATATCCGAGCCAAGTAAGAATTATTCAGGTGCCCTGCACCGGACGTGTAGATATCCTGCACCTCCTGAAGGCCATTGAGGACGGTGCAGACGGGGTCTATGTGGCAGGTTGCCTTGAAGGCGAATGTCATTTTCTAACCGGCAACCTTAAGGCCAGAAGGCGGGTAAGATATGTAAAGAAGATCCTTGAGGAGATAGGGCTTGAACCGGAACGTGTGGAGATGTTCAACCTTTCTGCCGGTGAAGGACCGCGATTTGCGGAGATCGCGAGGGAGATGGTGGCAAGGATCAAAGAACTGGGTCCGAGCCCGGTGAACGGCAAGAAGGCGGTGCAAAGGGGTGAAAAATGATAGTTGCTGACAGAAAACCCATCAAGGAAATCTTGGAAATGATCCAGGATTGCAGAAAGATCCTGATCCTTGGATGCAAAGGATGTGTCACTGTGTGCAATGTGGGTGGCACCAAGGAGGTGGGAATCCTGGCCTCCGTTTTAAAGATCGCCCGAAAAAAGCAGGGGGATGTACTGGAAGTGGATGAAAAGACACTGGAAAGACAGTGCGACCCTGAATATGTGGACCAGGTAAAAGACATGGTGGGCCAATATGATGCCATCCTATCCATGGCCTGCGGGGTGGGTCCCCAGTTCTTGTCGGAGAGATATCCCGGGAGTCGTTTCTTCCCGGCCGTAAACACCAAGTTTTTTGGCGGTGCGGTTCAACATGGCATCTGGGAAGAGCGGTGCGCAGGATGCGGAACCTGTATCACCCACCATTTTGGGGGGATGTGCCCCATTGCACGCTGCTCCAAGAGTCTGCTGAACGGGCCTTGCGGCGGCTCCGCAAATGGTAAGTGCGAGATCTCGAGAGAGGTTGATTGCATCTGGGATATGATCGTCAGAAAGAAAATGGAAGAGGGTCGTCTGGATGAACTCCTGGAATTAAGACCCGCCAAGGTCTGGACCACTGCCAGGGATGGCGGCCCCAGGAAGAGTGTCAGGGAGGATCTCGTACAATGACTGATTTGAAATCCGGAAGTAACCTCGAAAAGGTCTTAAGGGCGGGTCACTTTGCCTTTACCGGTGAATGTGGGCCCCCTAAAGGCGCAAATGTCGAGCACCTCAAAGAGAAGGTCTCCCACCTAAAAGGGATGGTTGACGCCGTAAATGTGACCGACAATCAGAC
Source organism: uncultured Desulfobacteraceae bacterium (assembly GCA_964639275.1). GTDB lineage: Bacteria > Desulfobacterota > DSM-4660 > Desulfatiglandales > Desulfatiglandaceae > CAZXCQ01. Next base: position 7,147 of record CAZXCQ010000082.1, on the reverse strand, counting down.
CGCAGTGGTCAGGATGTCCAGTTGGGCTGCATCCACCCTATTGCTCCAGGAAGGTGTTGAGCCCAATTTCCAGATGGTCTGCCGTGACAGAAATCGCCTTGCCATCCAGAGTGATATCCTTGGTGTCTATGCCATGGGGATCCGTAATATGCTCTGCCTCTCGGGTGACCACCAACGTTTCGGGAATCACCCTGAGGCCAAGAATGTTTACGACATTGATTCGATGCAGCTCATCTCCCTGGTCAGGATGATGCGCGACGAAGGCAAATTCCTAAATGGCGAGGAGATTGACGTACCGCCCAGACTGTTTATTGGGGCGGCCTCAAACCCCTTTGCAGACCCCTTTGAGTTCCGCGTACATCGCCTCGCGAAAAAGATTGAGGCAGGCGCCGATTTCATCCAGACCCAATGCATATACAACATGGAAAAATTTAGGGCGTTTATGAAGATGGCCGTGGACATGGGGCTACACGAAAAATGCTACATCCTTGCCGGTGTCACCCCCATGAAAAGCGTTGGTATGGCCAGGTATATGGCCACGCAGGTCCCGGGGATGGACGTCCCTGATGAGATCGTCCAGCGCCTGAGAGGGGCTGGAAAGGGAAAAGTGGCCGAAGAAGGCATCAAGATTGCCCTGGAGCAGATCGAGGAATTCAAGGAGATGGAAGGGGTGGCAGGCGTTCACCTGATGGCCATCGAATGGGAACACCGGGTCCCCCAAATTGCTGAGAGGGCGGGTGTTCTACCCAGACCTACGCCCTGATAGGGCTTGCGCAGAAATAACTTCGCAGAATTGGCGTCCAGATTTGGGTCAGATTTGGCTGCACCGATTGAGCAAGACCACAGGAATAGTAGTACTATTTCGAGGATCTTGCGATTGAGGTGCGGCCAAAGATGACCTGAAGATGGGATGCGAAAATGTGAAGTTATTTCTGCGCAAGCCCATAGCCTCGTCCAAAAAGCCGGGGCCTTGGGAGAAGGTTTTTTGAGGTCCCGTTATTCTCTGTTACGCTTTTTTACCAGCTCGATAAACCTCTCCAGATCCGCCTGCGAGCCAAAGGACTCATTATAGAATTTTTCGCTCCAGAGGGTCAGGCCCATCTTGAAGATCTTATGGATTAATCTGTCGGCACTCTGAGCCCCTTCCAGCTTGAGCACCTGGTAGAGCAGATCATCGGGCACATTGATCGGGTATACTGCTGTGGAAGAGTCACTTCCAGGCTTTAGATACTCCTGGATACTCTTGAGTATCCTCAACTTTGCGTACTTCTGGTTATATTCTTCCTCATCCATGCCCTTCTACCTTCCTCATAAAAAGAATCCTAAGACCAAAAAGGGCGGAAGTCAATAGAAAGACGATCAATATCCTTGCCATGGCACAGGGACTATATGAGGATGTCCTTATCCCATCCCAGCCGGGTCAGGTCAATCAACTCCTTGCGGCTGTTGCCCAGCCCGAAGCGGGTATCAGCCATTTCAATATGCCGTGGCGGGGGGCTTATGGGGTTTACCTTCCCGAAAAACGCATTGCGTTTGGCCTGAATAATCCTGGCGCCGGTGGCATCAGCCGCGACAGGATCGGTGCTGACGATCAGCCCGCAATAAGGCCATGTAAACCGGGGATTAAAGTGATGCGGCCCCATGCCGTGAAAAAGCGGTGTAAGCATTACCAGGATGTTGAGCCGGGTCCTGTCTTTAACGACGGGAAGCCTCCAGATAGCACCCAGATTCTCACAGGCATTGCCGTGATAGGTCCAGGGCGTATCAACAAACATAATATAGTTTTTTAAAAGAGTCCCCAGCCCTGACCAATTGTGTGTCCGCATGGGGCGGGCATTAATGAGGGCCGTGGCATTTTTAAAGACCGGGTCTTGAAGGACGCCCCGATCATCAATCGAGACGCTTTGCTCTCTGACACCGGCATCCAAAAGCCGCATCAAAATCGCCTCCTCCAGCGGCCTCGGGGTGGGGAGGTGATACCAGACATTGCTTTTGACCCCCACAATATCGGAAGGCCCCACCAATTGTCGCCACGCCGTCACCGGATCATTCGTATCAAGAATGGAGGTTACGGCCCGGTCCAGCATCCCCTTGAGGATATCCGGTCTCACATGCCCACGGCCGTTCAGGACGTCCTTGTCACGGACCAGCGCCACCCGGCTCTTTTTCTCAGCGGCCCTTCCAGGGGAATGACCCATCAGGGGCAACCCGATAAGACCCCCTACTGCCACACATGAGCTGGCACGCATAAAATCGCGCCTTGTAATCACTCTGCCCTTTTCTTTCATACCCACAATCCCCATATACCCCAAAGGGCCTGGCCATGCCCGAAGTTGCTAACGGATCACTTTTTTCTCACCCTGGCCAGGAGGGCCTCGGCCAACCCTCTGCTCTCTGAATCGAGGATGATCACCAGGAGCCTTCCTTCCCTCCTGGCACCGGACCACTTCCCGTTTTCCAGCAAGGCGAGGCCTCCTGCCCCTGCCTCAGGGAGATAATGCGTAATCAGGCCCTGGAGCCCCTTTTCTGCTTTTACGGTATCCGGGTACACGACCAGGAGGAGATATGCCGATCCCTGGCCCTCCTGCTGATACGAGGCAAGCACAGCTTCTGTGCCGGCTCCCAGATTGAGGATGTTTTTGTCTGCCAGATAGAAATGATAGTTGAGCACGGTCGGGTGGTGAAGGTACCTTACGCTTCTGGGTCGGAGCCCCTCTCCGGGCAATCTTGATACCACATCAGGCCTCGGGCCCTCAGCCGGGATGAGTGAGGCCACGGCCGCGGCCAGTTTCTTTGCAGCCTTTTCCGCGGGAGCGGTCTCCGCCTCTGAATATATGGAGACAAAAAAGCGATCTTTCCAGAACCTGAGCCAGCCAGAACGATAAAACCCCCCCTGCCCTATTTCTAATGCCTCTCCCTCCTGGTCGTGGGTGAAGACCCCAAATGCATCGCCGGAAGAGCCCATATCAAATATGTCCAGCACAATGGCTGGACCATCCGGATGGGTGTAGGAGCGGGAAAGACACCTCTGCATATTGTATGCCTTGTAGAGTTCCCCTCCGCCGTTGATATACTCAAAGATCGTCTCAGGGTCAAAAAGGCGGTCCTCAGCCCCGGCTCGCCACCCCTCTATCTGACCGGGAAGGGTGGCCTGCAAACGCTCAATCGGCACTCCATACGATTGCTGAACCATAAAAGGCGCCAAAAGGCATATAAAAAATACATAAGCGATGATGGAAGGCACCTTATTGAGGACAATCCCTTTCATGAGGCCTCCTGTCAACGCACCTAAACCGAAGCAAACATGGCCTTTAACTTGTCTCTGCTTATCTCAAGATAATCCCGGTCTCGAGAAAAGACCTCAAGGGTAATTGTGGCGTCATAGCCGACCTTTTTGAGTGACCTGACCACCGATTGAAAATCAATGGTCCCGGCACCAATGGGCAGGTGGTTATCCTCCTTGCCAAAGTTATCATTTGCGTGGACATGGTCGATTCGCCCATAAAAACGATCAATAAAATCAAAGATCCGCTTCCCCCCGCCACTACCCATGTTCGCATGCCCCGTATCAAATGTCAGCTTGAGTGTGGGGAACTGCTCAAAGACCTCAACAAAGTCCTCCGGGTTGATAAGCGAATTGGACCTTGGGAACATATTCTCGATGCAAAGGGTGAGTCCAAGTTGATCCGCCCTTTTCACAATGGCATCCAGGCTCTCGAAGGCGTATTCCCTGGCCGTATTCATCACAAAGACGCCCAACCCTCCAATAAAACCGGGATGAAGCACGACCTTAAGGGAGTGCAGCTCGGCTGCCAGCTCAAGGGACTTTATCACCTCATCGACCGAGGTCTCTCTGAGGCTTTGTGTGAGATCGGCGGTTGATACAAAGGTGGGGAGGTGGCAGACAAGACCCATCTCTGAGCGCTTCAGGGCCCCCGTTATTTCCTCTTTTTGCTCGCGTAGGGTCTTGTAGTGGGCCCTGGGGGGATCCATGGCCAACTCCAGGTAGTCAAAACCCAGGGCTGAGATTGCCTCAATCTCCTTTATCACGGGTCTTACGGGAAAATTCATTGCACCGTATAACATGACTTCCACCTCTCTTGATATCCTTCAGACACAGTATACACCATTCCCTGACCCGCATAAACCAGAAAAGGGCTCCTCCGCGAATAAGGCATCTTTCCGAACCCGAGGATATCGGCCGAGTAGCCCAAGGTCTTGCCCCTGGAAAAGCCGGGAGGCTCTTGGCCCTCCGCATGTACCGGTCCTTGGTTTTGCGTTGAACTCCAAAAAACCTACTTATTTGTATCAATTTAGTTTTTTCAAAATCGGCACTTGGAGAGGGCAATGGGGTTCGGAATCCCCATTGCCCGGCTTTCACAAACTAAAGTGTTACACTTATTTCAACTCAAATCGCATCGGAACCCGAACCCACATCTCCACCTTCTCATCCCCTTTTGTCCCCGGTTCAAAAAGCCAGGTCTTGACAGAGTCGACTGCTGCATCATCCAGGATCCTGTACCCGCTGGACTTTAACACCCGTATCCCCATCACCCTCCCGGTACGGCCAACCAGGACCTCAAGGATAGTCGTCCCCTGGTAACCCCTCCGCCTGGCCAGCCCTGGATATTCGGGCCGGGGGTTTTTCATATATGCCGGTCGGGCCTGACGAATGGGCTCAACCGGTGGCAATGACGCCATGTTGGTCCTTTTCGCAGATCTCGTTTCCGCAAGAACATCATCCGGAATCTCAAACAAAGGGTCCGATGGCCTCTCCGTTACTTCAGGCCCTCGCGGCTCAGAAACAGGCCCTGACTTTGAAAGGACAGGGATATCTGGCGCGGGCTTTGTCTGGATTTCTTTCTTTGGCTGAAATGAGGCCATGATCGGTCTTGGTTCAGGTTCAGTGGCCTTTTCTTTGGGCCTGGCTCGCTTCTCCGGGCGCCTGGCATCCTTCTTTTTGGGCTTGGGCATCTTTCTTGACTCTTTTTTTGCCTTTTTTATGGGTATGGGTCTGGGAACCGGTTTTGGCTCTTCCGGCCTTGGTGTTTCCATTTTGGGAACGCCTGCACTCTTTTTGAGGGGGATGATGGGGGGGCTTGCCAGGGGCTTTGGCTCGGGCGCCGGCGGCAGCAGGTGTGTGAGGGTCATGGTTATGACCGGGGGGTTGGGTCTATCCAGAGGCCTTCTCTTGAGCCAATCCGGCTCCCTCCCCAACAGGTAGCCGTGTACTGCCACGGCCAGGGCTCCAGCCAGCAGGAGACGTCTCACCGCTTCTCTTCGACCTCCGCCTGGAGAGAGATCCGATTGAGCCCTGCCATCCTGATCTCGTCCAGTACCCGAAAGAGATCTTGGTATGGAAGCCCTCGGTCGGCAAAGAGCAAGACCCCCGGCTCCTCTTCGGATTGGGCCTTTGTTCTCAATGCCTCTCTCAAAGACCCAAGGGGGATCTCTTCCTTGTCGAGGAATATGGTGCCGTCCGATTTTACCGTCACCGAGAGGAGCAGGTGTTTTTCGATCCTGGCAGTGCTGGAAGTAGGCAGGATGACCGGCAGCCCGCGGTGTACCGCCATCGACAGCATGGCATAGATAAAAAACACCAGCAGCAGAAAGACGATGTCGATCAGGGGCAACATCTCAATGCGAACCTTTCGTCTCGTCTGGAGGTTGACCTTCATGCTGAACCCTCCTTTTGCTCGTTTTCCTGTAACTTCTCAAAAACACGGGGAGGTGAATGGATTCTGGCGCGGCACGGGGTCTTTTTTTTCCACATGCCTCTAATAAGGCGCCCGGCAGTGCCGTCTCAAAATGGCGTATCTTCACTCCACCCCTTAAGGCTATGGCGTTGTTTTCCGATACGCCATTTTGTGACGGCCGCTAGACCATGTCATATGGGGGCATGTGGAAAAAAAAGACCCCATGCCACGCCTTTACCCCAGCTTATTGAGAGGTTACGTTTTCCTCATGGCTCAGCTTTTCATAGACTATCTCGAGGCTCGTGGTATATTTCTCAATGGTAAGGGCGGCGTTTTCCATCCGACTGTTAAAGTAGTTGTACGGAAAGACCGAAAGAATCGCGATCCCCAGTCCTGCAGCTGTTGTTATCAGGGCCTGGGCAATCCCTGCGGTTACAGCCTTTGGGTGTTCTATGCCGCTCATTCCCAGGAGATCAAAGGAGCTGATTATCCCCAGCACTGTCCCAAATATGCCAAGGAGCGGGGCCACTGTAATCATCGTATCCAGCGCCCCCATAAACCGCCGCATCCGCTTGATCTCTTCTGCAGCAGCGGATTCCATTGCCTTGGTCATGGAGAATTCCTTATGAACAATCCCGCTCACGAGGATTCGGGTCACATAGTCCTTCGAACCTTTCACCTTCTGCCTGACCGCATCCCAATCACCCCGCTGGCACAATTCCAGGACATGATCAACGAGCGGCTGATTTCTCCTCATATCTTCCCTGATCCAGAAGATCAATCGGTCGATGATCACTGTCAGGGCAATGATGGAACAGGCCAGAAGGGGGTACATGACTGGTCCACCCCTGATAAAGACATTCATCATCGCTTTTCTCCCTTCAGACTCATAAAACAAAAACCCCAGATCGATAATCGATCTGGGGGCGTCCCTTTTTGTCCTCAAGACCGCTGGGGTTACCACACACCACGGAGGTATTTCCCCTGTTCAGGCAGGTCTTCTGGCTTTCGGATCATCCTACTGGCCGCCCCTTCCCGTCCCGCTCGAAGCGAGACAGTGGCCATCCGGCCAAAACAAACAGCCGTATTGCGACGTTCGTCCCCGATCACAGCGGCGGGCCCGCCCCCGGTTCTAACGGGGTTCCCTCTTAGGCTTTATACGAGCACCTGAACCAAATACGATCTATATTCAAAATTACCCCAGAAGTCCAGGCAATTTTGAAAAAACGTAACATCTAGTACGCTGTCTCATAAATCCTGTCCTTAATTTTGGCAATTTGATAGCACCGTCAACGGTGAGTTAAACGAAATCACAATATTCAAATTGTCCTTCGGACTCCCCACCTATCGGCGGGTCCCCGGTTTGTCCTTCGGACTCCCCACCTATCGGTGGGTGCCCGGTTTCCAAATCACAAACAATATCCAAATTCCAATGTTCAAAATCCAAAACA
>CAZXCQ010000081.1:0-22341 GCA_964639275.1 uncultured Desulfobacteraceae bacterium | reverse complement strand
TCAGACAGGGATACACCCTTCAAAACGGAATCCCCATTCCCCTGTCTAAGTTCCAATTTTGAAGAAAGGCAAAATGTTACGATTTTTTGCGAATTAGTCAAACTTCAATCTCTGGATGTCTGGCAATGGTGAGCCCGCTTTCAAGAATAGGGCAAACGCTGATTCGCACCTTTTTGGTTCTGATCCTCTCGCTGTGTCCGGCCATGGCCTTTCAACCGCCTGACAAGACTGAACGGATCCGCGCCATTGGATCTACCAAGGGACTTCCCCAGGCGCTTTGCCTGGCCTTTGATCCTGGCGATGATTTTGAGCCGATCCCTGCCCCGAAGCCGGGCGACTGGCTGGCACAGCATCCTGAATCCGGCCAGACATTTGATGAGTTTGTCGGCGCAAATCCCAACATCCCAACCCTGATCCGCCACCGGATCTATCTGCAGCCCCTTGGGGCATTCTCAGAGACCGAAGGACCGTCCCTTGACACGCTCAAAACCTATGCAGCCGATTACTTTGCCATGGATGTGGAGTTGCTGCCACCCCTGGATATTTCACAACTGGGGGTCAAGACCCGCCTGAACCCTTACACCGGCAATCGCCAGCTGCTCTCCACCCAGATATTGGCCGTTCTCAAGAAAGACCTGCCAAGAGACGCCTTTTGTCTCCTGGCCATTACCATGGCGGACCTCTATCCCCACCCATCCTGGAACTTCGTCTTTGGACAGGCCTCGCTTCATGACCGTGTGGGTGTCTTTAGCTTTGCCCGCTACGATCCAGTCTTTTACGGGGAAGAACGCGGTGAGGGATATGACCGGCTCCTGTTGAAAAGAAGCCTGAAGGTCCTGGCGCACGAAACAGGCCATATGTTTGCGCTTAATCACTGCATCTTTTTCAGGTGCGTCATGAACGGTTCCAATCATCTCAAAGAGAGCGATTCCAGACCGCTTCACCTCTGTCCTGTCTGTCTGAGAAAACTTCAATTCAGTATCGGCTTTGATGTGGCGGATCGCTATGGGAGGCTCCTTCAGCTCTACCGGAATGTGGGTTTTGACCGTGAAGCCGGGTGGGTCTCAAACCGTCTCAAAAAGATCTCGCAAAGTGAAAAGATCAAATAGCCTTTCGAGCCTTCGGGCCAGCCGCGTGAAGGGCCGGGGCGTTATTTTTAGGTCACCCGCCTGGGGATGTATCTTTTGACCCTGCATGCCTGGTTTGAGGTGCAGGTTGAACAGCCCCTGGGGTGGGTTGAACACCCGGCATAAAGGGCATACGAACCGGCAAGACGGGCGCCCTGTGACCCATATCTCCCCTGGATGTCACCTTCAAGGTCTCTTACCTCCCCCGGTAGGCCTGGATGCCCGGACCAGGAGACATTTTCCAGCCCAGCCTCCCTTCCAATGGCCACGCATCTCTCCATAAGGGGTCTGTCGGCTCCAGGGTGGTTTTCCAGGACAAAGTTGGGTCTAAAGGCCAGAAAGCATACGGGCAGGGAAGGATCGACGTCTGCGATAAATTCCGTGAGCGGTCTTATCTCGTCTTCGTTTATCTGCGGGATGACAACAATCCGATACTCCCAGAGTTTGTGCTTGGCATATCGTCCGATGGACCTGGCGTTTCTTAAGACCGGTTTGGAAGAGGCCCCTGTCAGGGCGAGAAAAAGCTCATCGTCAAAGGCCTTCAGGTCAAAGGTAATCGATGTGGTAAAGGCCAACACCCGTTCAAGGCTCTCCTCGGTCATATAGCCGTTGGTATCAAAGTTTACCCTGGTATCGGGTCGTATCTTTCTTGCTGCTTCAACAACTTTTTCTATATAGGGCAGGTGGATGGTGGGTTCCCCGCCTGAAAAAAAGATCCTGTCCGCCCCCAGGGCCCTGCCTGACAGGGAATCCAGGTTTCTTGTACACTCCTCTGCCAACCCATCGGGATCTTTGTATCCCCTTTGTTTGTCTCTATTGTCGGGGTACTGGGATATTGTCCAGTTCTGGCAATTCAGGCACTTGAAGTTACAGCCCGCCATAAAGACGGTGTAACTCTCCGGGGGGGCTGGATGGAGGGTTGCAGAGGCAATTTCGGGTGTTGTCATCCGGCAGACCCCGGTCTGGCCATCCAACCGGTTTACGCGGCATCTGTGTTCGCAAAGCTCACATCTTTTTAGATCCTCAAGAAGATATGGATGGCTCATCTGGTCTTGCCTTTCCGTCCCTGGAGCCAACGTCACAGACCGGGAAGGGTGATCAGTTCCAAAGCGACCTTTTCCAACCTCTCCTGAAAGCGCTTGTTTTCGGGTTCAAAGGTGCGTTGTGCAAAAAGGTAAAGCCCTTCGCGTTCCCTTTCCGGAAGCCACTGGTAGGCCGTTTTCCATTGTTCCTTGAGGGCGGGTGCCTCTTTCACCCCCGCTGCGATCATTGTCTCGACCGGAGACAGGATCTTGAGAAAGGCCGCCAGGGTTATCTTTCGCAGGGCAGGAGAGGAGGAGGCCACCTCCCAGGCCTGGCGTTCCTCTCGTGTATCCGTTATCAGGTGTCTGATAAGGGCCACCTGGCTAAAACCAAGGCCTATCCTGGCAAGCCACCGGACCACGTCATTGTCCTTGATCGCGATTGAAAGGAAGTAGATAAACTGCTGGAGAAGCGACGAGTCCAGTCCGCAAGAACGTCCAGTCTCTTGAAGTCTGTTTGAGAACCGAAAGGTGTAGAATTCTCGGCTTCCATGGTGAAAGGCATGGCCGATCTCATGGTGCAGGGCGCCCTGGACGGCTCCGAGGGGTACACCGCTGACCCTCTGTTCACAAATATGGATCCTGGGGTGACCCCTCCAGGCCTCGTGAGTGGCGAGGAAATCGGTCTCTTCCCCTGTAACGACCCCCAACGCCTCCCGCTCTTGCCGGTAAAAGGTTGCCAGGTCTTCCATGTTGGCCCAGATATTGATAAACAAATCCGGAGGCAGGAGCGCAGGGGCTCCCCTTTCCAGGACCTCCTTGGCCCAGACTTGAATCCGGGAAACAAATTCATCCCCTGGCCCGGAATGGGTGACTATTTGAAAATGCATGGCGAACGTTTTCCCCGCGCCTTGTCAAAGGGAAGTGGAGATCCCCCATATCATTACTTTTAGGAAAGAGTTGATCAGCAAGAAACTCGCGTCTTTGTATCAATCCGGCCTTTTTCAAATTTGATGGTCTCGTAAAAAGTCGTCACTCCGGTGAACCCCGGACCAAAGCCTGTCCCGGACCGGATCCGGGATCCGGGACAGGTTCCGGAGTCCAGAGCCTCCGTAACCAATGGAAAATACCGGATTCCGGCTGCAGTTTATCCCGCATTTTCCAAGGGGCCGGAATGACAAAAGGATGATTTCAGACTTATTACGAATTCATCGAACTTCAAAGCCCCAAGCAATAACACTCTATTCGTTTCCACCCCATTCATCAACCGCTTTTCATAATTTCTATTGCCCCTTGCGCATCACAGCCGACCCAACCTATGATATCAATTGTGGGCGGTCTAATCCAAAGCAGTATTCCGCCTGCCAAAGGAATCGTCAGAGATAGCCAGGCTCTGATCGCAACTATGCGAAATACATGCAGTCCGCCTCATGGGGTAATCAAGGTAAGGGCCATAATCGAGGAGAGACTACGGAAGATCATTGCTGATCCAGAGCAGAAAACCGACTTCAAACTTCGAAAGGCCACATTCAAAGGCAAAACGGTTTACAGGCCCACATTGCTGACACGACCTGGGAGCGTATGCGAGACTCCAGCGATGACCCGCCGACACCACTGACGAAGGCATTAGACCCGGTTGAGGCCTGGTTGGAATCACCGAGTTTCCATACCCCTCGTTAACCCAAATTCTCTGAGCCAGATATCACAGGGCCATAACCGAAAAGAATTGTCTCTTAATGAGCATCACGATAGTCTGAACCTATCCAGGGTTTCTTTTCGTTTACGCCAATCCGGTTGGCACCGGCTTAACAATGAGTAAAATGCCTTTGAATGGTTGTTGTGTTTCAGGTGGCAGAGTTCATGCATTATGACGTACTCAATGCATTGCACCGGCGCGAGCACCAGATTGAGATTGAGCGTAATTCGGCCTGAGGGACTACAACTACCCCATCGCCTGCGCATAGTACGAATCACCATTTCGGGCCTCGGGACAGCATGACGGGATGCAATGGTGAAGCATCTTTCCATATAGCTGTCCAAGGCCTCATGAGCCCTTTTTCTATACCACGAATCTACGGCCTTCTTGATGCTTTGAGGATTGCACTTTTCCTTTACTTGGACACAAAGAAAATGTCCCAGAAGTTTTGCAGGCTGCTTTTTCCCTTTTTCTACTTTAAGTCGATACTGCCTGCCCAGATAAATAAAGGTTTCTCCGCTAACGTATCGCTTGGGAGTGGGCAAGGGATGATAGGCCTCCACCTTATCAAGAGTCCTGGCAATCCATGGAGCCTTTTTTTGGAGCGCCATGAAAATCGCATCATCAGTGACGGTTTTCGGGGCGAACACCTCTACCGTCAAATCAGGAGACACGACCACCCGTAGCCTCTTGCAATCCCCCCGATGAAGGAGGTAGGGGATCTTTCTTGACGCGAAATCAAGGAGATGTTCTTCGGCTTTAGTCTTCATTGGCTATGGCCACCTCTATGCACCGATCAATGATGGCGTCCTGGTCATCCAGAGAAAGGGTAAGGCCATGTTCCTCGGCCACTTCAAAAAGGATATCGTCGATCTCGCCCCGCATTCTGTTGATGGCATCCTGATTTGAGCGCCAATCTCGAATCTTGTGCGGGGATATCCTCTCCACAATCCGAAGCGCGATCTCCATCCCTGGTTTGTCATTGTCTACCGCGTATACGGCCATCGGCTCTCGAACACAGCCGAAATAACGACGCGCCATATCTCTTCCCACAAGTTCATAGGGGATATCGTCATCGGTGTGCGTAACCACCTTTGTGGAGATATCCTTGATCTTCTCAAGGGCCTCGAGGGCCTGCAGCCGCCCCTCATGGTACGCCTCTATCACCTCTTCCAGAAGTTTTGAAAATTTCTTATAAAAGGCAGGGTCTTTGGCCATTTCCTGCTCGATCGCATGCCGGGTCGCAGAGGCAATCATGTCTGCCTTGGCCCCTGGGCTCTCGCCATCATCCTTGAGCGCCTGCTGCCGTTCCTTGGCATCGAGAAGGTTTATGGGTTCGCAAAGCTGTTTAACTTCACCAGCCCCCACGTGTGTATCGATCAGTTTCTTGATCTTCGGCTCATATTCTGAAAAATCAATACTCTCCTGGTAGCGTTGTGCCACGGAGGCCCTTAGATTCTGGAAGAACTTGAGATCGGCCTTGTATCTTCTGATCACATTAGGTGATGTGGTCCCCAGAAAATTCGTGGATGACAGGGCGAGGGAGAGCGTGCGGGCAAAGAGACTGAAGCGCTCGTAAAACCTGTTACGCAAGTCAGCATCGCGCAGATGCACCTCATAGACTTCAGGGTCTGTCGCTCCTTTCACTGTCTGGAACAGCTCCCACAGGTTCGAATGGAGCTGCGGCAATTTCTTTGCCCTATCGGCAATGTAGGTGACCGTCTCTTCCAGGTCGCCCCGGTCATAGTCCGCCAGCTGCCCGTAAAAGTCAATGGCTCGGTCCAGCTCCTCAATCACGCCGCTGTAGTCGAGGATCAGCCCGTATTCCTTGTCTTCGTGAAGGCGGTTCACCCGGGCAATGGCCTGGAGGAGGGTATGTTCCTTCAATTTTCGGGCAAGATAAAGGACCGTGTTGCACGGGGCATCAAAGCCGGTGATCAATTTATCCACGACGATGATGATTTCCGGGTTTTCACCATTCTTAAAGGCGTTGATCAGCTGTTTGTTGTAGTTCTTCTCAGATCCGTAGCGATCCATCATCTCCTTCCAGAAGGTCTTTTCCTCGTGCGAAGGCCCGGACCCTTTGTCTTCGCCCTCAGTCACGGAAGGAGCAGAAATGAGGACTTCCGTAGACACCAGACCGAACTCGTCCAAGAAGTGCTTATATTTAAGGGATGTTTCCTTGTCGGGAGAAACAAGCTGCCCCTTGAGCCCCGTTCCCTGATAGCCAACGGTGAAATGAAGGCTGATGTCCCAAGCAATCATGCGCACTTTTTGGGTGGCCCTGTTGAGTTGGCGCTCCGTTGAAAACTTTCTTTTGAGATCGGCCTTTTGGTCTTTGGTGAGCCCGATGGTCATCTTCTCAAACCAGCCGTCGATGGCATCCCTTTCCACCTCCTGGGGCACATCCCGTGCTTCGTAGAGCAAGGGTTTTACCGCCTTGTCTTCAACGGCTCGGGAAATGGTATATGGGGGCCTGAAGAGGTCCCCAAATTTTGCAAAGGTATTCCTCTTTGCGGATTTGGCCAGCGGGGTGCCCGTAAAGGCAATAAAGCAGGCCCCTTTCATGGCCAATCGCATTCGGGCGTGCTGCTCTTCGTATTGGCTGCGATGCCCCTCGTCCACAAGGACGAAGGTGTTTCGGTCGGCCCCACTTAACATTCGGCTGGATGCGGCTGTGGCGAATTTGTGAATGAGTGTTGTGACCACATGGGTCCGATGGTCAAGGAGAAGTTCCACAAGATGTTTGCCCGTGTTTGCCTGTTCCGGCTCCAGACCACAGGCCCGAAAGGTGCCGCAGATCTGGTCGTCCAAATCGATCCGGTCGGTCACCAGAATGATCTTGGGAATCAGGATGTCGCGGTGCAGTGCCAGGGATTTTGCCAGCATCACCATGGTCAGAGACTTGCCGCTCCCCTGGGTATGCCAGACAACGCCCCCCGGTCTCGGATCATCCGGGGCCGCGCTATGAGCCCTTTTTAGGATATCATGGACCGTAAAGAACTGCTGATACCGGGCGATTTTCTTGATGCCGTTGTCAAACAGGATAAATTTGTAAGCCAATTGCAATAGTCGATTCGGACGACACAGGGAATAAATCGCACGGTCCTGCTCGTAGATCTCCCGTCCCTGCTTCAGGATAGTTCGATATGCCCTTTGGACGTCTTGAAATGGCCCAGAAAGGAGCTTATGAACATCCTTTTCATGGAGTTCCTCCCGATGAAGGGTATCCCGAATCGTCTCATCAAGATTCTGTTCCCTCCATATGGCCCAAAAAGGTCGCGGCGTGCCCGTGGTGCCATACCGCGCCTTGTCCCGGGCCAGAGCCAGGAGCATCTGGCAATAAAGAAAGAGCTGTGGAATGCCGTCCCTCGCCTGGTAATCGGCGAGCTGATCGATGGCAAGATCTATGGGCTTCTTTTTGGCCAGTGTGTAGGACGAGCGCTTGCACTCCATCACCACAAGCGGGATGCCATTTACAAACAATACAATGTCCGGCACATAATGCTTCTGATACCCGACCCGCTCTACCTTGTATTCGGCCGTGCAGTGATAAATGTTGTTTTCAGGGTTTTTCCAGTCTATGTAGTCGATGGTAAAGCTCTTGGTATCCCCCTCCACGGTCTGGGGCACGCTGATCCCCAGGCATAAAAGGTCATAGGCCTGTTCATTTTGATGGGTAGCGCCTGTGGCCCGGAATCCCTTGAGGGCCTGAACCGCGTTTTGGATGGCATTTTCGGAAAAGGGATGGGTCTGGCCTTTGAATTCGTAGCGGCCGTGGCTCCGAATATGATCCACCAGGATTGGCTCAAGGATCGCGGAGCTGAGACGACCGCCCCGGAGGTCAACCGTTTCTTCCGGTGACAGGTATTTCCATCCGAGCTGCATGAGGAGCTGCAGGGCCGGGAGCTGAGACTGGACTTTCTCCAGATAACTCGGTAGCTCGTGCTCCGGTATGTCATAGGGCGTTTGCTCTTCCATAGGCATCTCCTATGTCTTGACCCGGATCTCTCCGGTCAGCCTGTTCTGCAACGAGTGCCCTGTTTCCGTAAGCCGGTATTCTGAAGCCTGCTTTTTGGTTTGTCGGGCAGCGTCATTTCCACCAGTCCGGCGCTTATGGCCAGCGACAGATAGGCTTTGCGGAAATGCTCAGCGTTTTTCAACCCCAGCAGACCCTGAAGTTCCTTACGGGAATGTTCTTCGGTGATAACCAGCAGAATTCGCTTGACTTCCATGGTGACTTCCGTGACATCTTCCCCTTTCATGGCTTCCACGAAAGCCGCATGAAGAGGAATTCAACCAGGAAAAAAGGCCTATCGTCATATGTGTGAAATATGGGTTCAAAGGAAAATTTTGCGCTTGCCTGTTGACATTTCCGCTAAAGAAAGCTAATATTATTTAACTCATTAGCCATTCCATTCGGATGTAAGAGCTAAAGGAGATGGGTTCGCCGTTCGAGCGGACCTTTCTATTTGATACGGTTTGCATATTTCCTTTCAAAATCCTTCCGCTTATGAGACCTATCCACATAGAATGAAGTGATCAACCGTCGCTTGTTGTTGGGATACTTTTTCATAATTATGGCAAAATCATAATCTTTAAGCCAAACATATGTTTTTATCGTCAAATCCCCCTCTTCATAGTCCCAAGCGAGCACTTCAGGTTCCCCAGGGTTTTCTATTGTCGGCCTAACCCAGGGTAGCCTCTCGCACCTGCGTAAATCGGGATACCTTCTTTCATCAAGGTAAGTCTGGTCTGGCGGGTAAAATTTCTTTTTCCGGCGAGGGATCTTTATTTTTTTGGCGGAACGGGTCGTAAGATGCCAAAATATCTTTTCCCGGCCATCTTCCATATCTGGAAAAATCCAGACTTCATTCCGCAAATACCGAAGATCACGGTCACGAATATCGCGGCAGAAGATTTCATAGAGCAAATCATATGTATTATGTGTCCAAGGATCGACGCAAAATATGTCCGGCAACCAATCAGGCATTTTTAAATACCCCGCCATTTGCCCGCCAGATACAAATATTGAATTTGCGCTCGTTGGGAAGCGTGTTACGGGCCAGGCTCAAACCGGTTCTTCTTTTGATCAGTTCAACGATATCATTTTTGGCCGGACTACTGGAGAGGCCACGGGCATGGTATGAAATCGCCCCGGTCAAGAGATCAACTAACTGCATAAGGCCTATATCGTGTGAACGGACATGCTGAATTCGCTCAATGATTTGCCTGGAAAAATCGTAATTTGCGTTGCTCAATACTTCCCGGAGCTTTCGCAGTTTCTTCCTGCTCCGTGTATCCTTGATATCGATGTAAATGTGGTATCTTCTTTCCGTAGAGATCAGATTCCTCAATAAATAGAAATACATCTTGTAATACCATTCGTCGTGGGTTTGATTGAAATCTTCATGTGCCAACAAGGATTTATCGGGAATGACCCAGGCTCTGAATCCCATCGTCCTCTGGTCAAGGAAATAGTTGACCAGATCGACATAAAAATCGCGTTTTCCGGAAGAAATCTTTGTCCATTTGATTTCAAAAAAACGGGAAAGCCGATACTTGACTTTCAGTCCGGCGATTTCTCGATTATGCGCCGCAGCCTTGGTCTTGAAACACCAAAGCGCCCCCAGCACCATCGCCTTCTGCCCATCGTTGGGCAAATGGCAGCTTTCGTCACAGTAAATATTTATGATAGTATTCATTTTTCCCTCATAGAGTTACCCGAACTTCGCCGGTCAGAAGTTTTTGCATGAGCCCGCGTTTTTGTTTTTCAAGGGTGGTGAGTTTGAGTTCTAATGTTTCGATTTCATCATCGAAGGCTCGGATGTGCTCGGCTATGGATAGCTGTTCATCGAGGGAGGGTATTTTTATTTTGACCTGTGCAAAATTATGAAACTTGAGATTCAGGGTATCACTAACAAGCCCTTGTGAATAACGCCGAAACAAATTGACGATAGGGGGATATTTGAATAGATAGCCCATAAATCTAGCGTCAACACGATTTCCAGGAGTACAGATAGTGTATGCAGGACTTACGATACCCTCCAGGCTGGAAACGGCTGATACTCCCTGCCACATTCGCATGGTATTGTAACCAATGTCTCCCGGAGCGATTCGCTTGTATCTCGATTTGTCCGCACTTGACGAGTCCTTTCGCTCAATTTCGGAAGCCATGATCACACCACGACTTCCAGTGATTGCTAGAAGTGGTAGATGATGATTATTCGTTTCATTTCTCTCATCAAACAGATTGCCAAGGAGATATTCATTCCAGGGTTCATTGAATCCCTTTAACCGCCTCTTGCCTGTGAGCAATTGCTGCATGAGGGCTTTCTTGCGGCGCTTTTTCGCATCGATGAGTTTTCGATTCTGATCGATGGCCTCATCCCAAGTGGAGAGGATTTCGGCGATTGTTTTCTGTTCGGAAAGAGGGGGGATAGGGATTACAAATTGTCTCTTTAACTCCGATTGATTTATGTTGTGTTGACAGACGCCAGGTGTCGCCAGCCGTTTTAGTCTATTTCGGAATTCAGTAGCGCTGAATAGATAGGCTACAAAAGGAGGGTAAGCTAGGCTTTCTTTGAGTTGAAATCGTATGAGATATGAAGCAAAAGCTGCCGGTTTCGCTTTTGTCACTATGCCCAGCTTTCCAACATGTTCAAGACTGTTGGTTCTGTTGAAGAGTAGATCATTCATCTTGATGAGGTATTTTGACCGAACGGCATCTGGGATATCAACATAAGCGAGATTCTTGAAAGATACTTGTCCATCCACAATATTGCCCATTCGAAGGAAAGCTGTGTTCCCTCCATTTAGAGCATTCATGGACAGCCCATACTGACTCATATTCGTTATAGATCCAAGGGTCTGAGGCTCCCAATTCTCCGGAATCCACCCCACCTTCGTTTTCTTATATCCAGGCCTATTTTCGTTCCGATCTTTCATCAAAATCCAAGTTCCTTCAGATACCCTGCCATTTTCGCCTGCGTTTCTATGAGCCTCCCCTCAATCTCCTCGATTTCCTTCTGCACGGCGGCGATGTCGATCTCTTCCTCCTCCTCAAAGGTGTCCACATAGCGGGGAATATTGAGGTTGAACTCATTTTCCTCGATCTCTGCATAGCACGCAAGATAGGCATATTTCTCGATTGTCTTTTTCCTTTTAAAAGTTTCCACGATCTTTTCGATATCCTGCTCCCTCAGCTTGTTCTGGTTGGTGTTCTGCGAGAATTCATGGCTCGCATCTATAAAAAGGACATTGCTCTTGCCGTTGGGCTCACGAGACTTGTCAAAGATCATAAGGGCTGCAGGGATGCCCGTGCCGTAAAACAAATTGGCGGGCAGCCCGATCACTGCATCGAGTAGGTTCTCTCGAATCACGGCTTCCCGTATCTTCCCTTCCTGCCCGCCCCGGAAGAGCACCCCATGGGGAACTACGACACCCACGCGGCCCTTCCCCTCTATGGCCGTTGCCAGCATATGGGAGATGAAGCCCCAGTCTCCCTTACTTTTAGGCGGTATGCCGCGAAAGAAACGCCCATAGCAGTCCTGGGCCGCGATCTCCTGGCCCCACTTGTCCAGGCTGAAGGGCGGATTGGCGATCACCACGTCGAACTTCATCAGGGCGTCGTCTTCCACAAATTCCGGGTGGCGGATGGTGTCTTCCCATTCGATACGTGAGGCGTCCATGCCGTGCAGGAACATGTTCATTTTACATAGGGCCCAGGTGCTGCCGTTCATTTCCTGTCCGTAAAGGGAAAAATCATCGGAGCCTGCCTGGTTGGCTGTGCGGATCAATAGGGAACCCGAGCCGCAGGCCGGATCGCAGATGCGGTCGCCTGGTTTGGGGGCAACGAGGCGCGCGAGGACTTCCGAGACCTCTGCCGGCGTATAAAACTCCCCGGCCTTCTTCCCTGCAGTGGCGGCAAAACGCGCGATCAAATACTCGTACACGTCTCCGATGATATCCATTTGTCCGACGGACTCGGGTCTCAGGTCCAGGGCAACCAGGTCTTCTAGCAGGTTCATGAGCCTTGTATTGCGTTGCCGTGCCTGCCCCAGGTTGGCCTCACTGTTAAAATCGATGTTTCGGAACACATTGTGCAGTTTGCCCTTGTTGGCGTCCTCAAGGTGCTCCAGAAGGATATTGATTAGTTCCCCGACATTCGTTCTGCCGCGCCGCTCGTACAGGCTGTCGAAGGTCCCCGGAAATTTATCCTCTACCTTTCCGGTCTTATCTCTGAGTTCGATCTCCGGGATAATAAACCGCTCCCGACCTAAAGCGCGCTCTATGCGAACCGCATCACCCTTGTATTTCTTTTCATACAGAGCCACCCTGGAATGATAGATGTCGCTCAAGTATTTCACAAAAAGCATGGTCAGGATGTAATCCTTGTACTGGCTTGGGTCGATGACGCCGCGAAAGGTGTCGCATGCCTGCCAGACCTTGTTAAAGATCTCATCGCGTTTTTGTTGGTCGCTCATTTTCTTAACCCCGTGTCTGAGCTTTCTTTGACTGCTCGGAGACATGCTGCTGTAGTAAGTTGCCTCTTTTTTTCAGCCAATCCAAAAAGCAAATCTTGCTCCTGCCACATAAGCCTGGTCAGATCTTGGATTTTCTTTTGAATTTCCAGAGGGGGAATCGGAATATCAATTCTTTCCAGCACTGATCGCTTAACCACCGGCATGTGAACGCCTCTGCCGCTGTGCTGTGCCAGGTAGCGTTTTACCGGGGCCTGGTTGAGGTACCAGCAGAGATAACCCGGCAGGAGAGCCTCGTTTGATGGCCGCACGATGAAAAAACAGGCGGCAGCCAATGTGGGAGCAGGCATTTCTGTCAATAGAACTGAATAGTTACGGGCACCCCTGGACATAAAAAGTATGTCATTGTGCTTCAAAATAGAGTCCCTGGGGGTCATGTGGGGAGTGAAGCGAATCATGGTGTCTGTTCGATAGGTGAGTTTGCGGGAATCCACATCCCTGGCTTGCAGAAGAAAATGAGACCCTTCTTTTCGTGGCTCAATTCTCCCGCGGCTGAGGTGACCGCTTCCGACTTTGGCGATTTGTTTGAGTTTCATGGCACCTGTTTAGTACATCAGTATAATAGAAACTGCAAGAAAAATTTAGGGAATATGGAGAGTTATGTTGCGGTATATTTAAAACTGCAAAAAAATATTGACATCCTCTCTTTTTTGTGGTAGGTATATTATATCTTGCAAATTAAACGACTTAGAAGGAAATGATAATGCCCAGAAAAGAAAAGGTAACAAGAGTAATCGATGGTGACACGTTCATGACCGGCTCAAGAAAAAGAGCAGTGCGTCTGGCCAATGTCAACGCCCCAGAAAAGGGATCTCGGGGCGCAGGGGAGGCATCCAGAGCCCTTCGCGATCTTATCCAAGGCCAAACGGTTACTATTGAAGCAGTAGCAAGAGACAAGTATGGACGGAGTGTGGCCAATGTAAAGGTTGATAATCGTTCAGTAAATGCGAGCATGCGGCGCAAAGGATATAAGTAGGCGACAGCATGCCACAACATAAATGTGCTGGACGAAACTCAAATCAGGAATTTGATCGGTTTCAAATCCTTTCCATAGATGGGGGCGGCGTGAAGGGCCTATTCGCAGCGGCCATTCTGGCCTACATCGAAGAGGACCTGAAAACGGATGTCACCACCCATTTTGATCTCATTGTGGGCACTTCCACAGGCGGCATTATCGCCATTGGCCTTGGTTTGGGGATGAGGCCAAAAGCGCTCACTGAATTTTACGTGGCAAAAAGCCCGGAAATCTTCCCCCACAAGTTCATCTGCAAGAGCCACGAGACTGCCTATCACTTTTGGAAACGAAAATACGACAACAGTCCTCTCAAACGGGCGCTTCAGGGATGTTATGGGCAAAGACTCCTGGGGCACAGCCGCAAACGGCTCGTTATCCCCTCCTTCAACATGAAAGACGACGATATCTATCTCTTGAAGACAGCCCATCACAAAAGTTTCACACGAGACTATAAGGTTCAAGCCTGGAAGGCTGCGCTTGCAACGTGCGCGGCTCCTACATTTCTGCCATGCTTCAGAGGGATTGATAACCTGAGACTGATTGACGGTGGCATATGGGCCAACAATCCGGTCATGATCGGGCTTAGTGAGGCAATCGGCATTCTGGGGATTGACCCTGACGTCATTTCAATCTTGAGCCTGGGCACGACGGATGAGGTTTGTCAGCGCCCAGAATCCCTGAACGAGGGCGGGCTGTGGCAGTGGAAAGACCAGGCAGTAAAAGTGCTAATGAGAGGCCAGAGTCTGGGAGCGATTTCGCAGGCCCAGCTCATCCTGGGAAAAGAAAGGGTTTTGAGAATCGACCCGGTGGTCCCCGAAGGCCTATTCAAAATGGACAAACCCTCTGCTGAAGATCACATCGGGAGAGCTGCTCATCAGAGTCGGAAATTCATGCCTCAGATCGAAAGCCTCTTTTTGGATCATAAGGCATCGGGTTTTGTCCCTTTTTACACTGTTCCAATGGAACAAGAAACCACGGTTAAGGAGGATCCTTTGTATGAATCTTAGCAATTCTTCACTCCAACAAAAAAGACAGATCGTAGGGTTCCTTGAACTCACCTGCCAGGAACTGGAACTCACGGAGAGTATGTTTCAGGATGCCAGGGAGAAGTATGAGGCCGTTGGCAAGTGGCTGGATGATGGAGACACCGTTAAATCCCTCGGACCGAGGATTATCCCCCAGGGATCCATCAGTCTCGGCACAACAGTGCGCCCCATTGGAAGGGATGAGTTTGATATCGACCTGGTCTGCAAGCTGCTCTTTTCCGGTCCAGGACAAAACCCTTCTCACATCATGCGGTTGGTGGGCAACCGGTTGCGGGAAAGCAAGATCTATGAAGATATGCTGGAGCCTTTGAAGCGGGGTTGGCGGCTCAACTATGCCCAGTCGAGCAAATTCCATCTGGATATCACCCCGGCGGTCCCAAAAGGCCCGACACCAAATGGCGAGATATATGTGCCTGACAGAGATCAGCGCGAGTGGAAGCCGAGCAATCCGGAAGGATATGTGAAATGGTTCGAAGACTATGCGGCTCTAAAGCCAGTATACTCCACAGAGGAAAGGATGCGACTTCTTGCGGAGGTGGTCCCTCTCCCTGAGCCGACCCCCTTCAAGAGTGTCCTCAAAAGAGCCGTTCAAATTTTCAAGAGGCATCGGGATGTCTATTTTCAAAGCCGGAACAGGAAAAGTGCCCCCATATCGATCATCATTACAACACTGGCGGCAAAGTCTTATGCTGAAGCCGTTCAAAACAACCGATATGATAGTCAATTTGACCTGCTATTTGACGTTGTTTCAGGGATGCACAAGTTTATCACCGTTTTGGATGTCAATAGGAAACCCTTCTATTTCATTCCAAATGAAACGACAAAGGGCGAAAATTTTGCTGAAAAGTGGAACAAACATCCCGAAAGAGCAAAGGCGTTCTATGAATGGCAAGGCATGGCTCAGAAGGACATGGAACGTCTTGGAGGTGAGGCGGGTCTGGATACAGTGAGAAGGGTCACAATGGGAATTTTGGGTGAGAAAGAGGTCTCGAGGGCCTTTAACAGGTATACAGACGCTGTGAATCGGTCTCGGACGAGCGGTGAATTAAAGATCAGTGCACTTTCAGGCTTGGGGATTTCAAGCGGAGTCCCAGTAAAACGCAATACCTTTTTCGGCAAGTAGTTGAATGAGATACCTTGGGCCCAAAAACTTGACATCCATTCAGCAGCTTATTGGCATCAAAGCGCTTCTTGGGAACGGAAAAGGGCATGTGAAGAAAGATGTGCTCCATTGGCGTGGTGTCATTCGCCCCATGCCGGTTAGTAGAGAGTATGTGGTCCGGATACTTTATAGGCCCGGGAGAAAGCCATCGGTTTTCATTGTGAAACCATCTCTTAGGGAATTGGCAGATGGCAGGGTAGTGCCCCACTTGTATTCCCAGAAAAAACAGAAACTCTGCCTGTATAGACCTAAATACAGGGAATGGAGACCCGATCAACATATTTCAAAGACAATTATCCCATGGACTTATCTATGGCTCTTTTATTTTGAGGAATGGCTCTTTTCGAACAAATGGAAAGGAGGAGGTGAGCATCCGAAATCAGAGGATTGATGACAAAAAGGGCGAGGTAGAATCACGGCAGAAAAGGGGGTCTAAAACGGCCACAGAGGATGGAACTCAAGATGTAAATGGGGTAAGTTCCATCAGCATTTCGGGAGTGAGCTCAAATGGTCTTTTCATGTCCAAATCTTCTCGAAAAAGCTGATTAACCCATCTCTCAATCAAAATGAAATTTGAGGATCGGTATCACCATAAATTGATCCAGGTTCCTTTATCATTGTGGTGCGCAGGCGTGGAATTCCAGAGGAACCCATGTTTATATGCCTCTCGACACTAGATAGCCCTCCAAAATCAGAGATCCAATCATCAACCATCTCCAGTTTTTTGGCCGTATTGCTATTCTTTTCCCATCCCTTTCGCAGATGCCAAATGGCCAAACGGGTCAGATGGCCGAAGACAATACAACGAATATCCCCCCGTGTTAGCTTGACTTTTCCCAGCAATAATTTTTCCAAATCCTCTGAAACAAGTAACGCCAGACCCTCAGGACTCTCTGGTAGCCATCGGCGGGGGACCTTGCCAGTCTTGCGGCTTACGAAAATCGTATCAATAATAGACGACCCCGTCCCATTGATATGGATGGAGGCTCCCATTTCTGCCGGGCAAGGTAGTGATGCCGAACATGTCAACCCGGAATCAAGGATGGCCACTGCAATGGGATGGTATGCGCTGAGATCATTGTGGTGATAGGTGAAAACCAAAGGGGAACCCGGCTTCAATGCGTCAGCCATTTTGCTAAAGACAGAAGAAATACCTTCCGCAAAATCCGTAAGGCCCCTCTGCATATTTTCATTTCCGGTGAGTTCATTGGCATTTCTTGTGGAAGCAGACTTAAAAGCTGGCTCGCTTTTTCCTATCAGTCTTCGCAACCAGACATAACAGAAATCCATAAGCTCAGCATATTGGACGTTACCAAAATAAGGGGGGTCCGTGAAGACGCCATCCAGACTTTTGGCCGGCAATTCCCTGTTTGTTGCATCCGAACAGGAAAGCTCAATGGTTCGATCCTTAAATTGGTTTCCTCTTCGCCGGGTAGTCCCGATCCACTCTCCCGGAATCGGAACAAAGCGCTTACGCATGCCTTGGTAGACCACCTCAAAGGGCTTGTAGCAGTATGCCTTTGCTTTGGCAAATTTCTCTATGACATTTAACCACCCCCCGCTCCCAATAGGGCTTCCCGGCCCAGCACCTTTTATGCCCATAAGATTCGATTCACACTGTATAAGACCCACAGGGAACCCATGGACAGAAAAGATATCCAATGACTTGAGCGCCATTTTATCATAGCGGCGGAGCATATTCTGATACCTTAGGAGATCAGAGAGATTTGTCGCGAGCGCGTGCCGAATCCGGTCCTGGGGCATGTCATCAATCATCCTGCAGCTCAGTTCCAGACCCAGCAACTGTCGACTGTTAAACATTTCGGCGTATTTCCTGTAACCCCAGCGATGCAATCGGGTGGATTCATCTCCCTGGGGGATCGCGTCATCAGGAATGAATTTCGGTTCGGTGGCTTGCCAACGTGATTTGGCTTTGCGAAGCAGTGAAAGGTCTTTGTCGTCAGGCTTTTTAAAAAACCGCCCATTATGGGTCGGTTTGCAATTGGGACAATAATACTCGATCGCAAACAATCGGTGTTTGGGAGGACCAGCCTGTGGGTCAGGATAGGTGTTCACTTCACCGCATTGAGGACACGGGCATCGGTTACGCCTTGCAGGCCCTGAAACGGATAACGGATTGCCACATGCTGTGCAGTCTCCTGGATGCTGCCGATCATCTGTCTCGGTGAGGGCTCCGCACGACGGACACAAAAAGACATTCCGGGGGTGCCTGCGGTTCTGTGAAACAAGATAGCTAGGGAAAAGGTCGATCTCTTCCCCGCAGTGGAAGCAGACCTTTGTCTTGTTCCAGAGAAAATATTTTACATGCGCTGTCTCACTTCTGCATTTCAAGCATTTCGTGCGATAAAAGTGACCGATTTCTTCTTCAAGGAATTGCCTGAGGTCTTCGCCTGCCTTCCGATATAAATCGAGATCGATGTCCTCGATCTCCTGTTTGACAATCCAATATGACATTGGGTTAATGTCATATCCTAGAACTTCGCATCCAACCCGATTGGCCTCAATCAGGGGTATGCCCCCTCCCATAAAGGGATCAGCAATCCTAATTCCATTTAACCTATTGGGTTGATAATATACCTCTCGCAGGGGACGGGAGGTGTACTCTGAAAGCAAAAGGCCACGAAAAAGAGTGCCTGGCCGGCGGGCAAACCATTTGTGAACACCGATAATAGGTCGATAATTCTGCTGGATCTGTTTTTCTCTGAGTGCCAGATCAGCGATGAATCTTATATCAAAATTTTCTTCTATCATTGAGATGTCTCAAAAGGCCATTTGGACTCGTAAACAGACTATAAAATGATAATATATTGGTAACGTTCAAAAGTGTTTACATGGTCAAAAGGAAGACCAAAGCACGGCCTTATTTCCCAGGATGAAGGGATAAAGACTAAACGGCTATAACATGATGATATTATTTAATAAATGGTTGTGCTACGGGCATTCCAGCTTACCCCCAAAGGGATAGTTGCTATTCAAATGAACGCCTTGAAAATATCACCATGTAAACACTTTTGAACGATACCAATATTTTGTTGGCAAGAGAGGACTAAGACACAATATGTTGTATTTATATTCTTCTCCCGTAACATCTCAATCAGCAGGGGAAAAACCGTCCTCAATAACCTAATTTATCCAGAACGGGCAGTAACACTTTAGCCTTTTGAAACTCGGGGTATGGGGGCAAGACCTCATCGATCAATGTTGATATCAAAACGCTTGAGTCCGTGCCTGATTCATTATAGGGTTACTCCTGCTGACAGCCCTTTAAAGAGGAATCACGAGGGAGTTTTATTTTATGAGCATCAAGACAAAAACCCTCATTTCGTTGATTGTCCTGGGCATTGTGGATATGGTGATCCCGATTCCCATTTTCGGACTGATCCTCATTTACGTTGTGCTCCAAAGACCGCCTTGGTTCGCGGATATTGTACGCCAGATCTACAATACAGGATGAGGCGCCCGTCCCTCTCGCCTGAGGCTCACGATGGCGCGCGGGCACCTGGTGCCGGAGGCGGCGAGACAGGGTCTTCAAACAGAGACAAAATCACAATCCAGAAGAACACCCAGGGCCTTCAAGTCGTCCAAATACCCACCAAGAACGAGGGCATGGTGATTGCCTTCGGCCTCCGCGATAAATTCTCGAACATCTCGGATCTGAATTGTCAGGGTATTTCTGCAAAAAGTGGTGTCATCGCAGGCCAGGACCTCTCCTGATAGGGCCACAATACGCTCGAGGTTTCTGTGAACCCGGGCCAGGGTGACCTCCACCCCAACAGGGACTTCCGTAAAAGCGGTAACGCCTCTGGCTCCGTGGTAATCTCGAAGCGAATAGGGCAGGGCGGGTTCATCAAAGCCGCGCATCCGTGAGGGGAGGATGCAATGGGATAGCTTGATGACGTTGTTTCCGGGATCAGCGTGGACCACATTTCCCAGAAAGGCCGGTTTTTTCGCCAGATGCCCCAGAATTATCATGGTCAAAAGACCCGGAATATCCATCTCACAGCCACTGGGGATGCCTTTGTCTCGAAGAAGCGACATACCCATGCATGGGTTTATGATATCGTCTGAAAACCTGCGCGACTGGGTGATCTCCAGACAATTGATCACCATGGCATTGGCGCCTTTCCTGGCAAGGATGTCCTCTATGGCAAGGTATACACGAACCGATTCCTCTAGATCTTCTAGCGACGGCCTGGTCACCTCCCTGGCACCTTTTGCCAGATCTTCCGCCAGCAAGGCAGATTTTTCTTGATCGACTCTCTTTACCACCTCTATCAATTCACGGAGTTCAACGGGTATGAATTGGACCCCTGTTTTTCTTCTTATGGCCTCGAGGTCAGGAAATCCGTACCACCTGAGGTGCCATGAGGGCGGAGATCCTATGAGCAAAACCCGGGTGTCGGAGAGCAGTTTCTTGACTTCACAGACCCTCAGAATCCTCTTGATATCGTGGTAATCAAGGGCAACAAAAAGGTCTTTTCTTTGACGTCGCTCCTCCCCAACGGCATAGAGGGCCATGGCCGGTGTGTGTCTTCCGCTAAAGGCAATAATCGGACCCTCCCACCGCAGAAGGGTCTCGATGGGTGTAACGCCCAAAAAATAGACAAGCAGCGAGTCTATGTCTTCTGTGGATCCAAAAAGGGGTTCAAAATCGGAAGGGACGCTCACAATCAGCTCTTTCAAGACAGTCACTTGATTTCCTATCTCCGATTCGAGCTCCTCCAACAGGGCCTTTAACCGGTCTTGATTTGCCAGGCTATCCAGCACCATCTCCATTCGACCGGTCTCATCCACAAAGACCCCGGCTCCACGACTCAGTATAAATACGGGCTTAACATTCATGGAACTGTTCCCCTCTCTTTCTATTTGAAATGATCATACGATCAAAGCGCCACGACCCGTCACAGGTGTTAATCACCTTTGTGAACCAGGACCTTTGACGCCTGGGTCCATTTGTCATAAAAAAGAAAAGCGGTTACATGCATCCTTTCGACAGATGCCACAATACCCACGCCCTGGGCGTAAAAGACATACCCCACATCCTTGAAAGTGGCAGGCCCCACCTTTCCATCATAGAGAGATCTGATCAGTATGGCGGGGTAGGTTCCTGCCGGAACCGTGACCCTGTAAGCCCCCACATAGGTGTGGATGATTCTCAGGTGGCCTTTGTATTTCTCAAAAGAGGGCTCATAAAGGTCGTATACCCTTACCTCGCTCTCAACCTCGTTGCTCTCTCCAGGCCTCATACCGTTATACATCACGGGAAACATGGGCTGGTAGCGCGTGATGACATCTTCATGCAGGTCGACTTCCGATATCAGGTTGATCTGACCCTGGCCCCCCACCAGAAAATACTCGATGAACTGGGTGCCTGCCACCCGGTGCCAGGATTTCCCTATCTGATCATGTCTGGCCCGGGTGATGATATCTTCCTCGTAGGACCCTTTGCGCTCTCCTGCGAGCACGCGATAGGTCCACTTTCCGCTGCGCAAGGGCATCAGGTCGGTCGTGTTGGAGATAGGCACTGCCGGCAGGGCCTTACCCACAACATCGCTCCCCAGCGATGCGAGGGCTTCCCGATCTTCCTGCCGGAGCTCTATCACCTTTCCGGGCGCCGGTTGGCCACAAAATCCCTTCGCAAAAGAGGCGAGAACAACGGCCGTGCCCAGGAGGACCAGGAGACAAGATCTGTTTATCCACGCGCCTGTCATCTTGAAAGCTCCTCACTCAATGCATTGGGTCGGGCCCGTCTACTATCGTGCATCGTGCTAATGTTGAGACCCAGGACCCACTACGATTTCTTCAAATCTTGAAGCAGGTTGAACATCTTCTGATGTTTATGGCATAAGATCGCCCGGTCTGATGAGGTCGTCATCAGTCGACATCCCTTTTCTTTCCAGAATTTGGCAGACTCCCAGATCTCTTCGAGTTCCATGGCGAACAGGACAACCCCAAAGTCAATACCCCTCCTCAGCGCTGTATCGGCGATACGGGTCAACTCCCTCTTTACATCAGGATGTTCCGGATCTCCCCCGAGTCCCATGGCCATGGAAAGATCAAATGGCCCCAGAAGTACGGCATCTAACCCCTGGGCAACGATATCCTCAATATTTTGCAGCGCTTCAACGGTCTCAATTATTGCCCAGACCATGACATTTTCATCAGCCCATTTGCTATACGCCTTCCAATCCCACAGCCCATGGGATGCCGTCCTCACGACAGGGCAGGCCCCTCTTTTTCCGGACGGTTCGTATTTGGCAGCCCGGACAACCTGTAAGGCCTGCTCGGGAGTCCTGATTCCCGGGATGATCAGGCCCAGGGCACCTGCATCGAGTGCCTTCTTTATGCCAACGGGAGAATCCCCGGGGAGTCGGATTACGGGTGTTGCACCGCCATATTCGACAGCCCTAATCATCTCCACTGCACTATCCAACCCAAAGGAGCCATGCTCCATATCGATCACCACAAAATCATAACCGACAGCAGCGGCCAATTCGCATGCCTCGGGATTTCTTGTCTGCACCCATGTGCCAAAGGCAATGTCCTTGTTATCTAATGCCTCCCGAATCCTATTTTTCCGAACCATACTTTACCTCCCTTCCTCATATCTCAACCCGGATAGACCGGAAATTGTAACACTCTAGTACGCTGTCGCATAAATCCTGTCCGTAATTTTGGCAATTTGATAGCACCGTCAACCGTGAGTTAA
>CAZXCQ010000080.1:0-22352 GCA_964639275.1 uncultured Desulfobacteraceae bacterium | reverse complement strand
AAAAAAAGACCCCCATGCCACACCTTTCCCCCTGTTCTTTGAGATGTTACATTTGCAAGACACATTTCATCCTTTGTAACCCGTATTCCGGAAAGCAGATTGGTAACACATTGAAATAGAAATATGTTTCCAATCTACTGGAAATTGTAGCCCATAAATGTGAGCGAACAGCACACAATGATTCCAGACAATTACAAGGTCAGAAGACAATTTTGCGGAATACGGGTTGTAAAGTAAAATCTTTACAGAAATCTAATGCATTGCTAATATTTGTATGTTTAATTGAATTTCTGAGCGAGCTGAAGGAAGGAAATCAACATGAATAAAGAGCAGATACTGGTCGTGGACGACGAAGAGGATATCCTCGAACTTGTCAGATTCAACCTTGAACGGGAAGGATATGGCGTTATCTGCACGGAGACGGGTGAGGAGGCCGTCAACATCACCCGTAAGAGGCGCCCGGATCTAATCGTGCTGGATATCATGCTGCCTGGCATGGATGGGCTGGAAGTCACCAGGGTTCTCAAGAATGACACGGACACACAGAATATTCCTATCGTGATGTTGACTGCAAAAGGAGAGGAAGCTGACGTAGTGACCGGCCTGGAACTTGGCGCAGACGACTATGTCACCAAGCCGTTCAGCCCAAGGGTCTTGGTGGCCAGGGTGAAGGCTGTCATGAGGAGAAAAGCGACCGACCCGGCAGATGAATCCTCAGTGGTCAAGCATCATAATCTGGTGATCCATCCCGGCCGGCATGAGGTGCTTGTTGACGGCGAGCCGGTCGATCTCACTTATACGGAATTTGGCATCCTGAGCTACCTTGCGAGAAGGCCGGGATGGGTATTTACCCGCACTCAAATCGTTGATGCTGTTAAGGGGTATGATTATCCTGTTACCGACCGCGCTGTTGACGTCCAGATCGTGGGACTGAGGAAGAAACTGGGCGCCGCCGGCAAATACATCGAGACTGTCCGGGGCGTCGGCTATCGATTTAAGGAATAGGCCGTGGCTAAACGAAGATCTCTGCTCTGGCAGCTCTACCCGTCCTACCTGTTGATTATCGTCCTTTCGCTGGTTGCGGTCACCGGGTATGCCATGACATCGTTGAGGCATTTCTTCTTGAATCAGGTTGAAAGCGATCTTAGAGCACGGGTAAATCTCTTCGAAGAACAGGGCCTCGAGTATCTTAACCCCCTAGATCCAAGAGGTATGGATGCCTTCTGCAAAAGAATCGGACAACGTGCTTCAACCCGGATCACAGTCCTTCTGGCCTCAGGTAAGGTAGTAGGCGACTCTGATGAAGACCCCTCAAGAATGGACAATCATCTGGATCGGCCAGAGGTCATTAAGGCCCTGTCTGAAGGTACAGGGTCCTCCAAAAGGTATAGCCGCACCCTTCAAAAAGACATGATGTATTTTGCCAAGGCTGTGGAAAAAGGAGGACAAAAAGCGGGGGTCATTCGTGCCGCCATCCCGGTCACTGCCATTGATGAGGCCATGAAGGCCGTTCAGATCAAGATCGTCCTTGCCGGTCTCATCATTGCAGCCTTGAGCGCCATGATCGGTTTTCTGGTCGCGAGACGAATCTCCGGCCCGATAAAGGAGATCGAAAAGGGTGCCAGGAGTTTTGCAGGAGGGGACCTCGAAAGCAGGCTGCCTGTACCGAATGTTCGAGAGATTGCCGCTCTTGCTGAAACTATGAACCATATGGCCGGTGAGCTTCGAGAGCAGATCAACACCATAACCCGGCAGAGAAATCAGCTTGAAGCAGTGCTTTCCAGCATGGCAGAAGGGGTTGTCGCGGTAGACTCTGAAGAACACATCATCACCATCAATCAGGCCGCTGCTGATATGCTTGGGGTTCACCCCTCACAGGTGCTCGGGAGGAGCATTCCGGAGGCCTTTAGAAACACTGAGCTTCAAGAATTCGTGAAAACCGTCCTGAAAAGTAAAACCATGGTAGAAAGAGACATAATCCTGTATTCAGAAGGGGAACGTATTATTAGTCTCCGTGGGACCGATCTCCGCGATGAAAACTCAAGACGTATTGGCGCGCTGATTGTTATGAACGACGTAACCAGTCTCAGGAGACTCGAAAATGTGCGGCGTGATTTCGTCGCAAATGTGTCCCATGAAATCAAGACACCCATTACGGCCATAAAGGGTTATACTGAGACCCTCCGAGATGGATCGGTTCAGGACCCGGAAGACACTGAGCGCTTCCTGAAAACCATTGAACGGCACGTGGTGCGCCTCGAAGCCATCATAGAGGACCTTCTTACTCTTTCAAGGATCGAAAAGGAGGAAGAGCAAAAAGAGATCATGCTGCGTGAGGGACCCTTAAAGGATGTTCTTGAGGCGGCCGTTCAGACGTGTGGGGCAAAGGCACAGGCCAAGGACATCCAATTGAAGGTGGGCTGCGACGAAAGAATATCTCTCAGAATGAATCCTCCCCTTCTTGAGCAGGCCGTGGTGAACCTCCTCGATAACGCCATTAAGTATAGTGATAAGAAGAGCTTGGTTGAAATCCAGGCCAATCAAATCGACAAAGAGATCGTGATAAATATCAGAGATCAGGGCTGCGGCATAGCGAAAGAGCACTTATCCCGAATCTTTGAACGCTTCTATCGGGTAGACAGAGGCAGGAGCCGGAAATTGGGGGGGACAGGTCTGGGCCTTTCCATTGTGAAACACATCGCTCAGGCGCACGGCGGAGAAATATCCGTTGAAAGCACCCCTGCCACAGGGAGCACATTTACCCTGCATCTCCCATCAGGATAAAACCTTTCTACTGATTCTAAAGGGGTTCCAGAATAAGACTTGTCTCCAAGGGAAAGGCCTGGCATAGGGTCCATTTTTTTCCACTCACAGCCCATGTTTTTGAGAGATTACGGTTCCTTTACCCAATATTAATATCTACCTAACACCGTTCTAATAAGTCCAATCTACTTTAAAACTGACATTGAAAGACTTCACTAGGCTATGGCGGGGCTGCCCGGATGGCAAACCCCTCCAGCCACACCAGGTTGGGGGCTGGGGCAACCGGTCCCCCCCTGAAGGGTCTTCACGGGAGACCAAGGGGGGCTAGTTATGCGTTTTCAGAATAAAAAGGAGCTGAATTCGCAATCTAACAGAAAATTCACGTGATCTTAATAAAAATCTAATAATTCCTATGCAAAATTAAAAAATTTTAGTTCAATCCTTTAAAATTAGACAGGAGGAAGACATGAAATCAAAGTTAATAACAGTGTTTGTGTCGCTGCTGTTAATGTCATTTGCGGCAAGTACTGCCCTGGCAGGAAACATCGTGATAAAGGGATCAACCACGGTCCTTCCAATCGCCCAAAAGGTGGCGGAGGCCTATATGAAGCAAAATCCGGACGTAAAGATCTCTATCTCGGGGGGCGGTTCGGGAAATGGAATCAAGGCACTTATCGACGGGTCCACGGACATTGCCGACAGTTCCCGCTTTATTAAGGAAAAGGAAGTTAAACGGGCAGTTGAGAAAGGGGCCTACCCAGTGCCTTTTGCCGTTGCCTATGACTGCATCGTGCCGGTGGTTCATCCTAGCAATTCCATTATGAACATTACCATGGCGCAGCTCAAAGACATCTACATGGGAAAGATCAAGAACTGGCAGGAGATTGGCGGTCCAGATAGACCCATTGTGGTGATCTCCCGGGATACCTCTTCGGGGACTTATGAGGTGTGGCACAAGAAAGTCATGAAAAAGAAACGGGTTTTTCCCGGTGCACTCCTTCAGGCCTCCAATGGCGCAGTTTGCCAGGCCGTCGCGAAGAACAAAAACGCCATCGGCTACATTGGCCTCGGGTATGTGAATCAAGATGTAAAGCCCCTGATGGTCAACCGTATCGTAGGCTCAGTGGCAACAACCCTGAACGGAACCTACCCGATCAGCAGACCCCTTTATATGTTTACACCCGGCTGGCCAAAGGGCGATGTGCTCAACTTTATCAATTTTGTGGTTCACCCGGAAAAAGGTCAGAAATATGTTGCGGAAGCAGGATACGTGCCACTTTATTGATTGATGATTGTCAATTGATGATCGAAAGATAGGGGTGCAGTGAGATGGTGGTTTGGAATTTCACAAGGCGAAGATCAATAAGGGGTGATTTATCTACCAGAAAGACAGGAAAAGGCCGCCGAAGAAGGGAACGGACAATCCGGTTCCTCTTCTTCGGCGTGGCCTTGGCTTCGATAACCACCCTTTTCTTGATTGCCCTCTTTTTGTTCTTAGAGGGCATTCCTATTTTTGGAAAGGTATCGGTTACAGACTTTGTATTCGGCAAATACTGGTACCCCACCGACGAGCCACCTGAGTTCGGCATTTTTCCCCTGATTGTGGGTTCATTGGCTGTAACTGTGGTCTCATCAGCGATCTCTATCCCCCTGGGGGTGTTGACGGCCCTTTACCTCGCAGAGAGCGCCTCTGCCAGGGTTCGGGAATGGGTCAAACCCATTGTCGAGCTCCTGGCATCGCTCCCATCGGTCGTTATCGGCTTTTTCGGTATGGTTATTGTCGCCCCGTTTCTCCAGGAAGTCCTCGACATTCCAACTGGTCTCAATCTCTTTAATGCCTCTCTAATGCTGGCCTTTATGTCCACTCCAACCATCTGCAGCATCTCCGAAGACGCCATTTTTGGCGTGCCCAGAGAATTGAAAGAGGCCTCTCTGGCCCTGGGGGCTACCCACTGGGAGACCATAGCCAGGGTGATTATTCCCGCATCCATTTCAGGAATCTGTACCGCGGTAATCCTGGGTATGTCCAGGGCCATGGGGGAAACAATGGTGGTGTTAATGGTTGCAGGTGGTGCCGCCATGATACCCGCCTCTCTTTTTGACCCGGTGAGGCCCATGCCGGCAAGCATCGCAGCAGAGATGGCAGAGGCACCCTTTCGAAGTGAGCATTATTATGCCCTTTTCGCCACTGCCATCGTCCTGTTTTTGTTCACACTGGCCTTCAACGTGGTAGCTGAACATATTTCCAACAAATATAGGCAGGTGGGGGCCGCAACGCTTTGAAGAAAGAAGATGGGTGAGAAACAATTGACCATAAGAAATAAAGGCGTGATACAGAGGCGACGAAAGATCTCTCAGGCCGCCATGTTCGGTCTTTTCAGGATATCGGCGGCCATCAATGGGATCGCTCTCTTGGTGGTGGTCTTCTTTCTTGTATCTAAAGGATGGCGGGCCATCAACTGGACGTTTCTTACACAGCCGCCCATGGATTCCATGACCAAGGGCGGCATTCTGCCCTGTATCGTGGGCACCGTCTGCCTCAGCCTGGGATCTATCATTGTCGCCCTTCCCATCGGAGTTGCCTCGGCCATTTATCTGAACGAATACGCGCGCCCCGGACGGGTTGTTCGGCTGATACGCCTGGGAATCAATAACCTCGCAGGCGTCCCTTCCGTGGTCTTTGGCCTATTCGGCCTGGCGTTTTTTGTGGTATATCTGAAGATGGGGGTTAGCATCCTTGCAGGATCTCTGACATTGGGGGCATTGACGCTGCCCGTCATTATCGGGGCCACTGAAGAGGCCCTTCGGGCAGTGCCGGACACTTACAGGGAAGCCTCCCTGGGGCTGGGGGCAACCCGGTGGCAGACCATCTACCGGGTCGTCCTGCCTGCGGCATTACCGGGAATCCTCACCGGAGCCATCCTGGGGATCAGCAGGGCGGCCGGTGAAACAGCACCCATCATGTTTACGGCGGCGGTCTTCTTTACGCCTTCTCTGCCCTCTTCTATTTTTGATGAAATCATGGTCCTCCCCTATCATATCTATGTTCTAGCCACCGCAGGCACAGAGATCGAAGCGACGCGCCCCTTGCAGTACGGCACTGCACTGGTGCTGATTGTTCTGGTATTCGCCTTGAACCTTGTTGCCATTATCTATCGCTCTCGTCTCAGGAAGAATCGATGACCGGTGAAAAATCGGATACGGTTTTAAAGCCAAGGAATGAAGGATGCAAGAGTCACCAAAGATGTCAGTAAAAGACCTTGATTTTTCTTACGGCGATTCTCCCGCCCTCCAAGGAATCTCACTGGACTTCCAAGAAAATCAGGTAACAGCCCTGATCGGTCCCTCCGGGTGCGGAAAGAGTACGCTGCTGCGCTGTCTCAACAGGATGAACGATCTGATCCCATACAGTCGCGTCGAAGGCCGGGTCCTGCTCGATGGTGAAGACATCTACGACCCGGATGTGGATGTGGTGGCACTTCGTCGGCGCGTGGGTATGGTGTTTCAAAAACCGAATCCCTTCCCAAAGACTATTTTTGAAAATGTGGCATACGGATTACGTGTCAACGGAATCAAGGACAAGGTTTTCATTGAAGACAGGGTTGAAGCCAGCCTGAAACAGGCGGTGCTCTGGGATGAGGTCAAAGATAGGATCCACGATTCTGCCCTGGGGCTCTCCGGAGGCCAGCAACAACGACTGTGCATCGCCCGTGCCCTGGCTGTTGAACCTGACGTGGTCCTCATGGACGAGCCTTGCTCTGCCCTGGACCCCATTGCCACTCAGAAAATAGAGGAATTGATAAACCGGTTGACCGAGTCCTATACCATCATTATTGTCACCCATAATATGCAGCAAGCTGCCCGGGTCTCTCAGGTAACCGCCTTTCTCTATCTGGGAAACCTCATTGAGGTAGACAATACTGAGACCCTTTTTACCCGGCCCCGGCTTCAACAGACCGAGGATTACATAACGGGCCGGTTTGGATAATAGGATAAGGAGACACACATGCCGAAGCGCTTACAAAGGGAACTCGAAAGACTGAAAAAACGGATCCTCTCTTTGGGAGCGATGGTCGAAGAGAGAGTTCGAATGGCCATCAAATCAATGGGATACCAAAACGCCGAATTCGCAGAACAGGTCATCCGCACCGACTATGAGATCGACGAGCTCGAGGTGGATATAGAAGAGGAGTGTCTCAAGATACTGGCCTTGCATCAGCCGGTCGCCGTGGACCTTCGTTTTCTGGCAGCTGTAATCAAGATCAACAATGACCTGGAACGGATCGGTGACGAGGCAGTAAATATCGCCAAGTGTGTCAATTATATGGCCAAGAGGGAAAAGGTTGGGGCCCCCTTTGAATACACAAAAATGTCAGAAAAGGCCGAATCAATGCTCAAAATGAGCCTTGACGCCCTGGTCAACCTGGACCTGGACCTGGCCTTTCGGGTGCTGACCTTAGATGACGAGGTCGATAAGATATACGGCGAAATCTATGACCAGATCAAGGATATCATCGGCAGATATCCGGATCGGGTCGGTTACTTGATCAATATGTTCCTGGTGGCCCGCTATCTCGAACGGATCGCCGACCATGCTACAAATATCGCCGAAGAGGTCATCTACCTGATTGAGGGAGAAATCGTTCGGCACGGGAAATGGGATCACGGCCCCAATCAGGCCGAACCCTGATGCCTCTGATGCCTCTATCAAGGCCTGCCCAACCCAAAAAAACCAAGCCGTCCACTCATTTCTTTTCTCTGCACCCGGCGTGAACGGGTGAGGATTAGCGAGTTAGGCCTTCACCCGGAAATCTTGGGCAGAAGGGGACAGACGCGAATGATTCGTGCCACCACTCATCAGGTCTGGAGTGTATCGCTGCATCAGTTGATAACATAGCGCATCTTGAATCTCCTTCAGATGCTCTTCGTCTTCAACCTTCTGCCCTTCCAGGTCGCGTACGTAAAAGATGTCCGCGATTTGATCCCCTTTCGTGGCAATCTTGGCGATCCGGATATCCAAGCGGAGATCAAATAGGGTTCTGGTGATAAGATACAAGAGTCCCACCCGGTCATCTGCAAATACCTCTATAAGTGTAAAAAAATCAGAGCTCTCGTTATCGACTATGACCTGCGGGCCCATCGAGGGTTTTTTGAGGTTTGAAAGAATGGATGGCTTCCCTTTTTGGCCAAGGCGATAGGCCAGGGATAGCTTGCCGGCAAAGGTCCGTTTCAGATCCTCTTTGACCTTTTGCCACTTCCTGCCCGGATCGATAGGGTCAAGGGGGTTCGTTACCTTAAAGATATCTACGGCGGTTCCGTCCCTCCAGGTGTAGATGTCGGCGGAGAGGATATTGATATTGTTAAGAGCCAATACTCCGGCCACGTCCGAAAAGAGCCCGGGTCTGTCGTTTGCCAAAAACGTTATCTCGCAGCAGTCCTCTAATTCGCTTTCTTTTACCTCAAGGCAAAAAGGGGATGGTTCAAGACTGTTTATCTGATCTTTGAGGTCTTGGGCTATCTCAATATGGCGGACAATGTCCAGGGGCCTACTGGCGAGCAGATAGCGGGGAGACATCGCTTCAAAAAACCCGTCCGGATCTAATCCTTTCTTTTGCCGCGACATCTCACGACGCACCCCAGCCATGGTCATTTTGACCTTTTGAGAGGCACCCAAACTTGCCAGTTCGCCTTTTTCCAGTATATGCAAAATCTTAAAGAAAAGCTCCCTCACCAGATTCGCAATCCAATCATTCCAGGCCCTGGGGCCTGTTGCCATGGAATCGGCCCAGGTCAGTAAATAGAGCATCTTGAGACGTCCGACATCGCCTATAGTCCTGGCGCACTGCACCACCGCCTTTTCATCATTGAGATCCCTGCGCGTTGCGGTCTCTACAAGAAGAAGATGATGTCTCACCAAGAAAAAAACGTCTTCCGCCCTCCTATTATCGTAACTGAACCGGTTAAGAATTTTCCGGGTTATTGCCTCCCCTTTTTCAGCATGATCTTTGCCTATCTTTCCGATGTCGTGAAAGAACCCGGCCATAAATAACGCTTCAGGTCCTGACAGTTCCGAAAAGACATCCAAGAGCAAAATCTCCTTCTGTTTGTTAAGATTTTTGAGATACCTGACCGTCTCCAGGGAATGTCTTCCAACCGGATAAATGTGATAGGCATCAAACTGGACACGGTCTTCAATTTGCCCAAATTCAGGGATATATGCCTTCAAAAATCCGATCTCGTGCATTTGGTTTAAGGTCTCAAAGGTATTTGGGCCATTGATTATGTTGAGAAGGCCCTTAATCGCCCTTTCGGATTTCATGAAACCGTCATCTACCAGAAAGAGAAATTCTCGAACCAGTCTCCTTGCTTCCATAGACAGAAGACAGCCTGAGCGAGAACTCTCTTCAAATATGGTCATCAGCAGGAGAGGGTCGGAAACAATGGCGGTGGCTGAATCGAATCCTATTTCGCCATCTTCAATATGCAGCTCATCGGTAACATCTGATGCCTGATACACCTTCTTCATGTGGTCCCTCCCTCTGCGAAGGTGGGTCTTGACAAAAGACCGGTTCAGCGCTTTTATGGAGGTCATGGAGGCGTGGAGACATCCCATAAACTGCTCTACAGCCAAGAGATCATCTTGATCTTGAAAGCCCAACTTTTGGGCGATTGGCTCCTGATATTCAAAGCCCAAACGATCATTTTTTCTGCCCGATAGTTGGTGAAGATGATTTCGGACGAGCCAGATGAATCTCAGGTGTTCTCTCAGCTCTTGATATTCGTTGTGAGAAACTTTTCCCAAATACTCCAGATCCCTGGGGGCTCTCAACCGAAAAAGGGCATTGGCTATCCATAGGATATGGTGATAATCCCTTAGTCCGCCGATTCCCTCCTTGAGATTAGGCTCCAGAAGATGACTTGCATCCCCAAAGGTCTCCATCCGTATCTCATGCATGTCCTCCAGCCACCTGCAAAATGCCACGGCGTTTTTGGCAATGACCTTTCCCTGGAGGGTCTCTATGAGGCGCAGGTAGAGGGGCGAATCACCGCATATAAAACGGGAATCCATCATTGAGGCAAGGACTTGGAAGTCGTCCCGGCAGAGCCTCATGCAGTCCCTCATGGCTCGTGTCCCGTACCCGAGTTCGATCCCAAGATCCCACAGAGGGTAAAAGATCTCTTCTGCCAGTTCTTTTGCCGGGGATGGTATCTTAGTGCCAAAGAGGATCAGGACATCAACGTCCGAACAAAGAGACAGCTCCATTCTGCCGTATCCTCCTACGGCCAAAAAGGCAAAGGGGGCCTTCTCTTTGAACAGACGGTGGCCGGTATTGCTATCCTGAAGGCTCCGACGAAAATACTGGTCCATTATCTCGGTATGATCCTCTTGAAAGGAATCCGTTGCCTTGGACCTCGAGAATAATGAGATGAGACGGTTTCTGGATTCCTTGAGTTCTTCAAAGGCAGCGGTCATCATGGGCCATCCGATGGGATTAACGATTGAGTCCAAGTTCTACTATATGGCCTCTTTTCCGGTTTCACCTGTCCGAATCCTGATGACCTCTTCCACCGGTAGGATGAAGATCTTTCCATCCCCGATCTGGCCCGTCCTGGCCTTTTCTTGAATGACTTTGACGACATCTGGTACCGACCCCGATTCCACCACCACTTCGATTTTGATCTTGGATACAAAATCCACCTGATATTCGGCCCCCCGGTATACCTCCTTATGCCCCCGTTGACGTCCGAATCCTTTGACCTCACTAACCGTAAGCCCTTTGACTCCTACACCAGAGAGGCCATCTTTGACATCATCCAGCTTAAAGGGTTTGACAATGGCTTCTATCTTTTTCATCGCATACCCACCTTTCTTCGCTTATCTTAAAAAGTGTAGCCCACTTCATTGTGGAGGCTGATATCCAAACCGCTCTCTTCCTCCTCTTCTGTCACCCTCAAACCAATGACCCCATTGACGACCTTTAGGATTACCAGTGTCATCCCGAAGGCAAATACCATGGTGGCCACTACTGAGAGGAATTGTATCCAGAGTTGGGCGGGATTTCCAAAAAAAAGCCCGTTTGCACCACCTGGATTGATGGCTGTGCTTGCAAAAAGGCCGGTGGCCAGGGCCCCCCAAGTGCCCCCAAAACCATGAATGCCAACCACATCCAGGGAGTCATCATATCCCAGTCTGGCCTTTAGCAATACCCCCCCGTAACAGATCACGCCTGCCAGGCCTCCGATAATAATTGAAGAGACAGGCCCCACAAATCCTGAGGCGGGCGTGATGGCCACCAAACCGGCCACCGCACCACTGGCTGCGCCAAGGGTCGTTGATTTGCCCCTGTGAATCCATTCCATCATCATCCACGATAGCGCCGCAAGTGCGGAGGCGATGTGTGTGACGACAAAGGCATTTGCCGCCAGCCCATTGCATGCAAGGGCGCTGCCCGCATTGAACCCAAACCATCCGAACCACAGGATTGCCGCGCCGGTGATGGTCATGGGCAGATTGTTGGGGATATAGGCGGCGCTCCCGTAACCGATCCGTCTTCCAATGATCAGGGCCGCGGCGAGTGCCGAAATCCCAGAGCTCATGTGCACCACGGTCCCCCCGGCAAAATCCAGCGCGCCCATGCGGCCCATCCATCCCCCGGCCCCCCAGACCCAGTGAGCCAAAGGATTGTAGACAAAAGTCGTCCACAAGAGCGTAAAGAGAAGAAAGGCACTGAATTTCATCCGTTCTGCAAAGGCCCCTGTGATCAGTGCGGCTGTAACGATAGCAAACATGCACTGAAATATCATAAAAGCCAGATGGGGGATGGTGCTGCCGTAATCAGGGCTCGGGTTCATACCCACTCCTTTCAGCCCAAACCATCCCAGACCGCCAATAATACCGCCATGATCTGGCCCGAACGACAGGGAATAACCCCAAAGGACCCATTCAAGGGTGACAATTCCCAGAAGGATGAAGCTTTGCATGAGGGTGCCCAGCACGTTCTTACTCCGGACCATTCCCCCGTAAAACAGGGCGAGTCCCGGGGTCATAAACATGACCAGGGCCGCCGACATCAAGACAAAGACCGTATCTCCCGTGTTCATTGTGTCCTACCTCCAATACCTTTTGGAAAAAAACCAAGCAAGGTTTGTGCCGTTTGCATCAAAACCAATCTTTGCTAGAAATATCAGATAGTTATAAATATATAAGATGAGGAAAAGCTAACTACAATTTTGTATTATTTTTACTTTTATAAAACAAAAACGTATGTTATATGTCCTTTTCCTCCATCAGAGGCAGTTCCTTTGCAAGACCGGGGCCTTGACATGGGAGGTGAATCCAATTAACCTGAATTTCAATAGAATTGGTTGGTTTGTCGCTTCTCAAAAAACAGGGGGAAAGGCGTGGCAGAGAGGCTCAGAGTGGCCTCAGGGGTCTACGAGCTTGACCGTCTCCTGGGGGGGCTTTTCATCGGTGACAACGTGGTCTGGCATGACGACGCCGGTAGTCTGGCATCTGTCTTTGGCCTCAACTTTATTCAGGCCTCTCAGGCCCAAAAAAGACCCCTTATCTATGTATCCTTTGACCGGTCCCCCCGAAACCTTTTGGAAAAACTCGGACCACTGGCAGACAATCCCTTTCTG
This sequence comes from uncultured Desulfobacteraceae bacterium, assembly GCA_964639275.1. Classification (GTDB taxonomy): domain Bacteria; phylum Desulfobacterota; class DSM-4660; order Desulfatiglandales; family Desulfatiglandaceae; genus CAZXCQ01. The sequence continues at coordinate 9,947 of CAZXCQ010000080.1, read as the reverse complement.
ACCATTCTGGATTGTTTTAGCTTTGGTAAGGGGTCGGGATCGAGCGTCTTTCTCAGATTCTATGAGGAAACCGAATCCGAAGTGCCATGCAGGATCATCCGGGTGGATGAACCCCAAAAGGTGGACAAGGTCATGGACGCGTTTTACGGAGTCCATGCGACCCTGGAGGGGGATGTCCGTTTTGTCTTTGAAAGCCTAACGGGTATGCAGGAGCTCTGGGGTGGGGAAGACGATATCCTCAACTTTTACTGTCACTCTTGCCCCCGGCTATACGAACTGAATACCATCGCCTACTGGATCATGGAAAAGCGGGCACATTCTCCCCGTCTGAGGGCCCAGATCAACCAGATCGCCCAAGTGGCCATTGACCTCTCTGTCAAGAGAGGCCGGACGTCCTTGACCATTCTAAAGGCTGAAAAGCGCAATCTGGACACCCTGAACAAGCCATACAATTATTGGAGCAAGGATCTAAATATAACATTTGATATTGAAAAGCGGGCCACGGGCAGGATTGATCTGGGAATGCGGTTAAAAGAGCTCCGTATGAAGCGTGGCCTCTCACAGACAGAACTGGCCAAACTGGTGGGGGTAACCCCGAGCACCATCTCTCAAGTGGAGAGCAATCTGATATACCCTTCCCTCCCTGCCCTTTTAAAGATGGCCGAAGTGCTTTCAGTGGAAATAACCTCCTTTTTTCAGGAATCAGAAGAGGTGACAAAGCGGGTGATCTTTCCCGCTGCAGAGGCGGTGGAAATCAAGTTTCCTGACCTCCCCGAAGGCAATATCTATGGGAAACTTCTGACCCCCCTGGATCTGGAACCAAAGGCAGAACCATTCCTCATAGAGATCCCGCCCGAAAAAACCCTCCCCTCACATTTTTTTATTCACAAGGGTGAAGAGGTCGGCTATCTGTTGTCGGGCAGGTTGCAGTTAAGATTGGAAAAGGCTGTCTATACTGTCCATTCCGGCGATGTCATTTATTTGACCTCAGAAATGCCCTCCCAGTGGAAGAACCCAGGGCCGGGTGTGGCCAAACTGCTCTGGTTGAATATCAAATAACCCCCCCTAAATTCCTTTATCCATCTCCCGGACATCCAAAAAAATGGGGGTTTTTCCGCTTGACAATTAGCACTACTAACATATATTTGTGTTAGTTAGAAATAATAAAAATGAAAAAGGTCCTGTCTGTTCATTGTCCGATAAATAGGCTCAAGGGGTCTTGTAACAAAATGAAGGGCCAAAGAGAGAAGAATAGATGGCTCACAAAAAAGGAGGCTGTCATGGAAGGCACCAGGCGTGGCACCATTCATGTGATGGAGTTTGGCTGTGAATCCCCAATCAGATTCTACGAACGCTGCGGAGCATGCCCTCGCTTTGACAATTGCCCTGATCTTGCCTTGGGCAAAGAAATCTTGAGGGGAAAAAACCAGATAGATTATCACGCTGAGGGTGGTCTGGGAGAGGGTGTGGATGCAAAGAAATTCAACTGCCTTGCCCCTCTCAACTATTTTGAAAAGACGCGGAAGATGTGTGCCCACAAGGGCCGCTGTCGGGAAGAAGGTCTGCTTCTTGCGCTCTTGAGTGGAAAAAAGAAGCTGGATTACGCCCAGAAGACGGCCATTCAATTTCCCAGACCCATGCACCGCGAAAAAAAGGCGGTGGACCGGGAAGAGAGGGCCAAGGAGATGGCCGGCTAACCGGCGCGATACTGCTCAAATATGTCAAATTCCCGTTTCAGCCGATCGGACCAATATTCCTGGTCAATGGGGTAGCTCGCATCCAGTGCCTGAAACGATCCATCCCCGGCGACCTTTCTGATTGTCTGCTGTGAGTTATACCTGACCTCGTCAATACCAACCAGTTTCGATACGGCCCTGTTGATCTCATCCATTCCTTGCTCTGGCGACAAAAGGACCTTTCAACAATCCTCAATACTTATCTTGAATTCCACATATTCTAAAACAACGTTCCGCCTCAGACTTGGCCTGTTCCTCACTAAAACCCTGGTCTATCTCTTTGAAAGTCATTTTTCGCTCGGCTACAGATAGGCGGGGCATAGATTCCCTTTTCCTCAACCCAGCGTGCCCAATTACGTAATCAATTCTTTTCCATTTGGCCTGATACCCTGTTCGAATGGGCTTACCTTCTAGAAACTGTTTTATTGACCTTGCGGCCTCTTTTCCAAAAGCAACCGCTTCCACAACGGTCCGCGGTCCCGTAACAACATCGCCTCCTGCGAACATTGCCTGGATATCAGTAACCCCGGTAACGGGGTCGGAAAGTATGAGGCCCCTTTCTGAGATATTCCCTCTCAATTCATAAGGTAAACAGCTCAAATCGGGTCTCTGGCCGATCGCGGTGAGTACAGTTTCCGTTTGGACAGTGAATTCAGATCCCTCTATGGGAACAGGTCTCAGGCGACCCGAATCGTCACACTCTCCCATTTTCATGCGAAGGCACTCGAGACCGGTAACCCTTCCCTTCTTCCCCAGGACTTTTACAGGCGCTGTCTGGAATTGGATATCAATTCCCTCTTCAATGGTTTCTTCAATTTCCTTGTGGTTTGCAGGCATTTCTTCTCGAGTTCTCCGATATAAGATGCTAACATCTTGATACCCTAAGCGTTTGGCCACACGGGCACAATCAACCGCGGTGTTGCCCCCCCCAATAACGACCAATCTACCCTGAGGGACAGGTAAGTTTCCCAGATTTATGTCCCTCAGAAATGTGAGACCGTCGACGATACCGCTAAACTCGTCTTCACCAGCAATTTCGAGTTTCAGAGGTCGGTGGCACCCTATGGCAAGAAAAACCGCTTTATACTTTTCCTGTAACTCTTTGAAACTGACATCCTTTCCGACCTCAACATTGAGTCTAATTTCAACACCCATTCTTTCGATAACGTCGATTTCTGCCTGCAAGATCTTTTGGGGCAAACGGAACTCGGGAATCCCCACAGCCATCATCCCCCCAGCTACTGACAGTTTTTCGAAAACAGTAACTGGAAAGCCCTCCATGGACAGATAATAGCCTGCAGTCAGACCCGCCGGACCCGCCCCTATAACGGCGATCTTTTGATCCTTGCCCTCCTTTTTCTTGGGGATATAGAAGGACCCATTTGAGATATACATATCCGCCACGAAACGTTTGAGAAACTCGATGGCTACAGGCTCATCAATTTTGCCCCGGTTGCACTGGGTTTCACAAGGATGAGGGCAAATCCGTCCGCATACAGCGGGGAATGGCATCTCTTCCTTGATGAGTCTAAAAGCCTCTTCATATCTCCCTGAAGAAATGGCACCCACAAAGCCTTGAATGCTAATGTGCGCCGGACATGTTGCCTTGCAGGGGGCGGTGGCGAGCTTTTCATATTTCCTTTTGTCAATATATCTCTGATCGATGGCCATTTGTCTTAAGACGTCCACAACAGGGCCAAACCTGATATCCCGGGGACAAATATACGCACAGCTATCGCAGTGAGTGCAGTGCCAGATTGCCCGGGAACGAAGAAGTTGCTCTTTAAGTCCGAGCTTGATCATATGCAAGACTCTTCTGGGATCAAAACCGGTCCCCGATTCACTTACCGGGCATGCGCCGGTACAGCTACCACAGTCAAAACACTGCTTAACCACCTCACCGCCTGGCATGGAAGTTACTTCTGAGGCAAAATCCACCTGGAAATCGCGCCTTGTTATGGTCAAAGGGCCTCCTGAGCACAAAACTCGGGTTTGAAAAAGTATTGTTTATAAAGTTCTCTTGCTTCTCACTTCACTGCAAGTTCTGCAGCCGATTTTTCGTGTCTCTCCAGTTCGCGCACAATCGCCTCATCCAGATTCTCGGACATTTTGGTTGCTATGATTCGAGTGGAATAGTCATTTTCGCTTCTCAGGTCCTTGGTGAGTCTTGCGAGTAGCGTCCTTAATTTAACACTTGCCACAGCAGAATGGGCCACCGTCAGCTTGCTCTTGATGGTCACCGGGGATATCCCCTCAGCATCTCCCAACGGGCCCAGTTCTTTCATCATTTTCGTGAATTTTGTTATTAATTGCACATAAAGCGGGGCCTCGGCTGCAGAGGCCCAGTCCAGGGCCAGCCTATGCGGATTCACGCCAATATTTTTGAGAATCTTCCGTGTAAAATCGACGGCTACGATGGCGTCATAATTACCAACCTGGTAATGACATTCCTCAAGCTGTCAGCCGCCAATAAACAGACCATCAACACCTACACGAAAGGCTTCGATAATGAAAAGAGGATCCATTCTGCCGGTACACATGATCCTAATTACCCTAATATTGGGTGGATACTGAAAACGGGAAATACCTGCAGAATCGGCTGCCGCATAGCAACACCAGTTACAGAGGAAACCAAGTATTCTTGGTTCAAAAAAGTCCCGGATAGTCATTTGTTAACCGTCGTCTTTTGATAGTCATCTAGGAGTCTCGATAACTCCATCGGCCGGTTGATCACAACGCGTCCTGACTATCTTTTCCGTAGGCCCTTATCTGGGCAATTATCTGCTCATTACTGAACCCACCCAAGTCTATGGCCATAGAGGGGCAATGCGAAGTGCATATGCCACATCCCTTGCACGAAGCCGAGATCGTCTCCGCCCTTTTTTTCTTTTCGACTCTTGTCATCTTGATCGCTGCATAGGGACAAAGGCTCACACATATTCCACACCCAATACAGATGTCCTGCTCCACTGATGCGATGATGGGTTCTATCGCAACATGCCCCCTTGCCAACTGAATGCATGCCTTGCCAGCAGCAGCCTTCGCCTGTGAAATAGATTCAGGGACTGGCTTTGGAGAGTGGGCAAGTCCGCAGAGATAGATGCCATCCACCGAAAACTCAACAGGCCTAAGCTTGGGATGCGCCTCCAGGAAAAACCCATCTTTGTTGAGGGGGATTTTGAGAATCTTTGCCAACGCTTCTGCTTCACTCGGTACGATACCTACGCTTAAAACAATGAGATCAGGATCGAGAATAATCTTTTCTCCCAGAAGTCTATCCAGGAATTCTACCCTGAGCCCCGTATCTTCCTCCATCACAACAGGGGGGGAGTCCCTTTCAAAGTGGATGAAATTTATGCCCTTTTCACGAGCAGCACCATAGGCATCTTCCATAAACCCGTAAGTACGCATATCTCTAAAGAGGATAGTTATGTTTGTGGAAGGGTTATGTTCGAGAACCTGAATGGCATTCTTAACCGCTTGACTGCAGCACACTTTGCTACAGTAAGATAGATCTTCCCCCCTTGAACCCACGCACTGGATCATGACAAGGTCGTCTATGTCCTCGAGTCCATCTGGGTTGGATAACATCTGTTCTAATTCAAGTTGAGTAACCACCTGCTTTGACTTGCCGTACAGGTGCTGTGTGGGATCATAAGGTTTCCCACCTGTGGCAACAATGACTACCCCATGTTCTATCGTCTTGACTCCCTCTCCTGTCCGAAGCCTAGTGGTGAAATTACCTACATAGCCTGAAATCTCTTCAATATTCGTATTCGTATATACCTGGATAAGATTATTGGCGATAACCTTTTCTACTGTACTTTCTAAGACCTGTCTTGGATTGTCACCACCAAGCATGAAACGGATCTTTTCTAAATTTCCTCCCAGGTTTGAGGATTGCTCGACAAGAAAGCACTCGAATCCCTGATCAACGATACTCAAAGCAGCCGTCATTCCTGAAATACCTCCTCCAATAACCAGTGCCTTTTGGTTAACAGGAAGGGTCTGTTCTTGGAGAGGCCGAAGCAGACGCACCTTGGCTACCGCCATTCTTATTTGGTCCTTGGCCTTCTCTGTTGCTTGTTCAGGAAGGTGGGAATGGACCCAGGAGCAATGATCCCTAATGTTGGCCATCTCAAAAAGAGATTTGTTCAGCCCTGCCTTTTTCAGGGTTTCTTGAAACAATGGTTCATGGGTTCGTGGTGTGCATGCCGCCACAACCACGCGGTTTAACCGATTGTCCCTGATTTTTTGGCTAATAAGTTCTTGGGTATTTTGGGCACAGCTATAAAGGTTAGCATCCGTAAAAATCACATTATCAAGGGTTGCGGCATATTCGGTCACTTCAGGAATGTCCACAACGCCACCAATATTGCTCCCGCAATAGCACACAAACACCCCTATGCGAGGCTCTTCTCCTATCTCCATTTCCTCTGGATAATTTTTTATTTCGATTCTGGTATTGCGCGCCTCTGCGAGTGCTTCAGCGGCTAAGGCAGCTGCGCCGCTCGCATCGGTCACACTTTCGGGCACATCCTTGGGACCCTGAAAAGCCCCTACCGCAAATATCCCCCGCCGAGATGTCTCAAGGGGAGAAAAGGTGTGGGTCTTGCAGAAACCATAGCGGTTTAGATCTATTCTTGCAGCCTTTGCCAAAGGTGAAGCGTCTTCCGGAGCCTCAAGTCCTTCAGGCAGCACCACCACATCAAAGGTTTCCTTTATATGCTTGCCTTCCTCGCTCACGTATTTTAATTCAACCCCAATGTTCCTGGACTGAATGCCCCCAAAGCGGCTCCTTACAAAACGGATCCCCTTGTCTCTTGCACGGATTCTGGCATAATCAAAATCCTTCCCCTGGGTGCGCATATCCATATAGAAAATGGTTATCTCTAAATCAGGGTCGTGGTCTTTGGCAACCAAGGCCTCCTTGATAGCGTACATGCAGCAAACTGACGAACAGTACCCGTTACCGCTCGGCAGGTCCCTGCTCCCTATGCACTGGAGAAATGCGATCCTTCTCGGATGTCCACCATCCGATGGCCTCACAATTTCTCCTTGGGTAGGGCCTGAGGCCGATGTTAAGCGCTCAAATTCCATCCCGGTGATCACATCGGGGATTCTTCCATAGCCATAGGTTGATAATACCCCTTTACCCATGGGGCCAAATCCTGGAGCAAGGATTACCGCTCCTACATTGAGATCTATTTCTTGTGGCTGCTGGGTAAAATCAATAGCGCCGGCAAGGCAAACTCTTTCACACTGTTTGCATTCTCGCCTTGTCAAAAAAAGACAGGCGGTTTCGTCTACATGGAAGGCGGCAGGTATGGCTTGCTGGTAGTCTATATGTAAGGCCTTGGTTGAGCAAAGCCCCTCATTATGCCAGTCCTCGATAGGGACGGGGCAGTAATTGGTACATGTGCCGCAGGCAGTACACGCATCTTCACTCACATACCTTGGAAGGCGTCGAATCTTTGCTGAAAAGTTCCCGACCTCGCCCTCAATGGATAATAGCTCTGCCTTTGTGATAATGCCAATGTTCGAAGACCGACCGGCCTCAACCAGCTTTGGTGCCAGAATTCAAATGGCACAGTCGTTGGTAGGGAAGGTCTTATCCAGCTTGGCCATGACACCTCCTATTGAGGCGCCTTTTTCGACCAGATGGACGTAGTATCCAAGATCGGCCAGATCGAGGGATGCCTGAATACCGGCAATTCCGCCTCCAACGACCATTACGGCACCAACAACATCTCGGCTGTTATTGATCTGATCCATATGAATATCGCTTTGAAACTGGAGACTGGAGACTCGAAACTTGAAAGTGGAGGATAGAAAGGTTTTATCAATATTCATAATTCCAAGTTGCGAGTATCAGGTTTCTTTATTAATCGTCTACAAGTTCGAGGGCCCCACTGTTACACCACCTGACGCAGGAAGGGCTGGGAGGGATCCCACAAAAATCACACTTCAGGGGAAAACTGGTCTCTGCCTCGATAAAAAAGGGTTTTTCGGGGCAGGATGCCCGGCAGATAAGACACATATCGTATGTGTTATTTCCGACTACTAAGTCATTTTTGGAGGTGCAGGCGGCATCCACAAAAGGACCGGCGATGGTTGGAAAGTAGGTATGACCTTCTCGGAAGACCCTGATTCGGGCTCTTCGCGGATTGGAGACACCGGCCACATGGTTGAGAGAACACGCCGTCTCACAGTGTCTGCAACCGGTGCATTTGGTGTGATCGATCTTTATCCTCGCCATCCCTACCCCTCCGCCGCGTTTGAAGTCTCGGATCGGGGCTGGCCTTCTTTGTTCCACCCACGGAGTTTGTAATACTCGTCAAGCATTTCAGGGACCTTGCTGACCTGTCCCTCAGCGGGGCCATCAGGGATGGGCTCTTTAAGGAACCTCTCCGGCAGGGTGTCATGACTCCGATCAAAACCCGCACGGATATTGAAAATCCTCTCTGTGTCCCAGATCCGTTCGCCGATTCGGAGAAGATCGTCTGCCTTGAAGTCCGTGCCGAGACAGCTGTTTACCATCGGAACAAAATTATTGAATTTGAGGCCCATCAATGGCCAGTTGCAAAGCCCCAGCGAATCCATTACTGCGGTCATGTCCTGGTATCTCTTGACGAGTTCCGGCTTGCCCTCGGCAGCCCATGAATCGAGCTTTTCATGGACATTTAGCACTTCATCAATAAAGGTGTAGGCATAGAGGTGATGGGGTCCATAGTTGGATGTGGCAAAATGAAGCCCCATCCCCTGGATACTCCGGGGATCAAATGGGGCCATGGGCATGCCCTTGACGCCCATAAAGAGCCCGGGCTGCCCATATTCCTCCACGAGGGCCTTGCCTCCCTGGCCAAGTCTCTGGGCATGTCCTTTCTGGGTTGCCATCAGGGTCAAGGCCTGGAGCAGGTCTTCCTCATGGCCAAATCTCAATTCGAGTTTGAGTGCATCTTTTGGAACAAGGCCCCGCTCAATCAGTTCCATGGCGGCGGCTATTGTTCCACCGGCCGCGATGGGATCCAGACCCATTTCAGCACAAACCATGTTGGCCATCCCGATGGTCGTTGGGTCGGTGATCCCGCAATTCAGCCCCAGTGCGCCGATGGCCAGATAGGTGGGGGCCATGCCTTTGCCTTTGAATAGCGGATTGTTTACGTCGGTCTTCTTTATGCACGCAATGGGACACGCAAAACACCCTCTGCTTCTCAGGGCAAAGGCATTTGAAAGGGCCTCCGTGCCTACACTCCTGGATTCTCCAAAAAAAGAGCCCTGAAAGTTCTTAAATGGCAATATCCCTTTTTGATAACAGAGCCCCACAAAAAATGCGGAACCCCACGAATGCATAGACTGAGATGTCAACGGGGCGCTGTTGAGCTTGTTGATCAGGGTCGTAACCACCTGCACAAAGCGGTTTCCATCGGCAACGGTCACCGAACGGGCACCTTTCAGGGCGATTGACTTTAGGTTTTTTGAGCCCAGCACGGCCCCTACGCCTCCACCCCCGACAGCGAGAAAGCCGTCGTTGCTAACATTGGCCAGTCGGACCAGTCTTTCTCCTGCCGGACCGATGGTGAGAAGATATGTCTCCCGGCCTGCCCACTTGTCGCTCAGACCCTTCTTAAACAGATCCTCGGTTTCCGATGTCGTACGCCCCCAATATTCCAGGGCTGGCTGGATAGCGATCTTATCATCCATGATCGAGAGGATGACCGGCGAATCGGTCCTCCCCTCCACGATGATCATGTCATAACCCGCGAACTTGAGTTCAGCGCCAAAGTGCCCCCTGATTTTTGCACAGGCGATCGTTCCGGACAGGGCGCTCTTGGTCAGGACATTGCAGGAGGCACCGGTCACAGCGCCGGTCCCGACCAGTGGGCCCGAGATGAATATAACCTTGTTTTCCGGCGACAGGGGGTCAATGCCGGGGTCAACTTCATCAAAAAGGACCTTCGCCCCGAGACCGCGCCCCCCCAGAAACCTCTCCATCAGTTCCTGCGGGATCTCTTCGTTTTGAAAATCGTTTTCGGTCAGGTTTACTCTCAGGCACCGACCGGTCCAGCCATTCATCCACCAGCTCCATTTAGAAAGAAAATTGGTAACATCTCAAAAAACAGGGGCAAAGGTGTGGCATGGGGGTCTTTTTTTCCTCCACATGCCCCCATATGACATGGCCTAGCGGCCGTCACAAAATGGCGTATCGGA
>CAZXCQ010000079.1:0-22488 GCA_964639275.1 uncultured Desulfobacteraceae bacterium | reverse complement strand
GTATGGGGATTCCGAACCCCCATATCCCTGTTGCACTGCCAATTTTGCAGAAAGCTGAATTGATACTACAAAGACAGAATATTTGGCCCAAAAGCGAACCGGCATTGGAGGCCAGGGGGAGGGAGGTGGTTTATTGGAAAGACCCGATCCCGTAAGTGAAGACGACATCAGTAAGAGGCTGACCTTTCCCGACCATGAGCTGATGCGTAGCCTCTGCGGAGAGCACAACCGGCATCTGCAGATGTTGGAAAAACAGATTGGGGTCTCGGTTCACGTAAGGGGAAATCTCATTTTGCTCGAGGGCAGGGATTGGGAGGTGGAACTGGCGGAAAGGGTCTTGAATCAGCTCTACGATCTCCTGAGGGCAGACTATCCCATCTATCCCAATGATGTAGACTATGCCACCAGGATTCTGAGCAGCGATCATTCCGTTGACCTCAAGAAGATATTCAAAGACGAGGTCTATATCTCTTCCAAGAAAAAGGTCATCGCGCCCAGGACAATCAATCAGAAGGAATATGTCGACAGTATCAGAAAATTTGATATTGTATTTGGGATTGGGCCAGCCGGGACCGGAAAGACTTATCTTGCCATGGCTATGGCTGTCTCCTCGCTGGTAAAGAATCGGGTAAACCGCGTTGTCCTGGCAAGACCGGCCGTGGAGGCAGGCGAACATCTGGGTTTTTTGCCGGGAGATCTATATGAAAAGGTAAACCCTTACCTGAGACCCTTGTATGACGCGCTCCATGATATGATGGAGTTTGAGAACGTATCCCGGCTCCTTGAACAGGGTATTATCGAGGTGGCCCCCCTTGCCTTTATGAGGGGCAGGACCTTAAATGACTCCTTTGTCATCCTGGATGAGGCACAGAATGCCACTTCTGAGCAGATGAAGATGTTTCTGACCCGGCTGGGTTTTAGCTGTAAGGCCGTGATCACCGGAGATGTGACCCAGACAGACCTGCCGGATGGAAAGACCTCCGGGCTCATAGAGGCCAAAGAGATCCTGAAGGGGATCAAGGGGATCCGATTTATCTACTTTTCAAGAGATGATGTAATAAGGCATCCGTTGGTTCAGGAAATCATCGACGCCTATGAAAGGATGGAAAAAAAGAGTCCTTGACTATAACGAGGTATGTCCATAGGAAGAAGCAGGGTTTCTCTCTAACTTGGGGGAGAAAGACTGGCCCTCAGATGCCGGGGTTGGTGGAGTAATCAGGCCCGGACGTCCCTTTCAAAACCATAATAAAGGGGTTGCGGAAAGCAGGCCGCGCAGATCGTCAAGTCGAAATCGCCATGTCAAAGAATCGATCTGACAAGACAAAGATACCCAGCCGGATCAAATCACTCAAGAAGCGAGACAGAAATGGCCTTGGAAGGGCAAGCAAGGGCAAGGGACTGCCTCGCCTCTGGCTCCGCACCGAGGCACAGCGGTGGTATATCCTGCTCGGGCTCAGTGCAGTCGTCTCCATCCTCCTATTCCCCAGTATCTTGACCCCCCCCAAGGGGTACAAGTTGGGCGACGTGGCCGATCGGGATATCAAGGCCTCCCGGGAGTTTCTCGTCGAAGACAACAGGCTGACAGAAAAAAACAGAGAGGAGGCGGTCAAGGAAGTCCCGCCCGTCTATGACTTTGACCCAACTGGGGCAGACGCTGTTTCGAGGATTAAAAAGGCCTTTGAGACGGGCAGGGAATTCCTGGCCCAGTCCCTATCGGCTGACTACACTCCCGAAGCGCCCCCTGCGGAAGGTAAAACCCGCCCCGAAGACCAAGCCACCGGCATTGACGCCCTTGAGAACGCATTCTTTGAGATCCTGGATATCCCCCATGACAAGCACCTAATCAACACCTTTAGAAAAAGCGATTTTCCCGCATCAGTGGAACAATCAATAGCCGGCCTAGACACACAGGTCTTTGATAATGGTGTTGTCAGCGACAAAATGATGCTGATGACCCTGGGTGGAAAGGGGATTATTCTCCACGACATCCGTTCCGAGAAGGAGGTCAAGGTAACCGACCTCAATCGATTCTATGACCTCAAGACGGCCAGGGCCTTTGTGATGAAGCAAGGCAAGGCCCTGAACGAAACAATCAAGCCCAAAGAGCTGGCGAGGGCCTCACTAAAACTGGCCTCCTCTCTGATCAGGCCCAATCTTACATTTAACAAGAGAGAGACCGAACTGAGAAAAGACCAGGCGAGAAAGTCGGTCAAGCCTTTTTATTTTAAGATCAAAAAGGGCGAAATGCTTATCAGGGAGGGAGAAAGGGTCACGCCCGGTCATCTGCTCAGGCTCTCAGAGCACTACAAATCTCTCAAGCAGAAGGAGATGTTGGGCCAGGCCCCTGGCATGGCTGTCCTAATCGGGTTTCTCCTCTCGGCCATGTATCTGGTAGGCCTGTTGAACAATCGATCTGCCAAGGCCGAGGTCAAAGACCTCCTGTTTTACGCACTGACACTGCTGGCCATCATTTTGGTCGTGATTGCCATCAATCTGATTGCCTATGAAGTCGCCAGGGGGTTTCACCTCTTTTCGCCGAGGGTCTTGCTGTTTGCCATTCCAGTGGCCAGCGGTGCAATGCTGGTCTCCGTTTTCAATGGAACGGGAGTGGCCACAAGCTTCTGCCTCATCGTCTCTGTCCTGGCCTCCCTCGTCTTGGGGGGGCGGGTCGAATACTTTATCTATTTCTTTCTTGGCTCTCTGGTGGGGGCCTATGGTGTGAAGAACTGCCGGGAAAGAAGCATCTTTATCAGGACCGGCCTCAAGGTCGCCGTATGCAATATTGTCCTGGCGCTTTCCATAGAGGCATTGAATGCCTCCTTTCTTACCGTGGGGGCACTGATCGCCTCCGCATCTGCCTTTACAGGGGGGGTCTTGGCCGGGATTCTTGCCACCGGGATGCTCCCACTGATCGAAATGGCTTTTGGATATACAACTGACATCAAACTCCTTGAACTGGGCAATCTGGACCAACCGCTTTTACGCGACCTCATGGTCCAGGCACCGGGGACCTATCACCACAGCGTTATTGTCAGCAACATGGTGGAGGCATCGGCAAAGGCCATCAGCGCCAACCCTCTTTTGACAAGGGTTGCTGCCTACTACCATGACATCGGAAAGATGACAAAGCCCCTTTACTTTATTGAGAATCAGGCGGATCGGGAGAACCGGCATGAAAAGCTCGCACCTTCCATGAGCAGCCTGATCCTCATATCCCATGTCAAGGACGGCGTAGAACTGGCCAAGGCGCACAAACTGGGCAGAGAGATCATCGATATCATCAAACAACATCACGGGACGAGCCTGATAAGCTATTTTTATGAGAAGGCCAAGGAGCAGGCGGAGAAGAGGGAGGGGAAATCACCCCAGATCAAGGATGAGGATTTCCGGTATCCCGGCCCTAGGCCCCAGACCAAGGAGGCGGGGCTCGTCATGCTGGCCGACGTCGTGGAGGCGGCCTCCAGGACACTTGTAGACCCAAACGCCGCACGCATCCAGGGGATGGTGCAAAAAATCATCAACAAGGTCTTCTCCGACGGACAGCTTGATGAATGTGAGCTGACCCTAAAGGATCTCCATGAGATCGCAAAGAGCTTCTACAAGACATTGAGTGGTATCTTCCATCACCGGGTGGACTATCCCGAGCCCGTGTCAAAGACAGTCTCCTCGTTGCACCATGAGAGTGCCAGGCGTATAAAGGGCAAGCCGAGGAAAAAAGGGGAAAATGGAAGTACAGATCAAGTTTCAGCGGAAGATTCCGGGCCTGGAAGGCGGGAAGATAAGGCAGAAGCTGGGGATAGTCTTAGAAGGCTTGGCCTGTCCTAATAAGGAACTGAGCGTTCTTTTCACAGACGATAATCATATTTCGCACCTAAACCGCCACTACCTCGGGAAAAATGGACCTACCAATGTGTTGGCCTTTCCCATGGCCGGGGGACCACCCCCCGGAATCGATTCCCCCATGCTGGGGGATGTTGTCATCTCGGTAGACACCGCCCTGAGGGAATCAAGAGAGTTTGGGGAAGAACTGGAGGTCATGGTCGATCGCCTGCTGATCCATGGCGTCTTACACTTGATGGGTTATGACCATGAAAGATCAAGGGATGGAAAAAGACGGATGGAAAAAGAGGAAAAACGCCTGATCTCATTACTTAAGGAGGCTTGACCTATGGCACGCTTGGCCGTGAACGTGGACCATGTGGCAACTGTTCGAGAGGCCAGAGGGATCGAGATCCCCGACCCCGTCTTGGCTGCCGGTCTGGCAGAACTGGCGGGTGCGGATGGGATCATCTGTCACCTCAGGGAAGACCGACGGCACATTAATGACAGGGACCTCAGGCTCTTGCGTGAGACCGTCAAGACAAAACTCAATATGGAGATGGCCGCTGTTGATGAAATGGTGGAAATTGCCCTCACGGTCATGCCGGATGTGGTTACCCTGGTTCCCGAAAGAAGGGAAGAACTCACCACAGAAGGTGGCCTCAATGTAAAGGCCCGGTCTGATTACTACAAAGGAGTTGTCGAGCGTCTAAAGGGTGGCGGCATCCTGGTGAGTTTCTTTGTCGACCCCGATCCCGGACAGGTCCTGGCGGCTGCGCAGTGTGGCGGAGATATCGTGGAGATTCACACAGGCCATTATGCCGGGGCCCGGTCAGAATCGGAGGCCATTGAGCGGTTTGGAAGGGTTACGGAGGCTGTCGAATCGGCCTCCGCGTTGGACCTGGGGATCAGCGCCGGACACGGCCTCAATTATTCAAATATCAAGCGGTTTGCGGCCCTCCCCCAGATCGAGGAATACAGTATCGGGCATAGCATCGTGGCGAGGGCAGTCCTGGTGGGGCTTGAGAGGGCTGTCAGAGAAATGATCGCATTGGTCAACTGCTTCTGAGATGATTTACGGAATTGGCGTAGACCTGGTCAGCATCCGCAGGATTGAAAGGGTGATCAGTAGATGGGGAGAGAGGTTTGTGGGTCGTGTATTTACCGCTTCTGAGGCCCATTTCTGTTATCAAAGGGCGTCTCCTGGTTCTGCCTTCGCCCTTCGCTTTGCGGCCAAAGAGGCCTTTTCAAAGGCCATGGGCCTGGGGATGAAGAAGGGTATCAAATGGAACGAAGTGGAGGTCTTTAATCATCCAAGCGGAAAACCTGACCTGAGGATCCATGGGAGGTCTCTCGAAATCCTGGGCAGGAAGGGGATAACTGCTATCCATTTGAGCCTCTCTGACGAGGGGGACTACGGGGTGGCAACGGTGGTGCTGGAGACCTCATAACTTGAAGGCCAAACGCCTTAGATACCAGACCTCGTCCGATCAAGAGACGATCAATCTGGGCCGAGAGCTAGGTCATCTCCTCAGGGAAGGGGATGTGATTGCCATGTCAGGGGGACTGGGAGGCGGGAAAACATGGTTTACAAAGGGCCTTGCCACGGGTCTTGCGGTACCTGAGGCGTCTGTCATAACCAGCCCTTCCTTTGCCCTGGTCAATGAATATCGGGGCCGGTGTTTACTCTTTCACATGGACCTTTATCGATTGGAAGAGGTCTCTGATTTTTTTTCTGCAGGTCTTGATGAGTATCTCTATAAGGACGGCGTTGTGGTCATGGAATGGGCCGATCGCTGGCCCGGCATCCTGCCAGAGTGGCGCTTAGAGGTCCGGTTTGAGATTGTTGGTGATCAAACACGCGTCATCACCTTTTCGGGTGATCATCCCAGGGCCATAGAAATCTTGAAAGGCCTTGAAACACAATCCGGTTGAGGTCACGTATGGCACTCATTGTCCAAAAGTATGGGGGCACCTCTGTCGGCAACATTGAGAAGATAAAGTCGGTTGCGGCAAGGGTCGTCGAAAACCATCGGCAGGGCAATCAGATGGTGGTTGTCCTCTCGGCCATGGCCGGCCAGACCGATGCGCTGATCAAACTCGCAGGGGAGATCGTGCCCGATCCGGATCCCCGGGAGCTCGATGTCCTGATGTCCACGGGAGAGCAGGTGAGCGTCGCCCTCTTTGCCATTGCTGTGAGGTCCATGGGGCATAGGGCTCGCTCCTTGCTGGGCTTCCAGGTGGCCATCCACACAGATCATCTGTATGGAAAGGCCCGGATTCATGAGATAGAAACCGAACGAATCAGAAAGGAGCTGGACAGGAACAGGATCGTGGCTGTGGCCGGCTTTCAAGGGCTTGACGATCGCGGAAATATCACCACCCTGGGAAGGGGTGGGTCTGATACAACGGCTGTTGCCCTCGCCGCGACCCTGCGGGCCGATGTATGTGAAATCTATACAGACGTGGACGGCGTCTATACGACCGACCCGAATATCTGCCCAAAGGCCAGAAAGATGGATGTCATCTCCTATGATGAAATGCTTGAAATGGCCAGTCTGGGGGCCAAGGTCCTGGAGATCCGCTCGGTCGAGTTTGCAAAAAAATTTGACGTACCGATCCATGTAAGATCAACCTTTACCAATGAAAGGGGTACCATGGTGATTGCTGAGACAAAGGATATGGAAAAGGTATCGGTGTCCGGGGTGGCCTATAATAAGAATGAGGCAAGGATCACCATCAGAAAGGTACCCGATCGCCCCGGAATTGCCTCACAGATATTTGACCCCATCTTCAAAGCGGGCATTGTCGTTGACATGATCGTACAGAATACCAGTGAAGACGGGCTGACTGACCTGACATTCACAGTCCCCAAGCCCGAATTCTACAACACAATGAAACTCGTTGGCGGGGTGGCAAAAAAGATCGGGGCAGAAAAGGTCCTCGGTGACGAGGACATTGCCAAGGTCTCCATTATTGGGGTAGGCATGCGAAGCCATGCAGGCGTTGCCAAGAAGATGTTTGCAACACTGGGCCGAGAAAACATAAACATCATGATGATAAGCACCTCTGAAATAAAGATATCATGCGTAATAGAGGAAAAGTATACAGAGCTTGCCGTCCGGGTACTCCACGAGGCATTTGGGTTGGACCGTGAGGAAAAGAAGGATCAATGACGTTACAACAGGGGGGCTACTTTTCCTGCTCCTTATCTTGCTGATGAATCTGCTAAAGGGCGGCTTCAACCTGGCAGGACATCGTCTGGATGTTGTCCAAAAAGGGATATTTATTCAAATCTCCGGAGACATAAAACAACCTGGTATTTACAGCTTCTACCAACCCCCCCACCTGACCGAGCTGATATCAAAGGCCGGGGGACCGAGTCTGGGGGGCGAGACAAAACTACAGCTCAAAGATGTTTTCCTATATTCCGGCAAAAGGGTCGATGTCCTGACCGGGCAAAGGGAGATCGAGATCTTAGAGTCTGAAATGTCAGCCTTCCATAAAATCACCCTGGGTCTGCCTATCTCGCTGAACCGTGAAACCGTAGAGGAGTTGACCGCAGTCCCGGGAATCGGTCCCAAAATCGCAAGGGAAATTGTCCGGGAGAGGGCCAGGAGGGGCAGGTTTCAGAGGCTGGAGGAGATCCTGTCAGTTCAGGGAATCGGCCCTTCCCTATATGACAAGATAAGACCTTATCTGGTGTTATAGTGTGCTGGAAGAAAGAGGGCCTGTTTCTTGTCACTCTATTCTCTTCAAAGGCCTGATAAGGGGATGGTATTCCCCCCTTGAACTTCCGTGATCCGATCCGGATCGATCCTGGCCCATCATAGCACCGATCAAAGAATCGATTTATGCCTGGCCGGGAAGTACCAAGCCAGCTCTTTTCAAAACCGGCACTTGGACTGGGGAATGGGGCTTCGGGATCCGCATTGCCCTGGTTTCCAAGGGCTAACGTGTTGCGTCAGCAAGAAATGTTGGGTATTCGATGATCATTTTGGGTATTGACACATCGTGCGATGATACCTCTGCAGGAGTGGTGGAGGATGGACGTCATGTCCTTTCAAATCTGGTCCATTCCCAGGTCAGACTCCATCACCCCCATGGGGGGGTTGTCCCTGAGCTTGCCTCCAGGGAACACCTGAGGAATATCATGCCGGTAGTCCAGGAGTCACTGCGCCAGGCCAGAGTCCAGATGGAGGACCTGGACGGCGTCGCAGTAACCGTGGGACCGGGGCTGGTGGGTTCCCTTTTGGTTGGGCTTTACTATGCCAAGGGCCTCACCTGTGTGAATGACATTCCAATGGCGGCCATTAACCACCTGGAAGGCCACATCCTCTCCATCTTCCTGGAAGAAGACGCCCCCCTCTTTCCTTTTGTAGCCTTGACCGTCTCAGGAGGGCATACCTCTTTATACCACGTGGAAGGGTACGGCCGGTATACCCAGATGGGACAGACCCTTGACGATGCTGCCGGAGAGGCCTTTGACAAGGTATCGAAGATCCTCGGACTCGGCTATCCCGGAGGGGTCGCCATCGAGAACGCCTCCCATGATGGGCTCAAAGAGAGAATCAATTTCCCCCGGGCATACCTCTCAAACCAATCCCTTGACTTTAGCTTTAGCGGTCTCAAGACCGCTGTCGCACTGTATATTAGGCGGTGGCAGAATAATCGGGTGGGGGACAATGATGTGACCATCTCCGACATAGCGGCATCCTTCCAAGAGGCAGTTGTCGATGTGCTGGTCCAAAAAGTCATGATGGCCAGGGCAAAGGCCGGCGTCAGATCGGTCGTGGTGGCAGGCGGAGTTGCCTGCAATAAGAGGCTTCGGGCCAGGTTGCTTGAGGCTGGATCTGCGGAGGGTGCCGAGATCTACTATCCGCGGCCTGCATACTGCACCGACAACGGGGCCATGGTAGCCGTGGCAGGCTATCACCGGCTCTCATCGGGTGAGAGGGCCGAGATGTCCATAGATGTGAGATCCAAATTTCCCATTGAGGACCTGGCGGCATTTTAGATTACTGAGACGCTCATCTTTGAAACTCCAAAGACAAATCAGATACTACTACCTCAGGTTTATTCGCCTGCGGGGTGAGCCGCACGAACTGGCCCTCGGGATGGCATTTGGGATACTTTCTGGATTGATGCCCATACTGCCATTTCAAACGGCCGCGGCCCTGGCCCTGGCAATGCTTTTCAAAGGCAGCAAGATTACCGCTGCCTTGGGTACCTGGGTCAGCAATCCATTGAACTGGTATTTCCTTTATTATTATAGCTACAAATTGGGGGCCTTGATATTGGGGAGGCCAGGAAAAGGTGCCACATTCTCATCCGTCATGGGGGCCATCCGGTCAGGCGAGGAATCGATGGTGATCCTGAAGGAAATCCTGGGGGCGGGCGGGATCTTTGCCGCAACCTTTCTCCTGGGGGGATTGCTCATGGGTGTGGTTGCAGCACCTCCTTCCTATTTCCTTTTCTTGCACATTTTCAGGCGCATAAAGATATGGCGCAGAAAAAGGAAGGGACACAGGGCTTGGCGTCTTGAGGAGCAATGATGCCCCGGGCAGATCTCCGGCCAAAAAAAGGACTTGGTCAGCACTTCCTTGTTGATTCCGGAATCACCAGGAAGATCCTTGACCGGGCCGGATTCGGAGTCTCCGATCTGGTGCTCGAAATCGGACCCGGCCGTGGTGCCCTGACACTGCCCCTTGCTCGAAAGGTTGGGCAGGTGGTGGCCGTTGAAAAGGACCGATACCTGGCGGAGTCCCTGGTGAAAAGGCTCTCTTCAGCCGGAATCAGCAATGTAACCCTTGTCAATGAGGATATCCTCTCGTTTGACTTTCAAAAGACGGTTCCGGCATCTTCAAAAAAAATCCAGGTTATCGGAAACCTCCCCTATAACATCACCGGTCCTGTCCTTGACAGACTCACAGAAAACCGCAGACTGATTGCCAGGGCCGTTTTGATGTTTCAGCTCGAGGTGGCTGCCCGCTTGACTGCCTCCGCCGGTGGGAAGGCATACGGGGCCATTACCCCGCTTGTCAGGTACCATGCGAATCCGGCCCCCCTGCTTGAGGTGTCCAGAGAGGCATTTTATCCAAGGCCAAAGGTTGACTCAATGGTTATAGCGCTTAACTTTGAGGAGCCCTATCCTTGCCAGGGTGTAAATCCGGAAGATTTCAAGAGGGTGGTAAAGGGGGGGTTTGCCCATCGCAGAAAAACCCTGCTCAATTCGCTCAAAGGCTCTTCTCCCTTTTGGACCAAAGAAATACTCGTGAAGGCGATGAAGGGATGCGGGATCGACCCCAGGAGACGTGCCGAAACCCTGACTATGGATGAATTTCTCTGCCTTGCCTCGGCCCTAAGAATTGACAAAAGGTCAGGCAATTGATATTTAAATATGCTTTATTCCCATGTGAAGAGCGCCATTTCCCTCGTTTCAGAGGGCGAAAGTGTTATTGTATAGGGCATAGTTGTGGAAGTCATAGGGTCCAGTAAACAGATGCAAGAGAAATCTGAGGCCATGAGATTGGCCGGCCACACCATTGCCCTGGTTCCAACCATGGGCTTTTTGCACGACGGCCACCTCGAGCTGGTGAGGGTAGGGAGAAGACATTGTGATAAGCTGATTATCAGCATATTTGTCAACCCCTCCCAGTTTGGTCCCGGCGAAGACTTTGAGCGGTACCCCAGAGACACCCAGGGTGATCTGGAAAAGGCACGCAAGGTGGGGACCGATTTTGTCTTTTTCCCCTCAGTTGAGGAGATGTATCCAGGGGGTTACCAGACAAAGATACAGGTTGAGAAGCTCACCCGGCACCTCTGTGGTATTTCCAGGCCCGGTCACTTTGACGGTGTCACCACGGTGGTTGCCAAGCTCTTTAATATCACAAGGCCTCATCTGGCGATCTTTGGGCAAAAGGATTTTCAGCAACTGACGGTCATCCGTCGAATGGTTATGGATCTCAACATGGACATCCAGGTCCTTGGCGTTCCCACTGTCAGGGAACCCGACGGGCTGGCCATGAGTTCACGCAATAATTATCTGAGCCCCGAAGAGAGAAGGTCTGCACTCTCCCTCAAAAGATCCCTTGACCTGGCCGGGGAGATGTTTGGAAAGGGTGAGCGGGACGCCAGGGTTATCAAGAAGACAGTTGAGTCATTGATACTTGATCACCCCCATACCGAGATTGTCTATGTGACCCTTTGTGACCCGGTGACGCTTGAAGAGGTTGAAACCCTTGCGGACGAAACCCTGGTGGCCCTGGCCGTCAGGGTTGGAACGACCAGACTGATCGACAACTGTGTGCTAAGTGCTTCGATTCGCAAATACGGTGACATATTTTAGTCTTTCAAAAGGGTATAATCGCTCACTCGCCTCGGCTGAGCTCGTCGCAGGCAGCACTAAGTCCTGAGTAAATAAATTCGTCATCGAATTTATGAATCGATGGACTAAGGACTCAAATCAAATCATCACCGGGAGACAAATCTGATATCCGCATTTGAAAGGAGAACTTTATGAAGTCGTCAAATTTCCTCTTTACCTCCGAGTCGGTCACCGAGGGGCATCCGGACAAGATCGCTGACCAGATATCGGACCACATTCTGGATAAGTTGCTCGAACAGGACTCAAAGTCCCGCGTGGCCTGTGAAACCATGGTGACCACGGGTATGGCCATCGTTGCGGGCGAAATCACCACGGAGGCCTATGTGGACATACCGGGGGTGGTAAGGGAGACCATCAAGGACATCGGCTACCAAAATTCATCCATGGGTTTTGACTGGGAGACCTGCGCCGTCCTTTCCACCATAGACAAACAATCCCCCGATATCGCTATGGGTGTCAATGGGGCCGGGCTTTTTAAGGAGCAGGGCGCCGGTGATCAGGGCCTGATGTTCGGATATGCGTGCAAGGACACCGCAGTCCTGATGCCCATGCCCATTTATCTCGCCCATGGTCTTACAAAACGGCTGGCCCACGTCAGGAAATCAGAGCAACTCCCATGGCTGAGACCGGACGGCAAGTCCCAGGTGACCGTGGAATATGTCGATGGCAGGCCATCGAGGATTCACACGGTGGTCATTGCCGCCCAACACGAACCGGCTGTGGATTACGATACGATTCGAGAGGCGATCATCGAGAAGGTCATCCAGGAAGTGATTCCAAAGGAGATGCTGGATAAGGACACACAATATTTTATCAACACTACGGGACGTTTTGTAACCGGGGGGCCACTGGGTGATTGCGGCCTCACTGGCCGAAAGATCATCAGTGACACTTACGGGGGCTTTGGCTATCACGGTGGGGGGGCATTTTCCGGAAAAGATCCTTCCAAGGTGGATAGGAGCGCGTCGTACATGTGTCGCTACATCGCCAAGAATATCGTGGCTGCAGGGCTGGCCGAAAGGTGCGAGATACAGGTCGCCTATACCATTGGCCGGTCCCACCCGGTCTCTATCCTGGTGGGGGCCTATGGTACCGGTGTTGTCTCCAGCAAGGAATTGACCGAGATCGTCAAAAAACACTTTGACCTCCGGCCGGCCCCAATAATCGAAAGGCTCAACCTCCTGAGACCCATTTACAGAAAAACCGCCAATTATGGACATTTTGGCCGTGAGCGACCTGAATTTACATGGGAAAAGACAGACATGGTGGAGACACTCAAAAAGGCAGTGAAATAGGGTAGGCCTTCACGGGGTATCGGATGCGGGCCTGCGGGTCGGAGATCTTATGGATTGAGGTCTTTATTTCAACCTGCTCTCATAAGGCTGTCAAAAACTCGATAACAGAAAGAGGATCACACAATGGATTATGACATAAAGGACATCAATCTCGCAGGAAAAGGCCGGCTGAGAATAGAGTGGGCCGCCATGAGCATGCCCGTGCTCAGGAGTATCGAAGAACGTTTCTCAAGGGAAAGACCCCTTGAGGGTTTCAGGCTCTCGGCCTGTCTCCACGTCACCACCGAGACCGCAGGGCTGGTCAAGGCCTTGAAGGCGGGCGGCGCAGAGGTGGTGGTATGCGCTTCTAACCCCCTGTCCACCCAGGACGATGTGGCGGCCTCGCTGGTGGCAGATGACGAGATCCCTGTCTTTGCCATAAAGAGGGAGGATCATCACACCTACTACACCCATATCCTGTCCGCGCTCAAACATAAACCGCATCTGACCATGGATGACGGTGCAGACCTGGTGAGCTCGCTCCACTTCATCGCACTCAACAAGTGGGATGAGCTAGAGCCCTCTGTGGGTGAGTGGGGGAGAAATCTCTCTGATAAGGAAAGAGATGAATTTCTATCGCATGTGGTGGGAGGAACCGAAGAGACAACCACCGGTGTCATCCGCCTCAGGAGCATGGAACGAGATGGGGTCTTGCAGTTCCCCATCATCTCTGTCAATGATGCCAATACCAAGCACCTCTTTGACAACCGTTATGGGACCGGGCAGAGCACGGTTGACGGCATCATCAGGGCCACCAACCGGCTGCTGGCCGGCAGCACCTTTGTGGTAAGCGGTTATGGGTGGTGCGGGAGGGGGGTGGCCCTCCGGGCCAAAGGGCACGGCGCCCATGTGATCGTGTGTGAGGTGGACCCTCTGCGCGCCCTTGAAGCGGTGATGGATGGCTTCCAGGTAATGCCCATTGCCAATGCAGCTCCCCTGGGAGATTTCTTTTGTACCCTGACGGGAGATATCAATGTTATCCGTGCTGAACACTTCGTCGAGATGAAGGATGGGGCCATTGTTGCCAATTCAGGGCACTTTGATGTGGAGCTGGACCTCCCGGGGCTCTCAGAGGCCTCTATGTCGCATCGGCCCATCAGGGAGTTTGTGGAGGAATTTACCCTCAAGAACGACAAAAGGGTCTACGTGTTAGGAGAGGGACGGCTTGTCAACCTGGCCGCGGCAGAGGGACACCCCTCCAGTGTCATGGATATGAGCTTTGCCAACCAGGCGCTCTCGGCCGAATACATGGCCCGGGAACACGCAAAGATGGAAAAGAAGGTCTACCCGGTCCCGCGGGAGATCGATGAGGAGATTGCACGTCTAAAACTCAAGTCCATGGGGGTCGAAATAGACACCCTGACCCCCGAGCAGGAAAGATACCTCTCTTCCTGGGAAATGGGGACCTGACCGACCTGTTCCTGCCCCGGGTCCTGGATCCGCTCCGGGACAGGCTCTGATCCGGGGAGATCATTTGATCATCGTGGCCCCAGTCCTCAGAGAGAAACCGAAGAAGAATGGAAACCGGTTCACTCTCACATTTTCCGTACGCCGGCTAGACCGATCCAGTGTGTCTTTACAAGTTCTCACTCGGGCAGCCCAGCCTTGCGCAAGGCACTCATGTAACGTTAAAGATCGGCTTTCTTCGTTGTAGTAGTGACGGCCGCCATCTTGAAGGCACGCCCAAGAGAGAACTTGGGATTTAACGTGAGCACTTCAGCGGCATGGTGTCCTGCCTCTTCCTCCTGAAAGGGGGACGTTGTTTCTGACTAAACTTGACAACCTAGATCAAAACGGATAAGGGCGTTTATATGCCCAGACAACCGAGACTCGATGCCCCTGGCACTTTGCACCATGTGATGGGCCGAGGCACTGAAAAAACGGTGATATTCAGGAGCAAGTATGACCGGGAGGATTTCATCTGCCGGGTGGAAGAACTATGCTCAAGAGGATCATGGATTGTCTATGCGTGGGCGCTTTTATCAAATCATGCATTATGTTGAGCTCAACATAATGCATGATTTGGTAACAGTGCCCCCGCATAAACCTCCATTGCCCCTTCTTCAGCCATCGCAGACAGTCGCGCTATAAACTCCTCCCTATCTTTATCACTTATAAAGATCTTATTCCTTTCTATTCCCCTGCCCATAATGTGATGTAGTACCCCTGGGGCATCTAATCTGCCTGATCTTGGCATTTTTCTAAAATCTCATATCCCACCTTAACCGCTAATCACTTTCTGCATCGACGTCCCCGCTTCCTCGTACGGAGTTTTTAACAAGAATTTTCATTAATCCAAAATCACATCACTCTTTGGCCAGGCATTCGAGGTCACGGTTGCATACTGTTCTTGACTTCTCAAGCCCGTTGTGACACCCTTTTTTGCATGAAAGCGCCTATTCACGCCGGTGTCAATCTGTTTACGGCTGCGGAAACCTATACATAGACGGGCGCGGGCCCCTACCGCCCGAAAAGCGATTCCTTGTCAGTTTATGGAGGGATTATCGATGACCAGACACGCTCACCCTTGGCTCATGTGTGCCCCCCTGTTCGCCCTGCTCCTTGTCTGCCTTCTGCTGGTGTCCTGCGCCTCTTTCTACCGCACCACGGCGGCATCTGACCCTGATGCCTACTGGCGTCAAAGGGCAGAACAGAAGTTGACGCCAGACAGCGAGGCGCACTGGAACCATGCGCTTGCGACCGTCGATCTCATCTCGTACACCCAAAACCCCATTTTCCCGCCCCCAAGTGAGTCCTATGCCCTCCACATGTACCGGGACTGGATCCGCAAGAACGGGAAAGACCGGGACACGCTGAACGCCGTCTACGGCTTCTTTGCGGCCGATACCGACTATGGCTGGCCGGCAGAGATCAAGGGAATCCCGTGGGTCTATGCAATCAACGCCTGGGTATGGTCAGCGCCGTCGGTAGCGATGATCGAACCGGGCCGGACCGCGGAGGCCGCGTTCCTGGTGCGTGAGATGATCAAGGTGATTCGCAGTCCGTCCGCATGGCAGGATTACGCAATCGAGCAGGGCTGGGAAGACCCGATGCGGGCCAACGTAATGTGGAAGTACCCGTTGCTCATGGCTGAGGGTTTGTATGGACTGATGACGGGGGACCTCGAACGCTATCGCCCGGAGATGGAAGCGGTGGCCCGCGACCTGTACGCGACCATGCTTGAGAACCAGAAGAAGAAGCGTGGCAAAGGATATTCCGGGGGGGTCTGCTGCGAACCTAACCACTGGTTTCCCCAGTGCAATTCTGGCGGCGCACTGGCCCTGGCTATGTATGATCGGCTGTACGGCAAAGATGAGAAGTACGGCGTCATGATCGGCGGCGAATACCGGCGAGTTTTCCTGAAGTTCCTGCGTAAGGAGATGTGCGATCCGAAATCCAGCCGGTTGTACCGACGCTACCACCCTGAAGGGCCACTCCAGGCGGACAAAGCATACTCTGCATTTGCGCAGATTGTCGTCGCGGTACATATGAAGATGTTCGAGCCCGATTTTGCGCGTCAACTATACGACCTGGTTATTCACCATTATGTCAAGACTGATCCTCTGTTGGGAACGTTTCTCCTGGAAGTCCCGGAGTACGACGATTTCAAGCGCGGGCTAAATCGGGGCGCTCAGGCTCCCGGGATGCTGGGTGAGCCGGCAGTCGGCATTCTGATTTTGCTTCAGGCCGCGCGCGAGTTCGAAGACCACGAGACGTCCTCAAAACTGCTCAAGACCTTGACCGCCTTAGGAAGGCCCTATTACCGGCAGGGCGAGCTGCGGTTTGATGAGACAAACCCTGATCCAATTGGCATCGGCGACCGGACCACGGGACAACTCCTCAACATGTTTAGCGGATGGTTCCTGCTCGGCAAAGTGCATCAGGGATGGGAAGCCATTTTGAACCACGATTGGTCACAGCACCGGGATGCAAATGGGTTCCTGCTGAACAATCCGTAAACGTTTGACGCAGAGAGCCGCTAAACTCATCTAGCCGCTCCAGCCAGCGCACTCCTTTGACCTCCAGACGGCGGCGACGTGGTTTGGGCTACGTGAGACAGGGCATTGTTGACAGCATTAGCCTAAGTAAAGAGCCATCGGGGTCTTCATTTTTGATAAAATTAGTGGAGAGTGAAGAATGAAGACCGCTTTGTTTTGCTGCTTTTCCGCAAATGGATGGGAATGGCGCCTATTCCCCAGACCGGCATGGCCCTGGGCATGGCCCTCAAACGGACAGGGGAGGTAAAAGGTAATGCGGATTAGCTCATATCAATTGGAGCGTCGGATTGCCGTTGAATCTGTGGTTCAGGCGTGCCGTTTATGCCAACAGGTTCAAGGGCATTTGGATTCGAATAAGGTGCTCGGAAAAAAGGATGGATCTCCCGTCACTGTTGCAGATTTTGGGGCACAGGCATTGATCAGCATCCATCTCAGCAGATATTTTCCCTATGACGCGCTTGTCGGTGAGGAGGAGGCGGTTCAACTTCGCAGAACCGAAAACATTGATCTCAAGAAGGAAGTGATTCGGCAAGTGCAATGTATTAAGGATAACTTAAGACCAAATCAGATTCTCGACGCGATTGATAGGGCCGCGAGTTCCTCCGGACGGGAGGGGAGGTTCTGGACCGTCGATCCCATAGACGGCACAAAAGGTTTTCTCCGGGGTCATCAATATGCAGTGGCTTTGGCCCTTCTTGAGCAGGATGAAGTGGTGGTGGCAGTTCTGGGATGCCCCAACCTTCCGCTCAACGGCCTGGTGCCCGGTCATGAGACAGGGAGTATCTTTGTGGCGGTCAAAGGAGAAGGGGCTGTGATGAGGGGTATCAGGGATGCCGGGCAAAAGGAGATCAACGTCTCAGACGTGACAGACCCGGCAAGGGCAGTATTGTGCGAATCATTTGAATCATCTCATGTTTCCCATGGTGACAGCGCCCGGATATCGAAACACCTGGGTATCAAACAACCGCATATCCGGATGGACAGCCAGTGCAAATACGGGATTGTCGCCAGGGGAGATGCCACTGTATATCTCCGGATCACACCGGATGATTCCTATCTCGAAAAGATCTGGGATCATGCCGCAGGGGTATTGATCGTCCACGAGGCCGGCGGAAAGGTAACTGATTTAAAGGGTCAACACCTGGATTTCTCCACTGGAAGAACACTCACTAATAACAGCGGGATCATCGCAACCAATCGCAGGCTCCATGATAAAGTCGTTGAGGCCATTGAGAAAGTAGTTTATAGTAGATAAATTCAAATTGAATCATGCAAGGCATGAAACCGTTTCTGAGAAAGAACAACTTCAGGGTGATTTTTTGTCCGGAAGAGCGCACAACATCCGCACCAGAATAACCATCCTTTTAACTCGTATCTGAAAAAACAACCGGCTTGTTTTGCAACCAAAAAAAACTCAGTTGACGGCAATCCAATTCTTGACCACCTTTGGAAGTCCCGGTAGGAATCCCAGTCACCCGGCACCCCCTGCGCAGATCCGGACATAAGGGCTGCAGATTTCTGAGGTTGTCTGATCCGTCTTTGTCCACGGGCTTTTTGTGATCCACTTCCCATCCCATTTTCGAGTCTTTGCCGTATGAGCGGCGATAGATCATATTCCCTGCTGCATCACATCGGTACAGATCTGGGTTTTTGCCGAGGATTGTCTCCCCTCGTTCCCACACTTCTCAACATCACCCGAGAACAGGTCTATGCGAAATACACGGCTCAGCCCATAACTCAAAATTCCTGACCCAGACACCCGGGCTTTCTTTCGCCAATACAGTCCCTCGTTTAATCCTTATATCGGAATTCCAGACCTCTAAATGGTAACGCTTTAGCTGTTTGAAATCCGGGCAATGCGGATTCCGAACCCCCATTGCCCTGTCTAAGTTCCAATTTTGAAGAAAGCTAAATTGATACTCTAAATGGAATCAGTGCGCCGCCGGGCCAATGGGATCGATCCTCAGGGGTTGTTCAGACTCAGATCTCCCCATTCATACTGGACCAGTGCCACCAATGCCAGGGCGGCAGTCTCGGATCTCAGAATCCGGGTTCCCAGTGAGGCGAGGGCAAATCCAGCATCCCTGGCAACCGCGATCTCTCTTCGGCCAAACCCGCCCTCGGGCCCAACCACCCCGATGAACGTCACGGCAGGAGAGGATTCTCTCAAAATTGCCTTGAGATCCCTCGACCCCTCTTGCTCCCACAAGATCAGCCTTGCCCCGTCTCCTTCCTTCCATTTCGCTATTAAATCCTCAAACGCCATGGGCGGAGCTATCTCAGCCGGGGTGATCCTGCCGCATTGTTTGGCTGAATTTAAGGCGATCTCTTGCCAGTGCCTCATTTTGTTGGCGAGCCTCTCCTTTGAGACGCTGACAATGCTGTGCTGGGATGTAAAAGGGAAAACGCGGTCTACCCCCAGTTCTGATGTCTTCTGGATCACATAGTCCATCTGGTGGGACCTTATGAGGGCCTGACAGAGGATGATTTTGACTGGTGAGGAGGGGGGCGTGTGAAAGGGTCTTTCGAGAATGACCTGGACCTCTCTGGGATGGACTGATTTGATGCTCCCGACAAAGTGACAACCCTTGCGGTCCATCAGGACGATCTGATCCCCCGGCCCCATCCTCAGCACCCTTGATATGTGCCTCGCCTCGGGGCCTTTGATGGAACAGAACCCGTCCTTTTCTAATATCTCCTCAATAAAAAACCGCCTCAATCACGTATCCCTCCAATCGTCTGCAGGTCATTACCTCCCAGGAGGTCGAGGCCTCTTCTTACACGCCAGACATGCCCATTCCCCCTCATGACGGGTTTCCCCCCTGGTAAATCCATATTTTCCAAGGACCTTTTGTACCTCATCGGCCTGTTCGATCAGCAGGCCGGAGAGGATCAAATACCCCCCCGGGTTCAGACAACGATGAAAATGGGGAAAGATCTTCAAAATCTCTTCGAAAATAAGGTTTGCCGCGATGAGCGAAAACAAATCAGTTTGTTCCTCGAGGGGCTTGGAGGAGACCCTGATGACTCCTGCAAGGCCGTTGAGCGCTATGTTATGCCTGGCCCATCGGCGGGCCTCCGGATCCAGGTCTATGGCCTCAATCCGCCTGGCCCCCAGGATGGCCCCATAAATGGCGAGGATGCCGCTCCCTGTGCCCACGTCCAGCACGGACCACGATGGGGAGAGCCCAAGGCCTTCCATGGCCGCAAGACACATGCGTGTGGTGGGATGCCGACCGGTGCCAAAGGCAGGACCGGGGTCAATCCTGATAACAGCACCTTCAAAAGAGGGGGGCTCGGACTCCCATGCGGGTACAACCATCAGCCCGGCCGTAACCCTTTGCGGGCGAAAGAATCGTCGCCAGTTCTTGTTCCAGTCCTGATCCTCTATCTTCTTGAAATGCCATTTTAAGGAACGGGTCTCGGGGAATATCTCCTTGAGATTTTGAAGAAAGAGACCAATTCTGTTCTTGATATCTTCCGGATCTCTTTGAAAGGGGAGATAGGCCTTGAGGGTATGGTCCTCGCAATCTTCTGAGACAACCCCGGTACAGCCAAGATCAAAAAGGAATGCGCTTAAGGCATCGTGGGCAACCGCAGGGATGTGGATGGAAATCTCTAACCATCCAAAAGAACCGGGGGCAAATGGATCTGTCAATGGCGGGTAGATCCCCCCAGCTTTTTGAGATGTTAGGCTCATGCCTTTTGAAAGACGTAATTCAACTGGCCATTTGGAAGGGTGTTGACCACCGTCTTCATCTGCATCCCGACCTTGATTTCGTCCAGGGGGACATCGGCGGCTATCCTTCCAAAGACCTTGTAATCACCATAGTCCAATACCGCTATGGCGTAAGGCAGGTCGTCCCCGAACCCGATGGGGGCATATTGGAGCTTGCTGAATGTCACAAGCCTGCCCGTGCCAGAGACCTCGACCCATTCCATATCGCTAGAGAGGCATTTGCAGCAGTCGGCCCTGGGGGGAAAGAAAAAGATGCCGCAGCCCCTGCACCGGGTGCCCATAAGCTTTCCCTGTTCCAGGTAGTCGATAAAGTCATTGATCTTTGTGATGGAGGTAAAGCTGACAGTTCCAAACTTCTTAAATCGATCATCTATCTCTTTTTTCTTTTTGCCCATGTTTCTATCTCCCCAGAATCGACACATTTCCGTAAAGACCCACACCGCCGATATTGTGGACCAGCCCAACCTCCGGTTCCGCTACCTGCATCTCCCCGGCCTCACCCCTTAGCTGGAGTACGATGGTCCTGATCTGGGAGCCACCGGTGGCACCGATGGGGTGCCCCTTGGATAGGAGCCCTCCATCTACATTGACGGGGATGCTCCCCTCCTTGTAGGTCTCTTTGCCCTTGATCAGTTCTTTGCCCTCGCCTGGTTCAGCAAAGCCCAGATCCTCATAGGCCATCAACTCCGCGATCGTAAAGCAGTCGTGGACCTCGGCGACATCAATATCTTTGCGGGTAACCCCTGCCATCCTGTAGGCCTGCTCGGCCGCCATCCTCGCCACTTCCAGGCCTGAAAAGACATCCCTGCCAGACATATTGACGCTTGCAGAGGCAGCCCCCAGACCCATGATCCAGACCGGTTTTTTGGAGAAGGCCTTTGTCTTTTCTTCGTTGGCAACGATGACACACGAGCTTCCATCGGCATTGGCGCAGCAGTCCCCGACCCTGAGCGGGCTTGCAACGGGTCCTGACATGGGGCTCTCCGGATCTGAGAACATCTCAAAGCTGACAGGCCTCCGGTAGACGGCCTTCTCGTTTATCTGTCCATAGGTAGCTGCCTTTACCCGGATAAGCGCAAGATCGTCAAGGGTGGTGCCATAGGTCTCCATATGTCCCCTGGCAAACATGGCGTAATAGGCGGGCATCATGGTACCAAAAGGGCTCTCCCACTGGATATCGGCGCCCCTACCCATCCTTTCCTGCGATTCGGCTGAGGAGATCTCCGACATCTTTTGAAAGCCGATCACCGCCACCACATCATGGAGGCCTGACTTGACCAGAGAATAGGCCACCCTGAGCCCCATGCTGCTTGAGGAACACAGGCTCTCCAGATAGCAGGTGGGCTGCGGGATAAGCCCAAGGTATTCAGCAAAGACCCCTGCCGGCGATCGCTGTTTGTCATATTCGGGAGCCGAGCAGATCACAGAGGCATCAATGTCTTTTGTCTCTATCCGGGCGTCCGCTATCGCCTCCTTGAATCCCTCAAATGCCAGTTCTCGGATCGAGCCTGGATACCCCCGGACAAAGGCACTCTGTCCAACTCCAACAATTCCTACCTTTCCCATAGTTCCCTCCGCAAAAGACTACCCGCAGGCAGTGGTCAGTGGTTGGTGATTATCCCTAAAAAAGTGAGGTCTTTCAGCACTTTAGAGTCAAATTAGGGTGCAGTATAGGGAAAGAACAATCATGGGTCAAGGGAAAAGGGGTCTTGGGTCACAGGGTGTCACCAAAGGGGCAATGGATCAGTCCTGGAGCGTGATGGTTAACGGGATGACATGCAGTCCATCGGATACTTCCTGTGTATAACCGATCTTCCAGCCGACACATCTGGCTTTCCCGTCCATCAGCTTATCAATCCCCTCGATCAGTCCTTTTACATTGATCACCGGGTGGCGAGAAAATACCTGAGGCAGTCCAGAGGTGAGATTGCAGGCCAGACATTTGCCGGGACGCTGGGTCAGGTGAAATTCAAAGAACAGGTTGTCCCGGTTATGTCCTTTGAATGCCAAACCAATATCATAGGCACCTTCACCCGGATCCCCAAAGAGGGCGTCAAAGAATTGATCTGCCCGTTCTTTTGGGAAGAGTCTCTCCAAAACGGCTTTGCCAAATAGATCATGCAGACCATCTTTTTTCATCAATCCCTTTCTCCTGCCTAGTGTGTTGTCTCAAAAGTTCTGTCACCGATTTTGGCAATATGTTCCCTTTTT
>CAZXCQ010000078.1:0-22569 GCA_964639275.1 uncultured Desulfobacteraceae bacterium | reverse complement strand
AGACCCCCATGCCACACCACAATCGATTTATCCCCGGGTTTTTGAGAAGTTACATTGTATCAGTTTAGTTTTCTTCAAAATAGAGACTGAGACAGGGCAATGGGGGTTCGGAATCCCCATTCCCCAGGCCTCAAAGGGCTAAAGGGTTACCAACAATTGATTGGAAGATGCCGGTTGAGTTCAGCGCCGTGAACGCCATTGACAAATTGGGTCAATAATTGTAGGATGCATTGATGGGTAAAGGGCCTTGCCCGCGTCCGGGCAGGATATCGTTGGGCACCTGTGGTGCGCCTTACATGGACAATTCACGCATCAACAACAGATGGCCAGTCGCCAGGGAGGGATTTCCCTTTCTCTTTATCGGGTGCGCCTTAACCCTTATTTTCTTCTATCTTGGTATCCTTTTCTTGTCGGTCCTGATGGGTGTGGCGACGCTCTTTGTTGGATTTTTTTTCAGGGATCCCGACCGTCAGAACCCTGTCGATGGAAAGGTGGTGCTGGCACCTGCCGATGGCAAGATATTGGAAGTCCGACACCTTGAGGATGGCAAGAATCCTCTGGGCCGGCCTGCCATCAAGGTCAGCGTCTTTATGACAATCTTCAATGTTCATGTAAACCGCATCCCCGTTTCGAGTGTTATCAAAGATATCACTTACAACCAGGGAAAATTCTTTTCCGCCAATCTGGATAAGGCCTCAAAATATAATGAAAATAATAAGATTACCCTAAATGCCAGTCACACGCAAGAGGTGGTCTTTATCCAGATTGCTGGTCTTATTGCGAGGCGTATTGCGTGCTGGGTCAAGGCCGGTGACCAGGTGGTGGCAGGCCAGAGGTTTGGTCTCATACGATTCGGCTCCAGGGTGGAGGTCTATCTTCCAGACGGCACCCAAATCGTTGTCCGCAAAGATCAAAGGGTAACTGCTGGCAAAACAATTATGGGGTACCTGTCATGAAACCACGGCGAAGAAGAAGACCAAGAAGAAAAGGAAAAAGGGGTATCTTTGTACTGCCCAGTCTGTTCACCTCGGCCAGCCTTTTCTGTGGCTTTTATGCCATAATTTCCGCGATACACTCGCAATTTGAAACAGCGGCCATAGCGATTCTTATATCCTGGGTCCTTGATTCCCTCGACGGAAAGATCGCACGGATTACCCGCACCACGAGCCATTTCGGGGGTGAATACGATTCGCTCTCGGACCTGGTGGCATTTGGTGTTGCTCCGGCGGTCCTGGCCTTTCAATGGGCCTTGGAGCCCTTTGGCCGGTTGGGCTGGCTGGCCTGTTTTATGTTTGTCATATGCGGGGCACTCCGGCTTGCCCGCTTCAACGTGCAAAAAAGCAGCCTTGAACCCAACTATTTCAAGGGGTTACCGATACCCGCCGCGGCAAGTTTTATCGCCTCACTGGTCCTTTTTATGACCACGTTTGAAGGGGCCATGGAATCAAGGCATACCATGATTATTGTATCGATCTATGTCCTGTCCTTTCTTATGGTGAGTTCTATAGATTATCTGAGCTTTAAGGAATTTGAACTGAGAGGGAAAAAACCATTTAATGTCTTGGTGGGCCTTATCCTGATGCTCATAGTCATCGCCTATAGGCCCAAGATCATGCTTTTCTTAATCCTGGTCATTTATGTTGTCTCAGGACCTATCATTACCCTCTATCGATTAAGAAAAAAGCGGGTAAGGGCCAAGGCATTTTTGGAAGATACCCCCCCAGCCGAAAATGATTAGCACCGTCGATCCCCGTCCCCCACAAAACAAATGCATCAAAACTATTTGTTGCCCTCCGTAGAAATTGGTGGTAGTGATCTTTCGGCGGTAAGCTATGAGGATCACTGGCGGGGAAATGAAGGGCCGTCTCCTTGCATCTCTAAAGGGCTTAAGCATTCGGCCCAGTTCTGATCTGATAAGGGAGGCGGTCTTTAGCATCATTGGTCAGGACCTATCGGGTCAAAAGGTCCTTGACCTGTTTGCCGGAACCGGAAGTCTCGGGCTGGAGGCCCTGAGCAGGGATGCTCTGTGGGCCTTTTTTGTGGACAACTCCCGGCATTCGATTGACCTGATAAAAAGGAATTTGACCCGACTTGGCTATGAGCGCCGTGGGGTTATCGTTAGAAGAGACCTCAGAAAAGGATTTCCACGAACCAGCCCCATGCAAAAAAAGAAATTTGAACTGGTTTTCCTTGACCCGCCCTATGGCAGGGGTCTAGTCTCTTTTTGGCTCGCGGAGCTCTCAACCGGGGCCCTTCTCTCCTCCAGGGCACTGGTGGTCGCGGAATCAGCCAAGAGTGAAGAGTTTCCGGTCTCTCTAGGAAATCTTGAAATGGTCGACACCCGGTATTACGGGGGGACAAGGATAACCATATACGCACACGGGGTAAGATAATGGGCAAGAAGATAGCTATTTATCCAGGTTTTTTTGACCCGATAACAAACGGGCATTTAAGTATTGTAAAACGGGGCTTGCAGATATTTGACAAACTGATTATCGCCATCCTGAACAATCCCCAGAAACGCCCCCTCTTTTCCATTGACGAGAGGATCATGATGATAAGAGAGGCGGTCAAGGACGAAGCAGATGTTGAGGTTGACACCTTTGAT
Source organism: uncultured Desulfobacteraceae bacterium (assembly GCA_964639275.1). Classification (GTDB taxonomy): domain Bacteria; phylum Desulfobacterota; class DSM-4660; order Desulfatiglandales; family Desulfatiglandaceae; genus CAZXCQ01. Next base: position 19,961 of record CAZXCQ010000078.1, on the reverse strand, counting down.
GGATTGCTGGTGGATTATGCAGTCAAGAAGAACTCAAATGTCATTCTGAGAGGCCTGAGGGCGCTTTCTGATTTTGAATATGAGTTCCAGATGGCCCTCATGAACCGAAAACTAAACAGGGACATCCAGTCCCTTTTCCTGATGACAGACTATAAGTGGTTTTATACCAGTTCCACCATCATCAAGGAGGCAGCAAGTTTTGGCGGCGACATCCGCGGTCTTGTGCCCAATATCGTGAGCCAGAAATTGAAAGAAAAATTCCCCCAGCCAAAAAAAACTTGACACCTCTATTAGCATAATCCATATTCCCTACTGGAAAAATTTGACCCGTGTGGTATTTTGGTCAACATAGCCTGTGAGGAGGAGGAGTATAAGGTGGCCCTGACCAAGGAACGGATCATTGATAGTATTTACCACCAGGTTGGGCTTAGCAAGAGCCAATCCCGGGTTATTGTGGAAAAACTCTTTGAGATCATAAAGCAGACCCTCAACAGCGGAGAAGATCTCTTGATCAGTGGGTTTGGTAAGTTCGTGGTGAAGAAGAAGTCAGAGAGGAGGGGAAGAAACCCTCAGACCACCGAAGACCTCCGCTTAAGGGCAAGAAGGGTTGTTGTCTTTAAGACCTCCGGGGTTCTCAGAAACAAGATAAACCAAGGCTCTAAAGACTAACCACAAAGGCCCCTTCAAAACCCATATCTTCCAATCTCTTTTGGATCTTACTGGCCTTATCCAGGCTCTGTGATCGTGAAACCCTCACCCTGTAAATAACCCCCTTGTCACCGTCTTCAAAGACGGCAACTTCCACGTAGGAAAAAATTACCTTTAGACGATCACCCAGCATAAGGGCATTTTTCTTGTTGGTAAATGCCCCTATCTGGACAGTAAATTCCCCTTGATCGAGATCTCTGATTTCCACTACGGGTTCTGTCCCCAGTGGTGATTTTAGCCTTCCGACCTCCCTTCCGAGCGCCACTATCTTCACTCTTGAAACCCCTGGACCAACCAGGCCGATTTCCTTTGCAGCCGCATAAGACAAATCGATGATCCGCCCCTTCACAAAAGGGCCCCGGTCGGTTATCTTGACGATGCCCTCCTTCTTGTTGTCAAGGTTCAGGACCTTGACATAGGTGCCCAGGGGCAGGGTCTTATGGGCAGCGCTCTTCTTGTACATGTCAAACAACTCACCGCTTGCAGTGGGCCGTCCATGGAACTCACGGCCATACCAGGAGGCCCTGCCCAGCTGAACAAAGCCCTCTGATTCGGGTATGGGATAATATCGCACCCCATTGACCACGTAGGGTCTCAGAGTGGGGTCCTTGTAGTCTCTGGGAATGACAATCAGTTTCCTGGGAGGCGCTGGTGTGGGCTTGAGATAGTGTATCTCCCTTGCGCATGCAGACAGGCATAACAAGACAAACAGGGCTAGGATCAGGAACCTCTTCATCTTCAGCCATGAGGAATCACGAGGGTTTATACCGATCATACCAGAATCTCTTTGTCAATTTTAAAGAAGAAGATCTCTTAAATCAACCCGATTCCGTTTCTGGGGGTGCCTCTGGCCCTTATCCGATCCCGATCAGGTGCGACAGAAAACGCCCCTCTGAAATCTCCGATTTTGCTTGACATGAAAACAAACTTTTTTTAGCTTTGTCCTGTAACTATATTGTAACTATAATGTAATTATAATTCAATCATACCCGAAGGGTGAAACTTGCTTTTCAGACACTCTATCGAAAGGTTAAGCCTATGAGATTAAAAGATAAAATTGCCCTGGTAACGGGAAGTAGCCGGGGCGTCGGCCGGGCCGTTGCCCTGGGGTTTGCAAAGGAGGGGGCAGCGGTCGTTATCAACTACACCTCCAACGAAAAGGCGGCCAGTGAGGTGGTTGATCAGATACGAGCCATGGGGAGCAAGGCGATTTCCGTAAAGGCCGATGTTGCCAGAAAATCTGATGTCGGGGATCTGGTTTCAGCCGCTGTTGAGACATTCGGGAGGCTGGACATCCTGGTCAACAATGCCGGATTTACTCGCCCTGCCATGATGATCAAGATGACCGAAGAGGACTGGGACCAGGTCGTTGACATCCATCTAAAAGGGGCCTTTCTCTGTTCACAGGCCGCCGCGATCCATATGAAGGAGCAGAAGGGCGGAAAGATCATCAACGTCATGTCTGTGGCCGGGCTTGTGGGAACTGTCGGCCAGGTCAATTATAGCGCAGCCAAGGGTGGCATCCTGAGTATGACCAAATCCATTGCAAGGGAGCTTGCCCGCTATAATATCTGCGTCAATGTAATATCCCTGGGGATTGTGGCAACCGATATGACAGAGAAAATACGATCCGATGAGAAACTCAGAGAGATCTATATGAACAGGATCCTTCTCAGGCGTTTTGCTGAACCGGAGGATATATCTCCGGCCTTTGTGTTTTTGGCCTCGGACGAAAGCAATTATATCACTGGACAACTCCTCTGTGTAGACGGAGGGTACGGGATGATCTAGAGGACGGATAAAAGCTAAAATAGTCAAATAGTTGAGTGGTAGAATTATCAGACTACTCGACCATTTGACGAGTCAACTATTCACCTAAGAGAAAGGAGGGACAAAATGGGAGTACCGGAAAAGATTCTGACTTGGCAGATGGTTCAACCGACCTCCCGTAACCGCGAAACCGGAGAGGTCACACCGGGCAAGATCGAACGGACAGAAATACCTGTCCCGCAGTTGCAGCCTGGTGAGGTCCTCGTGGAGGTTGCGGGCTGTGGCGTTTGCCATACAGACCTGGGATATTTCTACGATGGGGTCCCAACGGTTTCCAAGCCGCCCCTGACACTGGGTCACGAGATCTCCGGAGAGGTGGTGGCCGGGGATAAGGAATGGATTGGCAAGGCGGTTATTATCCCCGCCGTCATGCCCTGTCGCAAGTGCATACTATGCAAGACCGGTCGAGGAAACAGGTGTCTCGCGCAGAAGATGCCCGGCAACAGCCTGGGCCCATACGGGGGTTTTTCAAGCCATATTCCGGTGCCGAGCATCGACCTGTGCGAAGTCAAGGACCGGGGAGACCTCCCCCTCTCACACCTCGCCGTCGTCGCTGACGCTGCTACCACACCCTATCAGGCAGCCAAGAGAGCAGATTTGCAGCCCGGAGACAATGTAATTGTCATAGGGATCACAGGCGGTGTGGGTCAGTACATGGGGCAGGTTGCCAACGCCCTTGGCGCAAAGACCGTGATCGGAATAGCACGCAACAAAGAAAAGCTCGAGAGGTCTCTAAAATACGGCGCCGATCTTGTTATCAATTCCACTGATAAGGATGCAAAGGCGATTTCACAGGAATTCAGGGGGATATGCAAGGAAAAAGGCCTGCCAAACTCGGGGTGGAAGATCTTCGAGGTAACAGGAGTAAAGGCTGGCCAGGAGATCGCCCTGACCTTGCTCGGCTTCACCGGAAAACTCGTGGTGGTGGGATTTGGCCTCGCAAAGACCGAATATGCAATAGGTCGTCTGATGGCCTTTGATGCGGAGATCTTGGGGAGCTGGGGATGTCTTCCCGAATACTATCCGATCGTAATGGATATGGTTCTCAACGGGAAGATCGATATTAGACCCTTTGTTGAGATGCGTCCCATGAGCAGCATTGTCGAGACCTTTGACGAGGTCCACAAGGTGGGGTCCCCGGCCAGGAGGATCGTGCTGACCCCTGATTTCTAGCATCACCCCGCTGATGAGAAACAAGAGAGACTGAAGAAACCTTAATCGACATTTGAAGGAGGAAGAACCATGGCCTTAGAATGGATGCCAAGAGACAATGAAATCAAAGACCATCTGCAACACACCGACGTTCACTGGGGCACAGAAGCCCCATCCGTAGTCTATGAAAAGCGACCCCTCAAGGACCCGGAGGGGAACGTGGTGGAGGGGCTTTTCGTTTCCTGGGTTCGATTAAACAACCCCAAACAATACAACTCATACACCACAGAGATGGTCAAAGGTGTAATCGCCGGATTTGAGAACGCGTCGCTGGACCGAAGCGTGGTGGCCGTGGTCTTTACCGGCACTGGTCGCTATGCCTTTTGCACCGGGGGCAATACCAAGGAATACAGTGAGTTTTATAGCCTCAGATCGGACGAATATGGGCAGTATATGGAACTCTTTAACCACATGGTGGATTCGATCCTCATGTGCAAAAAGCCGACCATCTGCCGTGTAAACGGGATGAGAATTGCCGGCGGTCAAGAAATCGGTATGGCCTGTGACCTCGCCATTGCATCGGATCTGGCCATCTTTGGTCAGGCAGGCCCACGACACGGTTCGGCACCGGACGGCGGCTCATCTGACTTCTTGCCCTGGTTTCTGGGCATTGAGGATGCCATGTGGAACTGCATCTCGTGCGAGATGTGGTCTGCCTATAAGATGAAGGTAAAGACCCTGATCAGCAAGGTCATCCCGGTGTTAAAGGTGGACGGGAAATGGGTCAGAAACCCCATGGTCATAACCGATAAATATGTGGAAGACGGGGAAATCGTCTACGGCGAGTTTAAGACAGGGGCCGAGGGCAAAGAGGCGCGCGCCTTTGTCAAGGAACATCAGCCCAACGCCGACTTCGAGCTCCTGGACAAAGAGGTGGACCGGATCATCTGGACCTTTGCAAACCTCTTTCCGGGGTGTCTGATCAAGTCCATCGACAGCATCCGTCAAAAAAAGAAGTTCTTCTGGGATGTCATGAAAAACGCCAACAGACACTGGCTGGCCGCCAATATGGGTGGTGAGGCGTTCCTGGGTTTTGGTGCCTTTAATACCAAGAAGATCACCGGCCAGGACACCATTGACTTTATCAAATTCCGGCAGAACATTGCCCAGTGCAAGACCTGGGATATGGAGATGTTTGCTGAAGTGCTTGCGAAACCGCAGGAATAGTCGATCGTCAAACAGGGATCTTATCCATATGGCAGGCAGGGCCATCATGGCGGTCCACCTGCCATATTTTTTGATCCAAGGAAAGGAGTGAGCCGAATGAGTTATCAGCACATTGAGGAGACGCTCGAGGGCGGATTGGGCACCATAACCCTCAACAGACCCCCTGTAAATATCTTAAACATCGCTATGATGGAAGAGATCAACGAGGTACTCGAGGCATGGCAGGGAAAAAAGGATCTCAAGGTGGTCCTCTTTAATGCCAAGGGAAAGTGTTTTTCTGCCGGGGTTGATGTGGGAGAACACATGGGGGACCTCGCACCCAAAATGATCGAGGTCTTTCACGGCATGTTTCGCCTCATGGATAGGCTTGGAACACCCACGATTGCCTCTGTGTATGGCTCCTGCCTGGGCGGCGGGTGTGAACTGGCCCTCTTTTGTGACCTCGTCCTTGCCTCAGAGGACGCGAAATTCGGCCAGCCAGAGATCCAGGTCGGCGTGTTCCCTCCCATCGCGGCCCAGCTTCTACCCCGTATCATCGGCCGCAAGGCGGCGATGGACCTGATACTGTCCGGGAGAATCGTGTCGGCAGTGGAGGCGATGCAGATGGGGTTGGTCAACAAGGTGGTACCCAAAGAAGAACTGGAACCCGCCACCAGCGAGTATGTAAAACCCTACCTCAAACTGAGCGCAGAGGTCCTGAGGAAGACCAAGAAGGCAGTGACGGCCGGGCTGAGGGATGACCTGGAACCTTCGCTTCAGGTCATAGAGGGTATCTATTTAGATGAGCTCATGAAGACCGCCGACGCAAACGAGGGTCTAAAGGCCTTTATGGAGAAGAGAAAACCCGAGTGGAGAAATGAGTAGGCCTGCCGGGGCCTCGACGCCTTTTTGTCAGGGCCTCCATTGAAAGGCTCTAAATTTCCTGCCTTACACATTGTCCCTTATAAAATTGATGATCTGATCAGTGGTTGTCCCGGGGCCAAAGATCCCTGCAATACCCACCTCTTTTAGGGCGGGGATGTCCTCATCCGGTATGATGCCGCCGCCTATGACCAGGACATCCGTTACCCCCCTCTCCTTCAAGAGTTCCATGACCTTTGGAAACAGATAGTCGTGGGCGCCGGAGAGGATGCTCAAGGCGATGACATCCGCGTCCTCCTGGATAGCAGATTCAACAATCTGAAGCGGGGTCTGTCTCAGCCCCGTGTATACCACCTCCATCCCCGCGTCCATCAGGGCGGAAGCCACCACTTTGATCCCCCTGTCGTGACCGTCAAGCCCCGGTTTTGCTGCCAGTACCCTTATCTTTCTCGCCTTCCCCATATCTGCATCTCTCCTGATAGATCGACCCCGTGTATGGTCATTGGTTTCAAATCCTGATATCAATCGTCAGTCATCAATCATCAATCCCATCAGCCCCCGAGGGTATTGACCTGCTGGTATTCGCCAAAGACCCCTCTGAGGACATCACAGATCTCACCAAGCGTACTGTAGGCCTTTACCGCATCAAGTATAAGCGGCATCAGATTACCCTTGCCTTCCGCCGCTTCCCTCAGATCGGTCAAGGCCTGTCTGACCTTCCGGTCATCTCGTTCCGATTTCACCCTTCTCAGCTTTTCGATTTGCGCCACCCTGACCTCCGGGTCCACCCTCAAAAGGTTGGCGGGCCTTTCCTCATCGATCTGGAATCTGTTCACCCCTACCACCACGCGATCCTGTTTCTCTATCTCACGCTGGTACTGATAGGCACTATCCTGGATTTCCCTCTGGATAAAGCCCTTCTCAACGGCCTCAACGGCCCCTCCCATCTCATCTATCTTCCCGATATACGCCTCGGCGCGCTCGTATATCTCATTTGTAAGGGTCTCCAGATAGTAGGAGCCGCCCAGGGGATCTACCGTGTCTGTCACCCCTGTCTCATAGGCGATGAGTTGCTGGGTCCGAAGGGCGATCTGGACGGCCTCCTCGGACGGCAGACACAGGGCCTCGTCCATCGAGTTGGTATGAAGCGACTGGGTCCCCCCGAGGACGGCTGCAAGGGCCTGAAATGCGACTCGTACGATATTGTTCTTTGGCTGCTGGGCCGTAAGTGTGCACCCGGCGGTCTGGGTATGAAACCGGATCATCATGGATCTGGGATTCCGGGCCCCAAATCGGTCTTTCATGATCTTGGCCCAAAGCCTCCTTGCCGCCCTGTATTTGGCGATCTCTTCGAGGAAATCCAGATGGGCATTAAAGAAAAAGGAAAGCCTGGGACCAAACGTATCCACCTCGAGCCCGGCTTCAAGGGCGGCCTCCACATAAGCGATCCCGTTGGCCAGGGTAAAGGCCACCTCCTGGACCGCAGTAGACCCTGCCTCCCTGATATGGTACCCGCTGATACTGATGGTATTCCACTGTGGTACCTTTTCGGCGCAATAGGAAAAGATGTCTGTGATAATCCGCATGGAGGGTTTTGGCGGAAATATATAGGTCCCCCGTGATGAGTATTCCTTCAATATGTCGTTCTGTATGGTGCCCCTCAATTTCTCGCTTGAAACCCCTTGATCCTCTGCAACCGCCATATACATGGCCAGAAGGACCGCTGCCGGTGCATTGATGGTCATGGAGGTACTCACCTGGTCAAGGGGTATGCCGTCAAAAAGTGTCTCCATGTCCTTGAGAGAATCGATGGCAACACCCACCTTCCCGACTTCACCGATGGCCATTTCATTGTCCGAGTCATAGCCGATCTGGGTGGGCAGATCAAAGGCCACGGACAGCCCTGTCTGCCCCTGGTCCAGCAAGAATCTGTACCGCCTGTTGGATTCCTCGGCCGTGGCAAACCCGGCGTATTGCCGCATGGTCCAGTACCGTCCCCGGTACATAGTGGGTTGTACTCCCCTGGTAAAGGGATATTCCCCGGGAAAGCCCATCTCTGTCATATAATCTTCCTGGACCCGGTCAAGCGGCGTATAGAGTCTCTTAATCCGGATTCCAGAGGTATTGACAAACGCCTCTTTCCTTTCCGGACGTCTTTTCAGCGTTTTCTCCACGCTCCCGGACCACTTCTCTTGGGCCTCTGTCAAACCCCCATTCGTTTTGTCTTTAGACATGCCTGCCTCCCATAGTCTTTCTCTCCATAAGACGTAAAATCGTGTGTTCCTCCCAAGTATCAATTTGGATTTTTTCAAAACCGGCACTGGGACTGGGAAATGAGAATTCCCCTGGGTTCCAAGGGCTAATAATGTCACCCCAGAAAAATATTGCATCACTCCAAGAGCTGTCAAACCTTTTTTGTGCCCAAATTTTTTCGACCTGTGGGACCTGAATTTCAAATATATTTGGTCACAATCATTGAACTCTAATTGCACAGCTCCAATTCTTTTTGCATTGACATTGGTGGGTAGCTTTATTATAGCTACATTGCATTTTTTTTCTGGATCATAGAAATGCGCCAAAGATTCGTCTCAAGGCCATAAAATACCTTTGAAGCTTGACCAAGGATTTAGAGATATGACAGTCAATGAAATATTAGAGATGTTATGGAAAACCTATCATGCTACCGGGATATACAATTTCAGGTGGGACTTTGTTATCATGTGGGGTGTGGCTTGTCTGTTCATCTATTTGGCGATCGCAAAAAAATATGAACCCCTTCTGCTGCTTCCCATCGGATTCGGGATTTTTATTGTCAATTTTCCCCTTGTGCCATTAATGGGTTATACCCAGGGGCATGCGGAGCTCATCCGTTTTTTTTACCACTATGGGTTGGAATGGGAGGTCATGCCCTGCCTCATCTTTTTGGGCCTGGGGGCAATGACCGACTTCGGGCCCCTGATTGCCAATCCCAAAACCTTGTTGATAGGCGCCGGGGCACAACTGGGGGTGTTTGTTACGTTTACCGGTACGGTGTTGGCGGGCTTCACCCTGAAAGAGGCAGCCTCTGTCGGAATCATCGGGGGCGCCGAAGGTCCCACTACTATCTATCTAACCCAGCTCTTGGCCCCTCAACTGCTCGGACCTAACGCGTTGGCGGCATATTCTTACATGGCCATGGTCCCGCTTATCCAGCCCCCCATCATGCGGTTGATGACATCTGACAAGGAACGAAGAATCCGAATGCGCCAGCTTAGGCCGGTGTCAAAACGGGAAAAGGTGATCTTTCCCCTGATCGGAGCAACCGTCATCGCACTTTCAGTCCCCTCAGTCATTCCCCTTATGGGCATGTTCATGGTTGGGAATCTGATGAAAGAAAGTGGCGTTGTAGATAGGTTGGCAAACTCAGCCCAGGGTTCCCTGATGAACATCGTGACCATCTTTTTGTGTATTTCGATAGGGGCCACCATGCACGCGGACAACTTCTTGAACTGGAAATCGCTTTTCATTTTCGGTCTCGGGCTGATCGACTTTATGGTTTGCACGGCCGGGGGTATCCTGACCGTCAAGATCATGAACCTTTTTCTCAAAGAAAAGATAAACCCACTGATCGGTTCCGCAGGGGTTTCAGCCGTGCCCATGTCGGCACGCGTTTCCCAAGTGGAAGGACAAAAGTACGACAAGGCGAACTATCTCCTTATGCACGCGATGGCACCCAACCTTGCAGGTGCCATCGGGGCAGCCGCTGCCGCGGGAATGTTCATTTCCATGTTTGACTAGCGAGGCTTCGCTTCAAACCGGTGACGCTCTGAGATGCTGGATAGACCGAGTATTCAGAATAACGGAAGTTGTCAAAAGGTGTTGGCGTAACATCTCAATAAACAGGGGGAGTTGGCCTATTTAGACAAATAGCGAATGATTCTGGCGTAGCCTTCGGACCCATAGACTTTCTGCTCGGAGAGGCTTACGGCCAGGTTTGGAGGGCAAGAAATGAGAATTTTTTTGGCTTTATTATCGCTTTTGATATTCATCTCTCCTGCATATTCCGGGGTTGACGAATTCTTAGGGGCTCCTCTTCCGCCACAGAGAAAAATCATTCAAAAAACGGACATCCGCCTCTCATTCAAGACCGATCTATCCCATGATGCGATGCTACGTTATTACAAGGGGGCGCTTGCTAAATATCCAGATATCAAATTCCGTGAGAATAAGGATTCCATCTATATCGAAGACCATGGGAAATTGAAGTGGCATTCCATTACTATCTCAAAGGGCGATAAGCCTGGAGCCACGGTTTCTATCGTAAAAGATAGCTGGACCTGGATCATTGGCACACTCATTCTCAGGTACATAGGCGTTTTTGTGGTTCTGATGATCATATGTTTGGTATTGTCCCTTTCTGGACGTATCTTGCCTCGACTCATAGGCAAGAGGGAGGCGAAAAACCCTGGCACCTGAAAAATCTCCCTATGTTGCATTTATGGAGGGGTGACTTTTTCCGTTTCACAGGGGAATATTTCCATGCCTCCGTTTGGGAAGTGATTGCGATTTGTTCTTGAGCATCATTAAGGCCCTGATGAGTTTCGGCCGTGTGTTTTCCGGAAAGATGATCTGGTCAATATAACCCAGTTCCGCTGCCCGAAAGGGGCTGGCAAAGTTATTCCGGTACTCTTCAACCAGCCTCTGCCTGGTACGCTCCGGGTCATCCGATTTCTCAATCTCTTTCCTGAATATGATGTTGACCGCTCCTTCCGGACCCATCACGGCGATCTCGGCGGTCGGATAGGCGTAGTTGATGTCTCCATCGTGGTGCTTGCTGGACATAACATCATAGGCCCCGCCATAGGCCTTGCGGGTCACGACCGTGACCTTTGGAACCGTTGCCTCACAATAGGCATAGATGATCTTGGCTCCATGCTTGATTATCCCACCATACTCCTGGTTGACCCCGGGCAAGAAACCAGGCACATCCACAAAGGTCACCAGAGGCACATTAAAGGCATCACAGGTCCGGACAAACCTGGCGCACTTCATGGAGGCGTCGATGTCAAGACAACCCGCCAGAAACTTGGGCTGGTTGGCGACAATCCCGACTGCCATCCCATTTAGCCGGCCAAAACCGACCACCATATTCTTTGCCCAGTGCCTGTGGACTTCCAAAAAGAGTTTATTGTCCAGTACCGTCTCGATGATCTCCCTTATATCGTAAGGGACCCTGGGGTTGGTCGGGACCACCGTGTTTAGGGATTTGTCACTTCGTTGGGGATCATCGGTACATTCGACGGCTGGAGGCATCTCCCGAAAATTCTGTGGCAGAAACCCAAGGATTTCCTTGACCCTGTCGAGCGCCGCCTGGTCTGATTCTTCTGCAAAATGTGCCACACCGCTCCTGGTATTATGGGTCATGGCACCCCCCAATTCCTCGGGGGTTACTTCTTCAAAGGTGACCGCCTTTATCACCTGCGGACCGGTTATAAACATGTTGCTTGTCTTTTTTACCATGATGGTAAAATCGGTCAGGGCAGGCGAATAGACCGCACCCCCTGCACATGGCCCCATAATAACCGATATCTGAGGGATAACCCCGGAGCCCTGGACATTCCTCTTGAATATCTCCCCGTAGCTTCCCAGGCTTACAACCCCTTCCTGGATCCTGGCCCCGCCGGAGTCATTCAAGCCGATCATGGGCGCGCCATTCTTGATGGCCAGATCCATGACCTTGCACACCTTTTCCCCAAATGGTCCGCTCAAAGAACCGCCAAATACCGTGAAATCCTGAGAAAAAATAAAGACCTGTCTTCTATTTATGGTGCCGTAACCGGTGACCACACCATCGCCGGGGATCTTTTTCCCGTCCATACCGAAATCGTGGCAGCGGTGGACAACAAATTTGTCCAGTTCCTCAAAACTACCCGGATCAAGAAGATAGTCGATCCTTTCCCTTGCGGTCATCTTCCCCTTGGCGTGTTGCTGGTCGATACGCTTCTGTCCACCACCCAGCTCGGCCTCGAGGTTTCTTCTCTCAAGCTCTTTGATCTTGGCTTCAATGTCCATAAGGGGGCCTCCGAGGACTGTCCTAATCGATAAAGACTACTCCAGAACGACCAATACTGCCCCTGCTTCCACGGCATCGCCCTTTTTGCATTTCACCTCTTTCACCGTCCCGGATGCTTCGGCAACCACAGGCAATTCCATCTTCATCGCCTCAATCACCACCACCTCGTCCCCTTCATTTACAACATCACCCGGGTTAACCTTTACCTCCCACACGTTTCCACCCATGGGAGCGGTCACTTCATTCATTGCAGATACCTCCTTCTCTAATGAAATTATTCTAATCCTCGAGTGCCTGTTTGAGACCCCTGCCAGGAAATGGGTATTGGGTCATCGCCCGCTGCATTCTCACGAGTGAGATTTTATATCATTTAGAATATGCTGATTGTCAAGCACAATATCCCAGAAAACCTTCCCATTTCTTGACACACCGTGACAAATTCTTTAGGCTTTATCAAATGCCTTTTCAATCTAGGGTAACGTCTCAAAAAGCTGGGGGAAGCTGGGGGAAGCTGGGGCATGTGGAAGAAAGCAGCCCCCATGCCACTCCAGAATCCATTACTCCCCCGGGGTTTTGATGAAGTTGCATTGAAGAAGGCCGCACACTCTTGGAGCGGGATACGGATCTCTTTTCGGGAATATAATGGAGCCAGAGAGAGGTCGCAATGCAGGTCTATAAGTGGGTTGCAGAGACAAGAAGGGGCAAGATCCTCAGGGGAGAGCTGGAGGCCGCTGATGAAAGGATGGCCAGACTTCAGCTCAGACGTCGCAACCTCACGGTCAGAAAGATAAAGCCCAGACCAAAGGATCTTTTTGAGAATGTCTCCTTTATGCAACCCAAGGTAACCAAAAAAGACCTGGTTATCTTTACCCGGCAGTTTTCCACCATGATCGATGCGGGCCTCCCCCTTGTGCAGGGTCTCACCATCCTTGCCGAACAGACAGAGAACAGGACATTTAAAGACATCCTTACCGAAGTGGTCAGGGATGTGGGAGGCGGGGCCAGTCTGGCCGAATCAATAGCGAAACACCCCAAGGTATTTGATGATCTTTATGTAAATCTGGTGGCCGCAGGTGAGGTCGGAGGGATACTGGATACCATATTGCAACGCCTCGCCGTCTATATTGAAAAGGTGGAGAAGCTCAAGGGCCGGATCAAGAGTGCCATGACCTATCCCACGGTTGTGGTCGCCATCGCCATTATCGTTATCGCGGTTATTATGGTCTTTGTGATACCCGTTTTTGAAGATATGTTTAAAGGTTTTGGATCGGCCCTCCCGGCCCCTACACAACTGGTTGTGGACATGAGCCGTTTTGTAAAGGGGAATTTTCTTTACATGATTGGAGGCGTTATCCTCTTTCTGTTCTTGTTTAAAAGATACAAGGGCACGGCCGGAGGAAGAAAGAGGATAGACATCCTGCTCCTGAAATTGCCCATATTTGGCACGCTCATGAAAAAGGTTGCCATAGCAAGATTTACAAGGACACTGGGGACAATGATCAGCAGTGGCGTGCCCATTCTCGCTGCCCTTGATATCGTGGCCAAAACCTCGGGCAATGCAGTCCTTGAGGAGATCATTTACGAAGTCAGGGCGAGTATTTCAGAAGGACAGTCCATCGCCGAACCACTCTCCGAAAATGAGATATTCCCCCAAATGGTCGTCCAAATGATTTCGGTCGGTGAGGCCACAGGGGCGCTTGATACCATGCTGGAGAAAATCGCAGACTTTTATGACGACGAGGTGGATGCTGCGGTGGAGGCCCTGACCTCAATGCTGGAACCCCTTCTGATGGTATTCCTCGGGGGTTCCATAGGCGGTTTGCTTATTGCCATGTACCTCCCTATCTTTAAGATGGCTGCAGCAATGGGGTAGGCAGTACCAAAATGATCCTGGCCGGTCACAAAATCTCCCGATCGGAAATATCCAGCCCTCTACAGGCCCTCATGCTCTTGAGGGTCATCGTCGTCTCCCTCATCTTGGGGGCGCTGATCATCATCCAGGCCAAAGAGAGCCAGGCCTATTTCGGACCCGTCCAGACCGTCCATTACCTGTTCACAGCAACCATCTATTTTATCAGCCTTGTTTATGTCATTCTGCTCAAGTATTTGCGCAATCTTGTTTTTCAGGCATATCTGCAGCTATGCCTTGACACCCTTTTTATCACCGTCTTGATATACTCCACAGGCGGGATTGACAGCATATTTTCATTTCTTTATATCCTCTCCATAATCAGTGGGAGTATCATTCTGTACAGAAGAGGGGGTATGATCATCGCCTCTGCCAGCAGCATACTCTATGGCCTGTTGCTGGATCTTCACTACTATGGGGTCATCCATCCCCTGGGGAGCCAGGCCAGCCACCCCGAGAAGTATCAGGGCGCGTACCTCTTCTTTATCATACTGACAAATATGGTGGGCTTCTACCTTTCAGCCTTCCTGAGCAGTTTTCTCTCCGAGCAGGCAAAGAAGAGCCGTGTTGAGTTAAAGGCAAAACAGATAGACTTTGACAGATTAGAGGCCCTGAATGAAAGCATTATTAACAATATCGCCTCAGGCCTTGTGGTTTTGGATGACCAGGACAATATCCTCCTGTTCAATCCAGCAGCGGAAAAGATCTTTGAGATAAAGGCAAGCGATGTCCAAGGCAAGACAGTGACCGAAGCACTCCCTCTTTTGGTCACCCAGTTGGGCCAGGAGAGACTCGGGGCATCCTTATTCGACAGGGATCGTACGGCATTGTCTGATTTTCCCTACCCTGCTCCGGATGGCAGGAAATTGTACCTCAGACTTTCCATCTCCCCCCTCTCCCTTTCATTAGAGGGCCACATGGGAAAGATCCTCGTCTTCCAAGACGTAACAGACGCCAAAGAGACCGAAGAAGAAATGAAAAAGGTGGAAGGCCTGGCAGTGATCGGTGAACTGGCGGCTGGAATTGCCCATGAGATCAGGAATCCAATGGCCTCCATCAGCGGCTCAATCGAGATGTTGAGAGAGGGGCTTGAGAAGGACGATGTAAACAGCCGTCTCATGGATATCATATCGCGTGAAATCAGCCGGCTTAACCACCTCGTAAGTGATTTCTTGCTTTTTGCGAGACCCAAGAAGACAAATCTGGAAGAGTTTGATCTGGGCCAATTGATTTTAGAATCTTTGGAACTCTTTCAGAACAGCCAACGCTGGTCAAAAGACCTGATTGCCCATACCCATCTTCCACATCCCATCAGGATCAGATCGGATCCAGAGCAGATCAAACAGGTCTTGTGGAACCTTTTTTCGAACGCCTGCGAGGCAATGGGGACCAAAGGCTCCTTATATGTGAGTGCAGAGATGGCATCAGGTTCTTCAAGACCGGCACGGAAGATGGTCAAGGTTGTTGTCCGCGATACCGGCGAAGGCTTTGATAAGAAGGCCCTGCCTCAGATCTTTACCCCTTTTTTTACCACAAAGGAAAGGGGCTCGGGGCTGGGCCTGGCCATAGTAAAGCGAATAGTGGCAGGACTAAAAGGAGAGGTAACCGGCGATAATGATCCTCAAAGGGGTGCCAGGGTTACCATATTTCTCCCCCTATCCCCGTAAGGAATCCGGAAAGCGGCCTTAGAAGACGCTTGTCCTGTGCTATTCGCAAGATACAAAATAGTCAAATGTCAGCAAAGGAACATCCATCATGTCCATTTTGGACGAAGCCTGGTTTTCAAAGATCAGCCGACCCAGCCGTTACCTGGGAAATGAGGTCAACTCTGTCAAAAAAAGGCAAGGCAGCACAGAGGTCTCTGTCGCCCTCGTTTTTCCCGATGTCTATGAGGTGGGCATGTCCCACCTGGGGCTGGAGATCCTCTATCACATCCTCAACCGTCGTGAATGGCTCTGTGCCGAAAGGGCCTTTTCCCCCTGGGTGGATCTTGAAAGGGAACTGAGGGGCAAAAAGATACCCCCTACGACCCTGGAATCGGGCCGACCCTTATCCGGCTTTGATATGGTGGGTTTTAGTCTTCAACATGAGCTTTCCTATACCAATGTCTTGAATCTGCTCGATCTCTCCGGTATCCCGTTCTTGGCAAGTGAGCGGGGAGAGAGCAACCCCCTTGTGATTGCGGGGGGGCCTGCCTGCTTTAATCCCGAGCCTGTTGCCGAGTTTTTTGACCTCATTGTGGTCGGGGATGGAGAAAATGTCCTCCTGGAGATATGCAAGATCGTCCGTGAATCAAAACACACGGGAATAAAGAACAAAGGAGAGTTATTCTCTCAACTCCGTCACATCAAAGGGGTATACATTCCTGCCTACTTTCGGCCACACTACAGTGCCGCAGGGGTCCTGGAGCATATCGAGCCCCTGAGCTCAGACTACCCGTTCGTAGAAAAGGCGATTCTGTCCGATATAGACACCCACCCCTTTCCCGAATGCCAGGTCGTCCCCTTTACTGAGCTGGTTCATGATCGTATCGCGATAGAAATCTCCCGTGGATGTACGCGGGGATGCCGGTTTTGCCAGGCAGGCATGATCTATCGCCCCGTGCGGGAACGCAGTCCTGAGTCCATACTTGTCAAGGCCAAAAAGGCCATAGAACAGACGGGGTACGAAGACCTTTCTCTTCTTTCATTGAGTTCCGGGGATTATGGCAGTATCGGGTCCCTTTTAAGGGCCTTGATGGACAGGCAGGCCAGGGAAAAGATCTCCATAAGCCTTCCATCCCTCAGGATCGACAGCCTGAATTCCTCATTGATTGAACAGATAAAAAGGGTCCGAAAAACAGGCTTCACCCTGGCCCCCGAGGCAGGAAATGACCGGCTTAGAAAGATTATTAACAAGAGGCTGACTCAAGCCGATATCCTCGAAACGGCCCGGATGGTCTATGGTGCAGGGTGGAATTTGATAAAGCTTTACTTTATGGTTGGACTCCCCTTCGAACAGGACCGGGACGTTGAGGATATCGCCCACTTATCCAGAAAGATTACCGCCCTGGCCGGCAGGGGGGGGAGGAGACCCAATCTAAACGTGAGTGTCTCGACCTTTGTCCCCAAGTCTCACACTCCCTTTATGTGGCTTCCCCAGGTCGCATTAGAGGAGGGCGGGAGAAAGATAGGACTGATCCGGGAGGGATTCAGGGGGAGCCGGGTCCGGGTCAAATGGAACAACCCTGAGATGAGCTGGTTGGAGGGAATCTTTTCCAGGGGAGACAGGAGATTGAGTCGAGCCATCATAGAGGCCTGGAAAATAGGTGCCAGATTTGACGCCTGGACTGAGCAGTTTCAAATGAAGACCTGGGAGCAGGCCTTTCGGAGCGCCGGGGTTGATCCCCACGCCTATCTTTACCGCGAAAGGTCGCTCAACGAAACGCTGCCATGGGACCATATCAGATCCGGAGTCAGCAAGGACTTCCTTATCGAAGAGTGGGTAAAGGCCCGGATCCCGGAATACACACCGGACTGCCGGGAGGGATGTCTGGACTGTGGGGTATGCGACCACAAGACCGTTTTGCCCGTGCTTTTCAAAGACAAAGATTTCACACCTCGTCCCGAGAAACCTCTCCCCGAACCGGCGCTTACACATACAACAAGATGCCGCCTCACCTTTTCCAAGCTGGGGAATGCAAGACACCTGAGCCACCTGGAACTCGTTAAGGTCTTTGTCAGGGGCCTCAGAAGGGCCGGAGTCAATCTTGCCCGCACCAAGGGCTACCATCCGATGCCCAAACTGTCTTTTGCCACCGCCCTGCCAGTAGGGACTCAAAGTATGCAGGAAACACTGGATCTTGAACTGAATGATACCCCGGACATATTTGCCATGAAAAACAGGCTCAATCAGGAACTGCCCCCCGGAATTGAGGTGGTTCTCGTGGAGAAACTCCCTTTCAATAGCAAAAAGCCCTGTCTGAAGGAAAGCGATTTCCTGGTGACGCTTGAGGGGATTCAGTTGAAAGAGGATGATTTGGACCGGTTTCACAGATCGACCTATTTTCCGGTTGTCAAAAGGGGTAAAAAAGGGGAACATGAGATTGACGCCAGGCCCCTGGTCAAATCCTTGACCCTGATCTCACCCGGTTCGGTGAAATTGGTCCTGAGGCATACTTCCGGCCGTGAGCTAAAACCCGCCGAAATCGTCAAAGGGGTCTTCGGATTGAAAAAGGCCGACATCCGTGAGATGCGAACCCTAAAGACCGGCCAGGTGCTTGCATGAGACAACCCGCCATTCAGCCAAAAACGCCAGAGGAAACCCAAAATGGCCAATGAATTGATCATCAATGCGAGGCATCACGAAACCCGGGTAGCCCTTGTGGAAAATGGCGTTGTTGTGGAACTTCACATAGAGAGAAAGACCGGGCAGGAATTGATGGGAAATATCTACCGGGGGAGAGTCGTAAAGGTGCTCCCTGGCATGCAGGCCGCGTTCGTGGACATCGGTCTTGATCGGACCGCCTTTCTTTACGTCTCGGATGTATTCAGAGATTTTTCAGACCTTGAACAGCTGATGCTTGAGGGCAGCAAGGTTGATGAAGACTCCGAGCTGATGGATGCCAAGGGTGCACAGGGTGATCAGATTCAGGTGATCTCCTTCCAGATAGAAGATCTGCTCCATGAAAGTCAAAACATCATGGTCCAGGTGGCCAAAGAGCCATTTGGCAATAAAGGTGCCCGGCTCACCTGCCACATCTCTCTCCCCGGAAGACACCTTGTCCTGATGCCGACCGTCAATCATATAGGGGTTTCCCGCAGGATAGAAGCCAAAGAGGAACGGGAGCGATTAAAGGAAATCATCCACGAAATAAGACCAAACGATTTCGGTTTCATCGTCAGGACCGTGGCCGAAGGGGAATCAAAGGAAAAGCTCAAATCCGAGATGGACTTCCTGCTAAAGCTCTGGTCCAACATCCAGGAAAAGATGGAAAAGGGCGCAAATCCAGGTCTTCTTTACAGGGATTTATCGATCGTCCTGAGGGCGGTGAGGGATCTGTTTACACGGGAGGTGGACCGCCTGATTATCGACTCACCCGAAGAGTACAAAAGGATAATGGGATTTATTGAGACCTTTGCCCCCAGACTGAAACACTCCGTGGAACTCTACGAGGGGCCTGACCCCATCTTTGACGCCTTTGCCATTGAGATGGAGATTTCCCGTGCCCTCGGGAACAAGATCTGGCTAAAATCAGGAGGGTATATCGTGATTGAACAGACCGAAGCCCTCACTGCCATCGACGTAAATACCGGGAGCTATGTGGGAAAAAGAAACCTGGAGGAGACCATACTAAAGACAAACCTGGAGGCCGTCAAGGAAATTGGTTATCAACTACGTTTTAGAAACCTGGGAGGGCTGATAGTCATCGACTTCATCGATATGGAAAAAAGCGCAAACCGGGCCCGTGTCTTTACCGCGCTTAGAGAGGCCCTCAGCAAAGACAAGGCCAAGACCAACATCCTTCCTATGTCAGATCTGGGGCTGATTGAAATGACCCGAAAGAGAACCCGGGCAAGTTTGAGCGGCCTCCTCTCCGAACCTTGCTACTACTGTGAAGGGAGAGGGTCCCTTAAATCTAAAAAAGCGATCTGTTATGAAATATTCAGAGACCTAGAAAGGGAGTCTATCGCCGGTGAAGAAGGGGGACACACCTATGTCATGGTAAACCCGGAAATCGACAGTGTCCTGAGGGAGGAAGAGCAGGAGTCGGTCATAGATCTGGAAAAGAGACTGGGAAAACGGATTACCATTATCGCCAAAAAAGACTTTCATATGGAGCAGTATGAAATAAGCGCCTAACGCCTCTTGCGCTTCCTCTTGAGTTCGCCTAAGCCCTCTTCTATCTGCTGCCTAGTAAAGGCCTTTTTACACCCGGTGCATTCATATTTTTCTTCTCTGAGCCTCTGATACATGAGATCATCCGAGAAGTTCACCCCACGGTACCGGAGGGAAAAATTGTAGACCAGTTTGAAGTCCTTATTTGAACAGCTATCACAGACAAAATAGTCTCGGATTTCATCCATCCTCAGTTCCTCCAAGATACCGGGGGGTCGCCTATTTTTCGGCAAAAAATCCATGACTCTGGTCCAGCGCGAGGGCACTTTAAGGACCGGCCGGAAACCTTCTTGGAGCCACCGTGCGGAATCGAACCGCAGACATCCTCATTACGAGTGAGGTGCT
>CAZXCQ010000077.1:6605-22726 GCA_964639275.1 uncultured Desulfobacteraceae bacterium | reverse complement strand
TTTCATCCGCTGGACTGCGGCCTTGCCGGCCGCTACCCCACCCCAAACCCCGCTCTTATCCGGTCGCGGGACTCTATAGTGTCTGAATCGCAAATTTATCATGGTTTTATGTTGACACGAGTCAGAAATCAGTGTATAATTAATTTTTAGGGTATTAATTGATTCTTTCAGTACCTTACTACTGAAAGCGTTTCTAATTTTATTTCGAGAGAAAGCCAAACCCATCGTGAGATGGGGACGGAAAGCTACGGATCTTGAAAAAGATAGCCGGGTTGCCGCACGAACTGAGTAGCCAAGTTATCTCTTAGGAATGGTAGCTTGGCTTTTTTGGTTCAAAAGGGGGGACATTCTCGTCAGCCGCAAAGCCAACCAATGAACAACTCGAAAAGGGACCTCATGAAAGAATTTCTGTAAAAGAGACGCTGCTCGAGGAACACTATCGGAGCATAATTAGGGGCTCCAAACACCAAACTTAGTGCGTCAAGAGAAGGAGTCAGCGCGATGCAATACGAAATCCTATTGGTGGACGACGAGCATATCGTCCTCGATGCAATTGGGCTGTTACTGGAGGAAAAAGGATATAGAGTTACATTGGTCGACAACGGGAAAGAGGCCATCAAACTGGTAGCCCAAAAAACTTTCGATTTGGTTATTACCGATCTGCTTATGGAAAAATGCGATGGAATCGAGGTTTTAAAAAACACAAAGGAACTTAGCCCCGAAACCATGGTCATAATTCTTACCGGCTTTGGCGATATGGTCTCAGCGATCGAGGCCCTGAGGTCTGATGCAGATGATTATATCCTAAAGCCGTGTGAACCTGAGGAGTTGTATTTTAGGGTGTCAAATTGTCTTAGAAAGCTGGAGCTCAAAAGAAAGATCAAAATATATGAACACATATTTCCGGTCTGTTGTGTTTGCAAAAAGATCCGATACGATTTAGGAAGGGAACCAGATTCCCAAAACTGGATAGAAATAGAAGACTATATCAGGAACAAGGCGGGAATACCGGTAACATCCACCTTCTGTCCCGAATGTGCCAAGAAGGAACTGGACGAGATCCCCGGAGAGCCTTCCGGATAAATTTCAATCGACGCGTCTATCATTTATTTTTCATTTAACGTGCGGTCCGAGAAATGAAGAGCTGTCCGCAAACTGCTCTCACCCTCAACATTCTGGATATAAGGCCCCCTTTTTAAACAAATAGAAGTTTTAATCTGGCAATAGACTGCTAGGTTTTTCATATTGAGCTTTGTGTTCCGAACGTTTACCATTTAACTTGATTTGGGCCCTCACATAAACACTTGATCCATATTGCTTTAAAAAGAGCTGAGGTCAATGACCATCTCCAAAGCCCACCTGATAGACTCAATACGCGCCCGTCTTAATCTCCCCAGGCATCACTCCGCCAAACTTATCGAATCTCTTTTGGAAATCATAAAAACGACATTACAAAATGGTGAGGATATTCTTGTAAGCGGCTTTGGGAAGTTTCATGTGAAAGACAATAAAGACCGCAAGCGCAGGAATCCTGTAAGCGGAAACGATATGATGTTGGATTCCGAAAGGGTGGTGACATTCAAATGTTCCCCTGTCCTGCGGGACAAGTTGAACGGGAGAAGGTAAACATTTCCCAAGATTGAAGGCATTCTTGTGACGAAAATAGGAGCGTTCATGATTCTGTTGGTCCCTCTAGGCATCTCAACGTTAAAGCCAACACAAAAAAATATCCACAATTAGAAAAATATGAGAAGAACGGCTGATAAGTAAGGCAAAACTCGCCAGGAAGGCAAGCACTTTAGTTTTGACCCTTGACAGGGTAGAGAGAGGGCTGGGCTACCGTATGGAAACCAAGAGGAAGGATAATATTGGTTCTCGGATCTGACATCTCTGAGAAAGACAAGGTTTTCCCCAAGGTGTGAGGTTCGAGGCCATCAAAACTCGTGATATCTTATTTATCCAGAACGCTACGGTTGCCTTTACTGCTATAGATGATAGCAATTTCATTCCTCAAATTCTGAAGATACTTTCTCCATAAGAAATTGAATTCAGAAGTTTGTATTTATGGCAAGGTATGTCGCCGCCTCCAAAGCTTGAGAGATTGGCAGTTGTGTTGCCGGATTGATTATGTTGTGAGTATTTAGGTCCACCCATATAATTCCCTAAGTGCCCTTGAAAAAACCCCTTTAGTTCCTCTAATTCCAAATTACTCTATGCATTCTAAGTTCTTTTAGCATCAAATTGGATTCCATAAAAAGAGGGTTTGAGAGTCGTTGACGACCTGAGGGACTTCATTACCAATCTGAGCTGTGACCTCAACGCCCGGATCGCTTGAAGATCGCAGATAGAATGTTTCGATACCAGCACCCCCAACGAGATAGAGTTCCAAGACAAATGTGAGCGAATCTCCACCGGCCTCGGCAGTCGTCCCTATTATGATAGAGCTGCTGTTCACTGAGAACGAGGTAACCGGAAGAACGCCGCTCTGTGAGGTTATCGTCAGCCCGGCGGTATTCTGGAAACTTGGGCCCGAGCTCCATGCCACGTTGACTCCATTTGCAGAGAGCTCCATGCCGAATGTCTGACCCGGAGCCATATTTGACACGCAAATCGTGACAACTTTGAAAAGGTTGGGGCTGGTATTGTCGATAAACAGGGAAGCGTCTTCGAAGGTCGCCGGGAGATCATCGTCAACTTCGTATTCGGCGAAGGACCCGGTAGAGTTGTGGAGCACAGTCGCCGTGTATTGGACGGAAGTGCCGACCATCTTCGGGTTGCTGAGCTCGACCACGACTGTGCTTTTGGTGGCAGTTGCATCATTCACCACGATGGCCGCGTTGGGCGGATCCAAATCAAAACCAAATGATGCCCATAGGTCCAGAAATTCTTCCTTTGTCATCTGCGATGCCAAACGCTCGGGGCGGTCCGTGAAAACCGTGACGTGCGCTCCAGGCGCCGTCAGTGTGAGTATGTGCTGACCGTGGTCGCCTAGCTCCCAGGTTCCAGAGTTCGTGGTTTGCACAAAGAGCTGGCTTACCCCCGAACTCCCGGTTTGGGCACTGGTTTTGCTACAGGCGACAACGCTGCTTATACAAGCGAAAAGAACAAGCGCCATAAGTACTCGATTCAGCCTTATCATAATGATCCCCTGACGATAGTAAGGTGATAAGAAGGTGCTTTTTTGCGAGGAAGTATAGCGGAAATGCGCTTGTGGATCAAACAGAATCCGAAGACCTTTTGTCGTTTTCTAAAGCTCCCTTGCAAGACCAAAGGGCGATCCACATAATCAAAGACCCTGGATGACCTTTTATTAAGCTGGGAACAGATGATTTTGGCCTTCCTTTCCCTGTATTACCTCCCTAACGGCTAGGGTGATAGCAGATACTCAAGCCTAATCTTTATCTGAAGCGCCGGATTGTGTAAGACACTGTGCCAAAACCTAAGAACCACTATCTCTCGAATTCTTCCTTTAGGGAAATCCCGATCTTTTCTAAGGTATAGGGCTTCTTGATGTATTTGCCCGCCCCCAACTTCTGGGCTATTTTAACATCCTCTGTTTCAGAAAACCCGCTCGCTATGATCGCCTTCTGGCCAGGGCGAATTTTTATTATCTCCTCGTAGGTTTCTCTGCCGTTGATCCCTTCGGGCATGATCATATCAAGCACGATCAGATCCACAGGATGTTCCTTCACATATTTAATGGCCTCCTCACCACTAGAAACGGTCTTCGCATCATAGCCTAGCCTGGTCAGGAACCCACATGCAATATCCCTTTGTCTCTCCTCATCATCAATCACCAAGACCTTCTCGCCATGCCCCAGATAGTCTTTTAGAGGAACTTCTTCTTTCTCAGAGACTACCGCTTCTCTGGTCACAGGAAAATACAGCTCAAATACCGTTCCCTTTTCGCTGCCCCTCACATCTATGTATCCATTGTGGTCCTGAACCGTATTCCATACAACCGCTAACCCAAGACCTGTCCCACTCCTTCCCATCATTTTCTTGGTGTAGAACGGTTCAAATATCCTTTCAAGATCATCCGGAGATATACCGGAGCCGTCATCTGATACACTCAGCACTGTATATTCACCTTGGCGTACGTCTTCATACAGCTTCAGGGGTTGATCGAGATATCTGTTGCTGGTGGATATGGTAACCGTGCCGCTGGTTTCGATGGCATCGGAGGCATTAGCAATAAGATTCATCAAGGCCTTTTTGATGTGGGCGGGGGAACCATTCATACTCAGCAGATCAGATTCAACTTCAGTTTTGAAAACGACCGATGGTCGCATGTTTTTCAGTCTTTTATGTTCCGGTGAATTAAGGTATTTTTCCACTATTGAATTTAAGTTTAGTACCTCCTTGCTAATAGCAGCCCCTTTGGCTACAGTGAGTAAATCCGCAACCACATCAGCTGCCCTCAATCCAGACTCTTTGATGGCCTCAATAGGTTCTCTAAGGGGGCTGTCCTGAGGTAAATCCAAAAGGAGAAGATCGGGATAGGCTACAATCCCTGCCAGGATGTTGTTTAGATCATGGGCAATTCCTCCGGCCATGAGACCCAGTGATTCCATCCTCTGGGCTTTGTGGAGCTGATCCTCAAGTCGCTTCTTCTCCTCTTCTGCAAGTTTTTGTTCCGTTACGTTACGAACAACACCCCGAAATCCAGTTGGCGCCCCCTCTGAATCCTTGATGAGGGTTATGGAAGCCTCCACATATCCTATTGTCCCATCCCTTCTTGTAATCTTCCATCCAAAACCTTTAACAGGTATTCCCGTGCTATAGACTTTATTGTAGACCTGATATACCTCTTTGGCTGTTCTCTCATCCATATAGTCGCGGTAATTCGTGCCTATAAATTCATCCCTGGAATACCCTCGGATCTTGAGCATATAATCATTGAAAAATGTCAAGTTGCCTTCCAGGTCAACCTCATAATAACCCTCTTCCATGTCTTCAAGGATGGTTCGGTATTTCTCTTCACTCTCCCTAAGCGCTTCCTCCGCTTTCACGTGCTCAGTAATATCCTGATCCGTTCCAAAAAGGCGAACAGGGGTACCCGTCTCATCATACTCTACCCCTCCACGGTTGCGGATAATCCTCTCTGAGCCCTCTATGGGTACCGTTCGAAACTCAAAATCAAAAGACCCACTCTTTTCCGCAGCTTCTCTGAGCACTGAGGTGACCCGATCTCTGTCGTCCGGGTGTACCCGGGACAGGAAAAATTCAAAAGAAGGCTCTGCTGAATCTCCTGGAATAAGTCCAAGGATGCGATACATCTCATCAGACCATTGGCACTGATTTAACTTCAAGTCGCGGCGCCAGTTTCCAATATGGGCGATCTCCTGGGCCTTGTCTAGATTCTCTTTCATCTCCTGTAGGGCCGTCTCGGCCAACTTCCTTTTAGTAATATCCTCCACCATGGCAATACGGAGATTCGTTCGCTCATTGATGCCGCTCATGGAGGATATGTTAAGGTTCACCCAGACAATAGAACCATCTTTTTTGACATATCGTTTTTCCAAGGCGTAATCTTGAATCTCACCCCTAATTTGTTTTTCCGCGGTGTCCAGACTAAGTTGCAGATCATCTGGATGAGTGATTTCCATAAAAGTGGTGCCTACCATCTCTTCTTGTGTGTAACCGACAATATCGCAATATTTTTGATTAACCCTGAAAAATCGACCGGTTTTAGCCTCAACCAACCCAACGCCAACAGCTGCCTGCTCAAATATGGCGCGAAATCTCTCCTCACTTTCTGTAAGATCCCTGATCATCGGCTTGGTGATCATAACGAACAACCCGGCACCTGACAGGATGGCCAGTACGGCAACCAGACCGCTTATTATCCCCGCCCGAACAAAAGGTGCCCGGATCTCGGCCAGGTCTATCTTAGCCACAATACCTAAGTTCATCCCTTCCACAGGCTCGTAAGCTGCCAGAACAGTCTCCCCACGATAATCAAGGCCAATTACTGTTCCGGATTCTCCCGATAGGGCCAGACGCATCGGTTCAGCCAACTTCGAGTCAAAAGAGACTGGCTTTGGTTTATTCAGGTCATAGTGCCGATGACTGAGAAGGAAAATAATATTGTCCCCTTCCTTCTTTGCGAGGGTAAATTCCCCTGTTTCTCCAAACCCCTTATAGTGCTTATGGGCGTCTATAACCTGGCGCAAGGTGGCCTCTTCCGGAATTCCCACATGGGGATGCCACTTCTTTTGATGAACAGCGGCAAAACGCGAAACAGCCTCTATTAGACGCGCCTGACTCTGGGCAGTTTCCATAAGCCGTGTCCTCTGTTCATTGAGCGCAGCGCGGTATAGCACGGTGATTGTGACCCAGGTGACAATCACGCACATGACCGTGATGATAGCAATCAATAAAAATACTCGCTTACCTTGACTCATGGCCCTACTCCATATGTCCTATTTAACGAAAAAGGAACCCAGGTCTTCATAAGTTCTCAATGATCTTATTTCCAAGCTATTCAATAGAAGAAAATTGCTTTTCATAAAACTCTCTTACAATAGCCTGTATCCCAGCTACATAAGAATGAATTTCCTCATAATTCTCAAAAAGGAGATTGACAATCTTTCAGCAAACGCAGCGGACATAATAGCAGTCCTCTATACTCGCCTTGTCAAGCAATCGAGCAAAGAGATCAGAAAATTACCACACGCCCGGAAGCAAGCAGTAGAGCACATGTCCGACATAGTCCTCATAACCATCGCGTTCCTCTAGATTGGAGTTCTAGGACTGGTGCACAGCAACATCTATATCTCCCGGTTCTTCTTCTTTGTCTTTGACAACAGAACCGAAGATATATGACGCTAAAATAGCCTTGTGCCGGGAACAAACTAAAGAAACAGTATGTTCAATATTCTCTGGTGATTTCATTTTGTTCCCCGATGAAGGGGCACCTTTTTACTAAACTGTCGGTCCCAGCCTCCGCCTTCCCCGACCTTCCAATCCTGCCTAAGGGCCTTATTTTCGGACAAGCTCCTAAATATTACTTATCCTAACAATTTAAGGGTCAAATGTCAATAAAGCCCCTACGTTCTCTTCGCCTGCCCCATCTTCTCAGAGTGATACACTAATTGACACAAAAGCGCACCGAGTGGCATTCTATTATGAAAACCTCCAGCACAAGGGAGTTGAAAATGTGGACAATATGGATAGTCTAAACCTTTTTAACCCGTATTCAGCAAAATTGCCTTCTGACCTTGTAAGTGTCTGGAATCATTGTGTGCTGTTCGCTCATATTTATGGGCTACAATTTCCAGTAGATTGGAAACATATTGCTATTTCAATATGTTACAAATCTCCTTTCCGGGATACGGGTTTTAAGGAATTCAATATGCTAAAGTGAGCCAAAAATCGCTAAGGTTTTAAAATACATCCCGCATATTTGCCTGAGGCGCCCGCCTCTTGCTCAAACGGCTTGTGGTGTGCTCAGGCTCCTGGGGTCTTGTGAGGGCGCTTATATCCGATAATTCTGCTCGCAGGTCTATTAGAGAACCCGGAGATATTTCCGGCGCGAAAGGTTACAGGAAACATACTGTTAAATTAGCTAGTTATTTGATATTATTGACTTTCCGACAACAGCGTGTTAAAGTTCTTAAATTTGGGATGTCACGAGGAAGGGCGTGACAGGGGGGTTCGATTCCCATCCACTTCCGCCATTTTTTTGGACTCTCACAGCATGGAAAAACACGGTTCAAAACTCTTTCTCATATTCTTGCTCTGCTCATCTATCCTGCTGCTGATGCTTTTCTGGACCTATGTCTCCTCCATTATTCTGGCACTCCTTATCGCAAGTGTATTCTATCCCATGTACCTCTGGGTCAAAAGGCTATTGCGGGATCATGAGGTCCTGGCCTCTCTGGCAATGACTTTCTTTATATTGCTCGTGGTGGTGATCCCCGTAACCTGGTTTGTCAGTACCCTTTCAAATGAGGCCTTTGAATTCTATAAGAGCACCCGCGATGCGGTTTCGTTGGATAAGATCCAGAAGACCCTGGAGGGTAACTCGGTCTGGGCCGGGCGAATCAAGAAATTGGGGGAATTGACCGGATTTGAGGTTACACCTGAGAAACTTGAAGAACTGGCCGCCTCGCTGGGAAGGAGAATCGGGCTTTTTCTATACAGTCAGCTGACCTCCATGGCCTCCAATCTCTTGAACTTCGTGGTACATTTTTTTCTTATGATGTTGACCATATACTATCTCTTTAGAGATGGTGTGCGTCTAAAAGATTATATTATTCAGTTTCTCCCGGTGCCTCAGGCGCAACTGGAAAAGCTTTCGGGCAAATTCCAGGAAATGGGAAGGGCCATCGTCCTGGGCAATGGGGTGTCGGGTATCATTCAAGGGATACTGGGAGGGATTGGGTTTTATATATTTGAAATGAGTTCTCCATTTCTTTGGGGCACGGTCATTGCCTTTATGGCCTTCTTGCCCATAGTGGGAGCCTCAGCGGTTTTTATCCCCGCCACCGCCATCTTGATGCTCCAGGGAAAAATGGGGACCGCCGTTGGTTTTCTGATCTACAATACGGCCTACAGCTCGGTCATGGAATATCTGGTGAAACCTCGTCTGATCGGTAAGGGCATGAAGATGAATTCGCTCCTGGTATTCATAGGGGTCCTGGGCGGGATGACGCTTTTTGGAATACTGGGTCTTGTTTACGGCCCCCTAATTATCACGGTATTCCTGACTCTAGCGGAGATCTACAGGCTGGAGTACAGGGAGCAGTCCCGGTAGAAGACGGGGCTGAAAATTGCCTGGCGCCCATAAATCATTTCTGGTTGGGCACTAGGTAACGGACGTTGCCTGCGACCGGACATGTGGACCAGGGGTGTCTCTGACTCATGACCTGTCTTCCTTTTTGCCGATCCGCTGATTATGGCAACAAGACCATCCACCATCTTCTTCATCTGTGGGGCCTGGGCATTCATCTTTTCTGAGGTGCTGGCAGACTCTTCGGCATTCCTGACAAGATGACAAAATGTTTAGGGAAAAATGGAATTCACTTAATGCTGACATGGATTTTTTAAAGAATCCCGATTTTCCACCTTTTACAAGAAGCAAAGTCAAGATCATGAGTTGGTTAGCATAAGCCCCATCATTATGTGAAATTCGCCACCTTAAGGGGGGGAACTATGCACTTATGTCTTTGGTCCTTGGAACACCCCCCTATTTACATTCCGGTAGCGGATGTGCTAACTTCCCAAACAGCAGTCGTTCACCGCAAAGACCCCCGTATCATCTGCCAGAGCTGCCCCGGTTGAATAAAGAACCAAAGGCATTTAACGGGCGGGGCGGGCGCTGAGACCACAAAGGGAAGATGGCGTTTCCTTCTTTTTGGAGATATCAATAAGAAAATGGAGGCTCAAACAATGGATGGACAAACGGCAAGCCCAAAAAAGCTGTCTATGGCAAATACCAAGCAGGAATTGCTCCAGGCCTACAACGCGCTTTTAAAACAGCTTAAGGAAAAACGAGAAACCGAATTGAGGCCTGAAAAAGAAAGGGAGGAGAAGAAGGCCAAAGAGGTGGTGAAGGCGGTGGAGTCCCTCTCTTCGGAAGGAGTCGTAAAGGGAATAAGTAATCTCAAGATAGAGATTGGAAAAATGCTGACCCAGATTTCGGATCGTCTCGAGGAGGAGGTCAACAGATTCAAAAACATCCAGGAGGCTATCGAGATAAAGGAGAAGGAAGTCCAAGAGCTCTACGGGATCGAAAAGGCGGCCGGGACCCTTGCAGCCCTGATAGAGGCCCATGGCCAGAAAAGGGAGGAATTTGTGGCCGAGATGACCGCCAGGAAAGAGGAGTTGAGTGCCGAAATTGCCAAGACGCGCGCCGAATGGGAAAAGGAAAAGAAGGATCATTTGGCCGAAACCAAGGAACGGGAGGCCGAGGAGAAGAAGAAACGCGATAGGGAAAAGGAAGAGTTCGCTTATGGCTTTGAACGGGAACAACAATTGGCACGGGATGAATTTGAGTATGAAAAGGCCAAGGCGGAAAAAGAGATTCAAAGCACGAAAGAGCAAATGGAAAAGGAATTGAGTGAGCGGGAAAAGGCCGTTGCCGAGAAGGAAAGAGAATTGGAGGAATTGCGCAAGAGGGTTGCTGATTTCCCGAAACAGATGGACTCAGCAATTAGTAAGGCGATCAAGGAAACGACAGAAAGAATAGAGTCGGCAGCGAAGAATAGAGAGGAACTCCTGAAGAGACAGTTCGATGGGGAGAAAAATGTCCTGACCACACGAATCGAATCCCTTGAGAAGACGGTTAGTGCACAGAGCGATCAGATTACCCGGCTTTCAGAGCAGGCTGAAATGGCATACCAAAAGGTCCAAGATATCGCTGTGAAGGCCATTGAAGGCTCATCAAGTTTAAAGTCCCTTTCAGGGCTTGAGCAGTTGATAAAGGAGCAGACAATAAGACAACAAAAGGACAACAAACAGTAGCCCACCCCTTGATGCAAAGGTATTTGGGAGTGTTTCAGGTCCTTTTTGGAAAAACCACGATTTCATTTGAACAATAAATCGTAGAGCTCTTGAATGGTCTCAACGCCCAGCAACTCCATATCCCCGAGGTGACCCAGTCCCTCCAGATTTCTCCTGGAGAGTACACACCGGGAAAAGCCCAGCTTCTTGGCCTCCCTGATCCTCAGTTCCGGTTGGGTGACCCCTCGAACTTCACCCGCGAGACCGACCTCCCCAAAAAGCACCAGATCCCTGTCAACGGTTTTCTCCAAAAAACTGGACATCATTGAAGAGACGATGCCGAGATCCGCTGCGGGTTCGTCTACCCTTAAACCACCTGCCACATTGACAAAGATGTCCTGGTCCCCGAGCTCCATACCGATCCTTTTCCCAAGGACCGCCACCAATAGGGAAATGCGGTTGTGGTCCACTCCAACGGCGGTCCTCCGGGGCATTCCCAGCGGGCTAGGCCCTACCAAGGCCTGAATCTCCACCAGTACAGGCCTGGTTCCCTCCAGGCAGGGGATCACCACTGATCCTGGTACGTCCTGGGGTCTTTCTTCAAGAAAGATCCGCGACGGATTATCCACCTCGCTCAGCCCGCTGTCCTTCATTTCAAAGACACCGATCTCATTTGTGGGTCCATAGCGGTTCTTGACCGATCTGAGTATCCGAAATACATGCCCCCTGTCCCCTTCAAAGTAGAGGACGGTATCTACCAGATGTTCCAGCACCTTTGGTCCGGCGATCGCACCTTCCTTGGTGACATGGCCGATCAAAAAAATGGGGACCCCGGATTGTTTGGCCAGGGTCATCAGCTTTGCTGCGACCTCGCGTACCTGACCGACGCTTCCGGGTGCCGAGGCGAGGCTATCGGTATACATGGCCTGGATCGAATCCACGGCCACAAGATCCGGTTTCAAGACATCCAGCATTTCAAAGAGATCGTCAACACAGGTCCCCGTAACGACATAGAGACGGTCCGAATGGACCGACAATCTCCTGGCCCTCAACTTGATCTGCTGGGAAGACTCCTCCCCGGAGAGGTAGAGTGCGCCACATCCCGACCTGGCCAATCCCTCCAGTACCTGGAGAATAAGGGTGGATTTTCCGATTCCCGGGTCACCGCCGATCAAGACAAGGGATCCCGGTACCACACCACCCCCGAGGGTCCGGTCAAACTCGGCAATGCCGGTCCTCAACCTCATTTCGGGAGCTAGAGAGATGGTATCAATAGGCTGGGGCCGGCTCATGGTGGAGGCACCTTTTTTGCCCGTGGGTCTGGATGCCTCCTCCACCAGCGTGTTCCACTGACCACAATCAGGGCACCGCCCCAACCATTTGAGGGTCTGATACCCACAGTCCTGGCAGACATAAGTAGATCTCTGTTGCTTGGCCATGAGAGGAGGTGACCTCAACCTGAGTACATGCACACGACGAAATATTAGAAGTTCGGTAACACTTTAGCCGTTTGAAACCCGGGCAATGGGGATTCCGGAACCCCCATTGCCCTCTCCAAGTGCCGATTTTGAAAAAAGCTAAATTGATACGAAGTTCGAAGTGCCTTGATTTTAACCCGCCATGGGCGGATAAAGCGCCAAAGTCAAAACATTTGATCCAAAAGATAAAGGTTCCAGAGGTTCCAGCTTTCCCGGGAATACTCTGACACTATAACAAAAATCCGTGTCCTTAGACACGAAATTGTTTAAACCACCTAAGAAGTTTTGTCTTTGAGGAATGTATCGATTTCAAGTCCACTGGCCCCCACCCGAAGCTTAACGGCCCCTGTCTGGCTAATCTTAAAGACCGCGCACCCTATCTCCCTCAGTCTCTTGAAGGTCTGCCCCTGGGAGAGACTGAGAAATTTGCCTTTTCCGGATGAGATAATGCATAACCTGGGCCTGACTCTCTCGAGGAATTCGCGGGAGCTTGAGTTTCGACTCCCATGATGGGGAGAGAGGAGGATATCACTTTTAAGGGCCTTGCCTGCCTTTGAGATAAGGACCTTTTCACCCTGCCGCTCCAGGTCACCGGGAAAAAGAAAGGATTTTCCCCTAAAGGATATCTTTAGCACCAACGAATTGTTGTTTAGCCTTGTTCCGGTGTCATAGAGATCAAGGGACTGCTGGCCAGGCCCGGGGTGTAAGACTTCTATCTTGACACCGCCGATTTGCCTGCCGCTTGCCAGATCACCGGGGAGAAGTCTTTTGATCCCTTTCTTGTTGATAATGTCCATTAAGTCCATGAATGAGGCGGTTTTTACCTGATCGCCATTCCACCAGAATTCTTTGGGGCCAAAGGCCTTGGCGATAAACCTGAGCCCGTTCATATGGTCGGACTGGGGGTGACTCAGCACCAGGTAATCAATCCGGCGGATCTTGGAGTGCCAGAGATAGGGGGCGACCACCATCCTCCCCACATCAAAGTTATCACGGGAAAATCCGCCCCCGTCTATCAGCATCTTTTCTCCCCCGGGGAAGGCGACCAATGCCGCATTACCATTTCCCACATCCAGAAAGGTGATCCTGAGGTCCTGGTCAAGACCTGTCCTGTGAAACCAGTATCCCAGATCAACCAGAATCAAAATGACGGTAAGCACCAGTGCGATCTTTGCCCATCGCCAGCGCAAAACAAGAAATGCAAAAAAGATAAGCATATAGAAGAAGAGAATTTCAATTGAGCTTGGTGTCACTACCCAGAAACTGGCCCATGAAATGCCGGCCCAGAAACGGATGATCTCCATCATTAGATTCAGCCCCCAGGCGCCAAGCTGGAGAAAAAGCCCGGCCAATTGATGCCAGAAGGGGAGGGCGAGGACCGAGAGCAATCCAAAGGGGATAACCCATAGCCCCAAAATGGGTATGACAGTCACATTGGCCGGGATGCTAACAAGAGAGACCCTGTGAAAATAAAAAGAGGTAATCGGCAGGAGAAAGAGAGTGGCCGCCAGGCTTACCGCGATGAGGCCAACAAAATAGACAAGGAGGCGGTTGAGAAACCTGGTTTTTCCTCTTGGGGCCTCCTCAAGGGCCGGGAGCCTTTCTAGGATCGGTGGGGTCAACAAAAGGATACCGATAACCGCGGAAAATGAGAACTGAAACGAGACACTAAAGAGTGCATGGGGATCTAGGGCGAGGATAATGAGGCCAGCCAGGGCCAGGGTGGACCAGAGATCCTTTTCTCTTCCCAGGATGATTGAGCAGAGAAAGGCGAGGGCCATGATCATGGCGCGTTGCCCCGGGATCTGAAATCCCGTCAGGAAGGTATATCCGATGACCGCAACACATGTCAGGATGGCCGTCAGCCTTCGGATATCGATCTTGAGGGTCAACCGGTAGGAGCAGGATAAGACCCATCTGATAAAAAAGAAGGCCACCCACCCCACGAGCCCCACATGCAGCCCCGATACCGCAAGCACGTGCCCCAGCCCGGTCCGGTTAAAAGGTTCTCTCAATTCATTGCTGACCGCCTGGCTTTGCCCCAGGATGAGGGCGCTATAAAGGGCGTAGTCCTGGCCATTGAGCCTCGTTGCAAAAAAGTCCCAGATGGGTCGTTGAAGCCTTTCCAGCAATCCGATTGGAAAAGGGGGGTCCCTTGGGCCCATGGGGGCAATATACCGCCCATCGGATACATAGGCTGCGCAGGTAAGCCCCTTGTTTTTCATGGCTGATTCATAGTCGTATCGGCCAGGGTTGTTAAAATTGGCAAAGGGCCTCAGCCGGGCGGGGAAGCGGATCCTTTCTCCTGGCCTGAGATCAGGCGGGTGATCATAGACGGTCAAAATAATATCTTCGTTGATCGGGATGGCGCTTCGCATTGCAAAGAGCCTCGTGGCCCTGACCCTCATCCTCGTCATCTCCCGGGTAAGCTTGAGGGGCCTCAGGACCGTTCCCTCGATGGTGACCTTGCTGGATAGCGTCTTATGAGATAACAGTCGGGATGGCGAGTGCCTTTCTAGGTCAAGTAGGACTCCAGTCAGGAAGAAGGCGGATAAGAGGCAGAGAATCCTGAAACGAGATGAGACAAGGATGGTACCTGTCAGAAGCAGGGCGACGGAAATGGTCAGAGCGACCCAGAGCCACTGCGAGGGAGCAAGCGTCTTGTGGCCAACCCATATGCCCCCCCCAAGGGATATGACTATCGGTATGAGGGGGCGGTGAAACATGTCACGCCTTCTCTCGCCAGATAGTGGCCCCCAAGGCCTCAAACTTCTTTTCCAGTGCCTCGTATCCCCTGTCCAGGTGATAGATCCGGTGGACCTCTGTCCTCCCCCCCTCGGCCACCAGCCCGGCCAGGATGAGAGAGGCGCTGGCACGGAGGTCAGTTGCCATAACCGGGGCTGAGAAGAGCCGTTCTTTTCCCTTTACCAGGGCCTGGTTGCCGTTGATTTCAATGCTTGCACCCATTCTCTTGAGTTCACTCACATGAATAAACCTGTTTTCAAATACGGTTTCCGTAATCGTGCTCCATCCCCTTGCGATACACATGAGGGCCATGAATTGGGCCTGCAGGTCCGTTGGAAAGCCTGGAAAGGGCGTTGTCTTTATATCCACACCCTCGATGGTATCAGGCCCCTTGATGCGTATGCCGCCCTCGCTCACCTCGATCCCTGTGCCGGCGGATTCCAGCTTTTCCATAAGTGCCCTGAGATGTTCGGGGCGACACCCCTCGACCTCTACATCCCCCCTGGTCATGGCTGCCGCGATCATAAATGTCCCGGACTCGATCCGGTCAGGGATAATGGTATGTTTAGCCGGTCGGAGATCCCGAACCCCTCGGATGACAATCGTATCTGTCCCGTCCCCTTCAATCTGTGCCCCCATACTTCGCAACATACGGGCGAGATCCTGTATTTCGGGCTCCCGTGCCGCGTTTTGCAGAATGGTTTCACCCTGGGCCGTCACCGCGGCCATCATGATGTTTTCCGTGCCCGTCACAGTGGGTATATCAAAAAAGATATTGGCACCGCTTAACCGGTTGGCCTCAGCATTGATATAGCCGTGATCCAGATACATCTCCACCCCCATGGCAGAAAGGGCCTTTAGATGCAGATTGACCGGCCTCTCCCCTATGGCACAACCCCCGGGTAGCGAAATCCTGGCCTTCCCGTAACGAGCCAAAAGCGGCCCAAGAAGGACGATCGAGGCCCTCATGGTCTTTACCAGTTCATAAGGGGCCTTATAGTCCCTGAGGTCACTGGAATTTACCTCAAGGGTCCTCTTGTCCTGACCAAACTCGACCCCCAGTTTTGACATGATGCCCTTGATGGTCTCTACATCCCTTAGATGGGGAATATTGTGAAGACGATGCCAGCCCTCGGTTAAGAGACAGGCAGCAATGATTGGAAGGGCGGCATTTTTGGCACCGCTGACCGCTATCTTTCCCTTTAAGGGCCTTCCGCCTTCAATGACTATCTTGTCCATAGTTCAGGCCTGTGTTGTGTCTGGTAAGAGAGAAGCTAAATAAATGGTAACACTTTAGCCTTTTGAAACCCGGGCAATGGGGATTCCGAACCCCCATCGCCCTGTCTCAGTTGTAATATTGAAGAAAGCTAGATTGATACAATAAATGGATATGCATTTACCGTTTATAACAATTGTGGTAAATGGTCAATGTCAGTGAGAGGTTTTGAT
>CAZXCQ010000077.1:0-6505 GCA_964639275.1 uncultured Desulfobacteraceae bacterium | reverse complement strand
ATTTACCGTTTATAACAATTGTGGTAAATGGTCAATGTCAGTGAGAGGTTTTGATGTTTTGGGGGTCCGGAAGTGAGGTTTGTAGCCGATTCAATGCTGGGCAGACTGGCCAAGTGGCTTCGGGTACTGGGTTATGACACCCACTATAAGAGCCATTACGGACCGGGTGCACTCGACCAGCTGGTAGAAGAGGGGCGAAGACTGCTGTCGCGCCACAAAAAAATAGTCAATTCCCATGCTGACGCCGTATTGCTCTGTTCCGATGATGCGGGAGGGCAACTGGCGGAGTTGAGGGAGAAGATCGCTCTGAGGCCTGATGAGTCAAAGCGGTTTAGCAGGTGCTTGATCTGTAATGTCCTTCTGCAAGGGGTGGACGTTGGTAAGTCAAAGGAAAATGTCCCTGAATATGTGTTTTATGAAAATATCGCGGGGATCCGCTTTTGCCCGTCATGTGGACGGTATTACTGGCCCGGCAGTCACCGGGAGCGGATGACGAGGAAGTTGAGGGAATGGGGGTTTGCCTAGTGCCTTAATTTTTTGCACAAAATGAAGCCGGTTTAGGAGACAAAGACCCCCCTCCCGGAGGCCTCTCCCCTCCCGGCTTCAAGAGATCTGTGCTTGAAAGAAAAAACCTATTCTTTCACATTTTCGGCTTTCTCTTTCTTAACAGGGGCCTTTTTCCCGGCTGCTTTTTTCTTTGCAGCAGGCCTCTTTTTTGCAGCCACCTTCTTCTTGGCCTTCTCAGCCTTTTCAGCGGCCTTGGCCTTTTTCAGTTCGCTCTCCAGTTTCTTGATCTTGTTTTTTGTTGCCGTCACGTCCTTGTTGAGCTTTTTCAGTGTTTTTTTTGCATTCCGCAATCTAGATTGAATTTGTTTAGCAGTCGCCATACATCCTCCTTTCATTTACGGTTATCGACAGCAAAAGTATTATTGGGGGGTTATAATAAATAGAAAATAAACAGAAGTCAAGAAAAATATGCATATTCAATAAAAGGCTAAGCCGCTCGATTCATAAATTCGATGACGCATTTATTCACTTGTGGAAAGTCCATGATCAGCCGGGTTTCACGTGATGACCCAGCTCCACCCTGTATAACAAAGGACGTTTTTCCCCGGTAGGGCGCACATCATCAGGAGGCTGATCTCAATCATTTCGTTCGCGGTTCCAAGAAGATCGCCGGTGATGCCACCGAATCTCTCCCTGCATCGAATCCTGAAGATACAGGTCTCTATCAGTCCCACCCCCAAGAAGGCGAGGCCCAGAGGGCCAAAGGGGGCGCAAAGGAGGAGAGAAATGATATGTGACACAGCCCTTTGTCTCCGGGAGGCCTGGGCTACAAATGGCCTTGCCATACCCTCTCCGGTCCTTGCGTAGGGCAGGGTGGTCATAAGCTCTACCATCATATCTTTTGAGACAACCAAAATGGCCAACAGCCAGATGGTGGACCCGGAGAGCAAGAGCCTTTCCATGGCGATCCATTTGCCCAGCAAGGCCAGGATCAGGGCCAGACCTCCAAAGACCCCCAGGGAACTGTCTTTCATAATCGCAAGTCGTTTTTCCCGTTTGTTGCAACCGCCAATAGAATCGGCCCAATCGGCCAATCCATCCAGGTGCAGGCCCCTTGTGAGCCACGTTTCAGCGGCCACCATCAGGAGGGCTATCCCTCCCGGCCACAGGGGTAGCAGAAAGAGGTCCCAGGGGAGGCCTATCCCGTAAAGGATCAGGCCGATAAGGAGACCCACCACCGGGAACCAGCGAAATGACGCAGAAAACTCATCATCCTCCTTTAAGGGCCAGGGGATGAGGGTGAGGGTCTTGAGGGCGGTCCCAAAGCCATTTAGAAAAAGAGGTTTCAAATCTACGCACCCGGCTCTATGCCCACCTCTTCGAAGGTGGCCATCTCGCAGTATATTCTCAGCGAGGCCTCAATGATTTGCATTGCCAGTGCCGCTCCGGTCCCTTCACCCAGCCTGAGACCCAGATCGAGAATGGGTCGTATCCCTTCCTTGTCAAAGAAGGTCTTGTGTCCCTTCTCTGATGATTGGTGGGAGAAAAAGAGGTAGTCCTTTACATGGGGGTTGAGACGCATGGCCACCAGGGCTCCAGCGCTGGAGATAAAGCCATCAACCACAACGATCATACGGTGGGCCGCCCCTCCCAGACACAGACCGCAGATGCCAGCCAGCTCAAGCCCTCCCACGGCTGCAAGGGCCGAAATCGGATCATCCAACGATGTCTGGTTTAGCTCCAGGACCTTTCTTATGACCCCGGCTTTATGTTCAACCCCTTTCTCGTCAAGGCCCGTGCCTTTGTCCGTGACATAGAGGACATCTGCAGGCAAAAGGGCGGCCATCAGTGCAGAGGAGGGCGTTGTATTCCCTATACCCATCTCGCCGGTTGCAAGCATAAAGGCCCCGTCTGAAAATGCCTTGGCCGCCATTTCAATCCCCACATCGATTGCCGCTTCGGCATCTTCCCTGGTCATTGCGGGACCTTCTGCAATGTTCCCGGTTGCCCTTTTGATGTTTTTCTTTATCAGTCCCTTGGCGTCCGGCAGATCCTCTTTCATCCCGATGTCAATAACAGAGACCCTGGCGCCGACACATCGGGCAAGCACATTTATGGCAGCACCGCCGTTCAGAAAGTTTCTGACCATTAACCCGGTAACTTCCTGCGGGTAGGCGCTGACCCCATCTGATACTACCCCGTGGTCCCCAACGAATACAAAGACCTCCTTTTTTCTGTCGGGGGCGGGCTCGCTCCGTATGATGGCAACCGCCCTTGCAGCGATCTCCTCAAGCTGACCCAGACTGCCTTTGGGCTTTGTAAGGTTGTCGAGCCGGTTCTTGGCCTTATCCATCCATTGCCGTGAAATGGGTTCAATCTCTTTCAAGGTTTGCTTCCACATCTGGTCCTCCTTTTTTCTTTTGCGTCCAGTTTCATTGCCGCGCCAAAAAGAAGCCCCATCCAGGTCACAGATAGTTCTGACCCAGATGGGGCTATGGCGTTCCCATCCGCCATGATTGGCAGGTCTTCTGGCTTACCCGACCCCAGCTCGCCTTCCCGTCCCGTCTTTGGCAGGGCAGTGACTTTTTATCCGCTCTAATGTTCGATCGGAGCTTTACTGGGGGTGACTACACCTTAGAGATCCCATTGATGTCGGGATTACAGCACTGGCCATCGTGCGGCGGAATCTCACCGCCTTCCCTTTTCATCCCCAAAGGAGGCTGGCCTCCCCGCGGACACCAGTCATGGTTTTATGGACTAATAGCCTGTTTTGCCGACCTTGTCAATGGGCCGGCAAGACTTTTCCAGAATCCATTCACCCCCCCGGGTCTTTGAGAAGTGGTGTTACGACATTGCAAACTATCAGATGTTTTGATAAGCTATACGTAGTTATGGATTGTGAAAAATATCTTTAGTGGAAAGGAGGTGAAATTTCACAGCTTGGTGAGTCGCTGGGGATAACACCATAGCAGAGGAAAGGAGGATATCGATGGCTGGAAGCACATATAAGATTATTGAGCTTGTGGGCACAAGCGATCAGTCGTGGGAGGAGGCGGCCAAGACAGCCGTGGAGACGGCTGGGGCGAGCCTAAAGGATTTGAGGATTGCGGAGGTTACCAAATTGGATATGACCCTCGAAAATGGCAAGGTCACCGCTTATCGAACCCGGTTGAATGTTTCCTTTAAGTACATTAAGGGTTAGTCCTGATAGACCCCGCTGTTGCAAAAAAAACGTCGCGTCTTTTCCAGCTCGCGGGCCTCTATGAGTATCGGCTATGGGATGTGGAGTGTTTTTGATGCAACATCGGGGTAACCTTCAAAACACTATTGCCCCCGCTTGAAAATGAGGAGTCGCCTCGGGGAATTTGTGCCGGGCAAGTTGTAAGGAACAGACCTGTGCAGGATGAGTCCATGAGCCCTGATGACCTCCGCGCTCTCCGCAATCGTCTTATCCGAGCGGCTCCCCTGGAAATTGACGAGTAGACCCTCAGGGCAAAGAAAGGGGGCGCAGCTTGATATGCACTCGGGCAACGGCGAGAATGCCCGGGCCGTAACGACTTGGTATCCATCGGGGTGGAGGTCTTTGCCGTCCCTTTCAACTCGCCCCCTTATCACCCCAATTCCGGGGAGTTTGGTGATCCTGATGACATGCCTCAGAAAACTCGCCTTTTTTGAATTGGCCTCCATGAGGTGAACCTTGATCCCCGATTTATGGATTTTTAGCGGGATTCCTGGAAAACCCGCCCCCGATCCGACATCCAGAAGCCTGCCTTCTTCAGGCAGGAAAGGAGAGGGGAGCAAAGAATCGACCAGGAGTTCCCTGATGATCCTCTCCCTTGAAGAGAGGCCTGTCAGATTCACCTTCTTATTCCACTGCCACAATTCGTCCAGATAGATACCGATAAGATCAAGCTGAACCGCTGACAACAAAATCCCCAACTCGTTGGCGCAGGCCAAAAGGAGTTGTTTTTCATGTTTGTTCAAGACTATAAGACCACTCTTCTTTTGACAATCTCTACCGCTTCTTCCGGGGTATCCACGACATTGAATATGTCAAAGTCCGGCTCAGAGATAGTCCCTTCCTTCATCAGCACGTTCCTGGCCCATTTGAGGAGTCCGTCCCAAAACTTGGAATCCAATAAGATGACCGGGAAGGACCGGATCCTTTTTGTCTGGATAAGGGTCAGGGCCTCAAAGAGTTCATCAAGCGTACCAAACCCGCCGGGCATGATAATATAGGCCACCGCATATTTTACAAACATGACCTTCCTGGTAAAGAAATATCTGAAATTGAGTCGGACATTGGCGTATTTGTTAGGCTTTTGCTCGTTGGGAAGGTGAATATGGAGCCCCACTGATTTGCCCTTTGCCTCGGCAGCCCCTAAATTGGCCGCCTCCATAATGCCAGGGCCTCCCCCTGAGATGACGTTAAAGCCACTTTCAACCAGCAGGCGAGCCACCTTCACCGTATTTTTATAAATGGGGTTTTGTGGCTTGGCCCTGGATGAACCAAAAATACTTACGGCAGGGTAGGCTTCCGGCAGCTTTTCAAAGCCCTCTACAAACTCTGCCATAATTAGAAACATCCTCCAGGAATCCATTAGGGTGAGTTCGTCGACCAGATACTGTTTTTCGTGCATTGCTCTCCATCCTTTCTTTTGATTTACGCGGCGGCTAAGAAAAAAGCATTGATTTTTCTTTGTTTATTGTTTAGCTTTCGGGCAAAAGCGGGTAAAATGTCACATCTCAATAAGCAGGGGGAAAGGTGGGGCATATGGAAAAAAATAGACCTCATGCCACACCCGAATCCATTCACTCCCTCGCCGGGTTCTTGAGAAGTTACGGCAAAATCATAAAGTTGCAATTGGATGGTGTCAAGGAATAGCAAGGTCCTGTTCGACAAGGCAGTACAATGAAATTTAGTACAATAACCAAAGAGAACTTTTTTCAAGATTGGAAGGCCCAAAAAAGGCCGTGGCAAACAGATTATCTGGCCATGTATTCGAGTCTGTGGCCTGGCATTACAACGGATCCCGATCTTATGATGATCCCCATTGACGATCATCTGGTCCACAGGGGGGATGGCGTATTTGATGTCATGCGCTGTGTACTTGGCAAGATATACCTGATGGAGGAGCATCTCGAACGCCTCAACAGATCGGCCCGGGCAATCTCACTTGGATTTCCACCTGGCCACCGGCATATCAGAGACCTGATCAAGGGCGTGGTCCAGGTTGGCGGTGAAAAAGACTGCGTGGTCAGGGTCATTATCTCAAGGGGCCCGGGCAGCTTTAGCGCAAACCCCTATGACTGTCCTTCAACTCAGCTCTATGTCAACGTGATCCGCTTCAGGAGTCTGCCGGAGGAGGATTACAAAAAAGGAGTGCCCATTATTACCAGTCAGATACCCGTAAAGAAATCCTTTTTTGCCAATATAAAGTCGTGCAACTATCTCCCCAACGTATTGATGAAGATGGAGGCCATTGATGCCGGCGCCAAGTATTCCCTTGCCATCGATGAGGATGGTTTTCTCGCGGAAGGCTCAACAGAGAATGTCGGCGTTTTGACTGGGGATGGGGTCCTGAAATTCCCGGGTTTTGAAAGGACCCTGTCCGGCACAACCGTCAAGCGCGTCTTTGGTCTGGCGCACGGACTGGTGAGAGAAGGCCTGGTCAAGGGTGTGGAGTATGCCAAGATAACTCCCCAGGAGGCATATCAGGCCAAGGAGATATTTCTCACCGGCACTTCTATAAACATCCTTCCCGTTGCCAGTTATGATGGCAGGGTTATCGGCAGCGGCTCGGCTGGCCCGGTATATTCTGAACTGGCCTCGCTCTTGTGGAAGGATATGACCAAGAATCAGGAGGTCCTCACAGAGATTGCCTGGGAATCAAGAGGATAGTTTGGTGTAGCAATCAGCCCTTTGCTGTGTAAGGGTAACATCTCAAAAGACAGGAGGAAAGGTGTGGCATGGGGGTCTTTTTTTCTTCCACATGCC
>CAZXCQ010000076.1:0-22858 GCA_964639275.1 uncultured Desulfobacteraceae bacterium | reverse complement strand
CGGGCCCCCTATTCGAGGCATGTGGAAGAAAAAAAGACCCCCATGCCACACCTTTGCCCCTGTTTTTTGAGATGTTACAATTTAGCCTTCTGGAAAATTGGCACTTGGACAGGGGAATGGGGGTTCGGAATCCCCATTCCCCGGGTTTCAAATGGCCAAAGTGTTGCCACGTTTTTTCAGTCAATCAAGACACAGGACGACCGGGTTGATCAATTCCCGTGTCATAATGACCATGCTTTGCCATCTATCCAGGATCAGCCACTTCTGGACTCATGCCCCCCGCCTTTTCTGGGACAGGCCTTGCGGGAGCGCCGACCCGGGAGAGTTTCTACGAGACCATCGGGTCTGGGCTTTCCAGATGGGTAAAAAGGTGTTCACCCCTCCCCCCACCCAAAATCTCGACCACGATACCATACTCATCCGCCTTAAAGGTGAGCCATCCCCGCATCTCAGATG
The DNA here is from genome assembly GCA_964639275.1 of uncultured Desulfobacteraceae bacterium. Taxonomy (GTDB): domain Bacteria; phylum Desulfobacterota; class DSM-4660; order Desulfatiglandales; family Desulfatiglandaceae; genus CAZXCQ01. Next base: position 22,402 of record CAZXCQ010000076.1, on the reverse strand, counting down.
CAGGAGCGCATGATCTCCTTGATTTGTTCGGCAGTGATGTTGCGGGGATTGGCCTCCCGCGACAGGTCGTTCATGGCCCATTTGGCGGTATGCTCCACGTCGGCCTCTGTGAAATCGAACTCCCGGAGGGGGACCTGGCGAATGTCCACATCACTACGAAGCCGCTCAATTTCTTCAAGGGTCCTGTCTGCGGCCTGCACAGGGTTCATGTAATGCACATCGAGGCCCATGGCTTCGCCGATCTCCTTAAAGCGCTCCGGCACCGCCACCATATTGAAGCGCTCTACCGGCATCATCATGATAGCATTGGTGTATCCATGATGCAAATCTTTGATCACCGACAGCATGTGGGCCAGGCCGTGGACCATGCCCATGCCCCCACCCATATTGTAGGCCATGGAGGCAATGAACTGGGCCCACGCCATATTTTCAATGGCCACGTCATTGGCCGGGTTGGCATAGGCCTGCCGGATATTCTCGCTGAGGAGTTTGAGGGCCCTGAGACCCACGGCGTGGACCACGGGCATGTTAAAACGGCCGATAAAAGGCTCCATGGCGTGGCAAAAGGCGTCCATGCCTGCCCACGCAACCATATGGGGGGGCTGTAGCCTCATAAACGCGGGATCGTCAATGCCCACCGACGGCCCCACACCGGGGACCACCAGAATGAGTTTGTAGACCCACTCTGAGTCATTGATAATGGCAAAGGCGGTCCCCTCTGCCCCGGTACCTGTGGTGGTGTTGATGGCAACCTGGGGGACTTCCACCACCTTGTAGGTGGGTATTCGGGTGGTGTAGTGAGGATCCAGAAAGGCACAGAAGTCCCTGAGGTTTGTGTCGGGTCCGTCATTTGTCGCCATAATGCGAATGCCCTTCCCCGCATCATGGGCGCTTCCCCCACCCACCGAGACAATCCCGTCGCACCCGGCATCAAGATAGACCTGGGTCCCTTCTTTACACTCATAGTCCTTTGGATTGGACGTGACCTTCTCGAACCGGGTCACAGCGACGCCATTGGCTTTGAGGACCCCTTCAACCTCATCCACGATCCCTGTACCCTTCAGACCGGTGGTTACAAGCAGCGCATGTTTTATGCCGTAGGCATGGCACTCCTCCCCTGCCATCTTATGGGCACCCCACCCCACGATGCCTCTGGAGTGCTGGTGGACATACAACAGCGGGAATTGCTTTCTCTCTATATCAATTGCCATTGCTTTTCTCCTCTCCTAGCGCTGGTTCCACGGAGGAGCCAGTTTGATCTTATATTTTGTCCATTCAAATGGGTAGACCGTCATCTGCTTGCCGTTCCACCACTGGCTCGCAGTACTGACGAAAACCGCCACACCATCTTTGTCGTACTTCACCTTTCCCATCACCGTTTCGAATTTGTTGTCCAGTACCGCCTGCCGGACCTTTGCCGAATCGAGCGTGCCGGCCTTTTCTATGGCCGTCCAAAGGACCTGGCAAAGGGCATAGAGTGCGCCCACAGACACGGAATATTTCTTAAAATGCTGATAGTATCGTTCCCCCAACACCTTTGCCCCGGGGAACGGAAAGTCCATTGACCAGAATCCATCACAAAGGATATACTGGGCATCCTTTCCCAGGGCCTGCCAGAACTCCCCGGCCCACGTCCCCTTCCATCCATGGAAGTACTTGACATTGAGATTGTTCTCCTTCATCTGGCGGACAAAGGTGATGATATCTGCGTCGGCGCCAAATATCAGGATTGAGTCCACACCGAAAGATTTGGCCTTGATAATCTGTGCGGAGTAATCCTTGGCTCCCACGGCCCACGGTTCATCCATGACAAACTTGTAGCCGAATTTCTTGGCAAGATCCCGAAAGATCCCGGCAAAGGCCCGGCCATCAAATGTGTCTTCCATAATCAGTGCTGGTTTTTGGGGCCTTTCATTCTCTGGGAGGCTGTTCCAGATCTCGTACGGGACACTGCATGCCTGTCCCAAATCAAAGAAGTAAAGGGTGGACCATTTGAAATGATGTTCCAGCCAGGGGGGAATCAGACAAATGGACGTATGATAATATTTGTGGTATTTCTCGGCGGTAATACAACCGGGGATCACACCAAAGGGTGCTGCAAAGCCCCCCAATAACAGATCAACCTTTTTTTGTTTGATTAGACGTTCCACCGCTGCTGCCGCCTTACCGGGGTCGCTGGCATCATCAGCCACAATCAGTCGCACCGGGAGCTTCTTCCCGTATTCTTTCACATAAATCCCGCCCGCCTTATTTATGTCATCTACCGCGCTCTGATAGGCCCACTGCTGTTCAACACCTGCCATGGCCAGAATCCCGGTCAGGGGCAGATTTGACCCGATAAGGATTTCCTTTTTCTCCTTTTTGGCTTGGACTGGCTCAAGAGGCCAGAAAACCAGGAGCAAGGAGCAAAGTAGTCCAAGGAGTAATAACACACCATTTCCCCCCATCTTAGTTCTATTCCGCATAACTTTCTCCTTTCGTGTGAATTGTGAATTTGTCGTGACAACACAAAAATCAATCTCCATCCAAAAAAAATCACCTCCTTTCCGCCTGGTTTTTCATCTTGGAGAGGCCCACTTAAAAGGGACTATCTTCCACAAAAACCGATACTTGTCCCTGTTTTCTCGCAAGTTCATTATTCCCTGGGGCAAAAAGAGCATCACCAGAATGATGAACGCCCCGGAAATGATGGGGTGAATCTCCGGTGCCCAGATGTTGGCCAGTTCAAAGACCACCGATAAGATTGCGGCCCCGACAATTGGCCCGGAGAGGGTCCCGATACCGCCCAGGATTGTCATGAGAACGGGCAAAAGCGACCAGCTGAGACTAAAGAACCCCGTCGGATGGATGTGAAATAGATAATAGGCAAAGAGACTCCCGCAGAGTCCGGTGAAAAACGCACCCACCGAAAAGGCACCGATCTTGAATTTTAGTACGTGAATCCCGTTGGCAGCGGCAGCCTGTTCATCCTCCCGGATGGCAACCAATGCCAGCCCCATCCTTGACCGCACGATCAGCCATACAGCCACAAAGGCAAAGAGGGTAGTAAACAGGGCGATAAAATAGTAGGGTGTCATGGACTGGTAGGAAGAGGACGGAAGCATTAGCCCCACCGGCCCGCCGGTAAGGGTTCCACCCTGGGTAAACACCACGCGCAGGATTTCCCCAAGCCCCAGTGTACCCAGGGCAAAATAGTCGCCGCGCAGTTTTGCCAGGAGCGGGATACCAATGACAATGGCCACCAGCACCGATCCCGCACCGCTAAGCAGCATCCCAAAAGGGTCCAGATAACCTGTCCATCCCGCCTTCCAGGTGATGGCCGTAATATATGCCCCAAGCCCAAAAAATGCGTTCTGGCCAAGGGAAACCTGCCCGGCATACCCGGCCACCAGGTTCCATCCTTGAGCCAGTGCAGTATAGATAAAGATCAGAAAGAGCATGTAAACCAGATAGGATTTTTCAGGATCCACCAACAAAGGAAACAGCAAAAGGAAACATATCAGGGCTCCGCCCCCAAAAAAGGAGATCCGCCTGTGCCAACCTCTTTGTGTCCGTGTCATTTCCTTTGTGCTTCGTCTCATAAATTCGGTCACATATTTCTCACTCAAAGCGTGTTCAGGTCCTCGTATTTCTGGATTCCCAGCCTTGCTGTTTGGTGTTTTGTGTTTGGTGTTTGTTTGGAATTTGGCATTTGGAATTTGTTTGTTATTTGGCCTGCCCCGTTAAATCTGTTTTTTCCATTTAACTGGGGGCTTGGTGCTTGGAATTTACCCGAAGTTTCAGGTTTCAGTGCTGTGGGTTTTCCCGATTCTCCTGTTGAACCAAATCGTTACGGTGTAGCAGGTCTTCCAAATATGCCCTGAGGTCGAAACATGAGGACCACGAGAAAGGCCCCGTAGGAGATGGCGTCAGCCCAGCCCCCACTGATCATATAGGAACCCATGCTTTCCAATAGCCCCAATAAGATACCACCCAGCATGGCCCCCCCGGCACTTCCGATGCCACCAAATGCCACGGCGATCAAGGCCTTGAGGCTGAAAATAAAACCAAAATAGGGGTCAAAAGGATAGGTGGTGGCCGTCGCCACCCCCGCAACCCCGGCCAGCGCTATCCCGATGGAAAACGTGACGCTGCTGACCTTTCGGGGGCTTATTCCCAACAGGGCCGCGGCCTCCATATCCTCGGATGCCCCGCGAACCGCCTTTCCCCACAGGGTCTTTTTTAAAAAAAGAAAGATCAACCCCGTCGCGGCGAGACTGATCAAAAAGACCATGAGCCGCGTAAAAGAGATCTGAATACCACCGGCATTAAAGGCCAGTGCGGTATAGCTCGTTGTGACGGCCCGGGTGTTTGGCGTAAAGGCGACGGACATCAGATTCTCCAAGAGGACCATCAGACCAAAGGCCAAAAGAAGCGAAGGGTTCTTTCCTTCAGCGGCTACTCTATAAAAAAGCCCCATGTAAAAGATCCAGCCAATTCCCCAAAAAACAGGAAGAACACACAAAAAGCATAGAAATGGATCGATAGACCCCAGCGTAAAGAGCCAGTAGGTGAAATAGGCAGCCAGGATCATCATTGTTCCCTGGGCCACAAAGATGATCTGCATAGACCCGAAGATGAGGCTCAGGCCTATGGCGGCAACGCCATACATACTGCCAAACAGGATTCCATTGGTCAGGATCTGCAGGAAGATGGTGATGGAAGAAAAGCCGGTCATGGATCTATCCTTTCATTCCAAGATAGGCCCGTTGAAAATCCGGATTCCTCAAGAGGTCATTTCCCAGACCCTCAAGCTGTAATCTGCCCGTCTGCAAGACATACACATAGCTCGCTATCTCCAGGGTCTGGTGAACGTTCTGCTCCACCAGAAGAATTGTCGCCCCATCTTCTCTAAGGGCTTGAATGATCTCGAACATGAGTTTAACAATCACAGGGGCCAGTCCAAGCGAAGGCTCATCCAGCATAAGCAGGGCCGGCCTGGCCATAAAGGCCCGGGCGATCGCCAGCATCTGCTGCTCTCCTCCGCTCAGTGACCCGGCGGTCTGGTGAACACGTTTCTTCAATACAGGAAATAGGCCGTAGACCCGTTCGAGTGACTCCTTCATCAACGGTCGAGTCCTCTGGGGAAAGGCACCGAGTTCGAGGTTTTCGAGGACCGTGAGTCGGGAAAAAAGACGGCGGCCCTCGGCGACGTGCGAAATGCCCAAGGCCACCACCTCCTCCGGCCTGAGATTGGCCAAAGGGTTTCCCGAAAAGAGAATTTTTCCCTTGCTTGGTCTGAGGATGCTTGAGATCGTCTTCAAAATGGTACTCTTGCCAGCCCCATTGGCGCCAACCAGCGCCACAATCGTCTCCCTTTCCACGTGAAAAGAGACATCCCAGACAGCCTGGGCATCCCCATAAAACACGTCGATAGCCGTGACTTCAAGCAGGTGATTCGCCAAGGTAGGCCTCAATGACTTTGGAGTTCTTGGCTATCTGCACCGGGTTCCCCTCGGCGATCTTCCGGCCGTAGTCCAGGACCACGACCCGGTCGCAGAGATGGAATATGGCTTCCATCTTATGCTCAACCCATAAGATCGCAACATCTCTTTCCTCTCTTGCCCTATTGATTACCTGGAGCATCTTCATGGTTTCCGAAGGGTTGAGACCGGCCATGGGTTCATCCAAAAGGGTAACCGACGGCCTGGAGGCCAGGGCCCGGGCCACCTCCAGAAGTCGCCGATCAGAGAGCGTCATCTCTGAGGTGATGATGTCCTTTTTGTCGGCCAGCCCCACAAGATCCAGTGCCTCCACCGAACTCCTCCTGGCCCCCTTGCCCCGTTCTTTGTTACCATAGATTGCCCCCACCATTACATTCTCAAGCGCCGTCATTGCGAGGAAGGTCTTAACGAGTTGAAAAGTCCTTGAAATTCCCAGGCGACATATTTCGTGGGGAGGACGACCGGTAATCCTTCCCCCGTGCAAATAGATGTCTCCCGCGTCCGGCTTATAGATGGATGTAATCACATTGAAGAGGGTGGATTTTCCCGCGCCGTTTGGGCCGATAAGCCCTACGATTTCCCGCTCCCACAAGCCCAGGTCCACGTCATCTAATGCCAATAGGCCGCCAAAGCTCTTGCGAACCCTCTCCAGGCGGAAGATGGCTTCCTCGGTGTCCAAATCTAAAATCCTCCATGAATTCCAAGTGCATCAGAGCAAAAACCATGCCCGGTATTAGACACCATGTAACATATGGAAAATATTGGCGATCTGGCAATACATCAAAGAAATGGGCAGGGTGAGTCGGGTGTTACTTCTGGTAACAAGCTTTTACGAAAAATGGGGTCATGATGCGGGCAACAAACAGATAAAGACAACACTTTCAAGGGCTTATTTTATGTGTTACGAAAGGTAACAATATTTTTTCATTTGTATGTGAAAGGGGCAAGGGTGGTTTTGCCAGACCCCTGCCTTTTATTGCAGCCATTCGAAATTCCAAATTTCAAATCCCAAATAACAAACAAATCACAATGACCAAAATTCCAAACCAGGATAGGACCTTGAAGAAAGAACGTTATAAGTGTTCGCAGATCCACGGTTAGGCACGGTTGGCTAGCGTTTATTTGTGAAAAAAAATGGAAAACCTGAAATAGTTTTGGTTATTGGGATTTGGGATTTGTTTGTTATTTGGTGCTTGGTGCTTGTAATTTGAGATTTTAAACTGTCCAGAATTTAGGTTGTCAGAATCAACGACATAATTTATGAGACGCGATACTAGGACCCAATTCCATAGCGTTCCAATTTCTCGTAAAGGGCCTTACGGGATATGCCCAGGAATTCGGCAGTCAAGCTCTTATTCCCCTGGCATTTCCTTAGTGTCTTGTGAATAAGCTCTCGCTCCATCTCCTTGACCGTTAGCCCTTTGTCCGGGATTTCTCGGATAAAGCCCTCCTTGCGACTGGATTGCGAGTGATCAGCCAGGGCCCTTATCCTTTCAGGAAGATCGTCTATACCTATCCCCCGTTCCTTACAAAGGATCACTCCCCTGGCAATGCAATTCTCAAGTTCTCTCACATTGCCCGGCCAGTGATATCGTAGTAATGCCTCGATGGCTTGGGGAGAAAGACCATCCACTTCCTTTTCATACTGTTTGGCATAGCGTTTGACAAAATGATTGGCGAGAAGCGGGATATCTTCAATACGCTCCATCAGAGGTGGAAGCGTAATAGAGATGACTTCAATACGATAAAAAAGATCGTTCAGAAAGCGACCTGCCTTGATTTCTTCCTGCAGATTGCGGTTGCTTGCTGTTATCACCCGCACATCCACCCGCCGGCTTTCCACACTTCCCACGGGTTCAAATGTCCCTTCCTGCAAGAAACGAAGGAGCTTTGATTGAAGCTTGAGACTCGTATGTCCAATTTCGTCAATAAAAAGCGTCCCCCCATCGGCCAGTTCAAACCGCCCCTTTTTATTCACCACCGCCCCTGTGAAGGCCCCTTTTACATATCCAAAAAGCTCTGCCTCCAGAAGGCTTTCCGCGAGAGCCGCGGAGTTGATGCACACCATGTTTCGTTTCTGTCTCCTGCTCAAGGAATGAATGGCCTTGGCCAGGAGCTCTTTGCCCGTTCCGGTTTCACCTTGAATCAGAATGGGCGCATCCGTGGGTGCCACTGTACCCAATATATCAAAGATATCTCTCATTTTCTGGCTGGCGCCTATTATATTTTGAAAAGAGTATTCTTCCCTGACCTTTTTGCGGAGGTCATCCAATTCCCGGGAGATTTCCTTTTCTCGTATGGCCCTCTCAAGGACAATGCTCAACTCTTCATAATTGAGAGGTTTGATAAGGTAATTTGTGACTCCCTCCTTCATTGCCTGAACCGCTGACTCGATCGTTCCATGAGCGGTCATAATCACAAAGGGGATATTGCCGTCAATGGCCCTTATCTTTCGATACAACTCCAACCCGTCCTCACCGGGCATCTTGAGGTCTGCCAGGACGGCATTGATATCCCCCTGATCTTCAAAGGTCTTGATGGCCTCTGCTGCACTCTGGGCCTCAAAGGTCTTGTATCCCTCGTCCTTGAGAATTGCCCCAACCACTTTTAGGGTATTGGGTTTGTCATCAACAATCAGGACCTTATTCTTCATCCCGAATCTCCTGTGGAACCTGGGGCCCGTTAATGCCCAGTTCGATGGTTACGGTGGTTCCTTTTCCTTGCTGGCTATTGATTCTCAGGACTCCCCCATGACCCTCGACTATTCCCAAGCTGATGGGAAGGCCCAAACCGGTTCCCGTCTCTTTGGTGCTGAAAAAGGGGTCGAGGACGCCCTGAAGGTCATTCTGGTGAATTCCCACACCGTCATCTTTGACAGTAATGACAGCCTTTGCAGAAAGATCTGAAGCCCCGCTCTCACCCCTGACAGCTGTTGAGAGCGCCAAATTTCCCCCTCCAGGCATGGCATCCATGGCATTAATCAACAGGTTCACAACAACCTGTTCCATCTGATGGGGGTCAATTCCTAGAAGGGGTAGGGAGGCATCCAGATTCACGGCCACTTTGACCCCCTTTTCCCTCAGCTTTTCTTCAAAGAGGTTCAGGGCATTCTGAATCAGTTCGTTGAGGTTTGTGGGCACAAGGTTTGGGGGCGATTGCCGGGCAAAATATAGAAACTCGGTCACAAACTGATTCAGCCGCTCAACCTCTTCCAGGATGAGTTGAGTGTACTCCTGGATCAGGGGGTCATCGGGTCGCCGCCTCTTTAAGTATACGATAGCCCCTTTCATTGCATTCAAGGGATTCCTGATCTCATGGGCCACGCCGGCAGAAAGCCTTCCCATGGAGATCAATTTCTCGGAACGTACCAGCTCGCCCTGGATATCTCTCAGGTTTCTGACCATGCGGTTAAAAGAACGGGTCAAAGTGCCCAGCTCATCACCTGACTTGACAGGAATTTCATGACTCAGATCACCGCTGGCGATCCGTTCTGTCGCTGCCACCAGTCTCCTGACCGGCCTCAGGAGGTTGTATGACAAAACGATAACGACAAACCCGGCGAGGAGTAACGTCAATACCACAACTTCAAGCATGCGTTTTCGAAGGACCTTTGCCTCTTTCTTAAACTCTTCAATCGGAATACTTACGGCGAGCGACCAATCCATTGCCGGAATAGGCGCATAGGCCGCTGCCTTTTCTCCCAGGTAGTTATAGACCTTCCAACCCGTCTCACCCGCCATCATATTGACCACAAATTCCCGCAGGCGCGGGTCCGAATATTTAGAAAGGTTGTATTCATAGGGCCTGAACTCGGGATGGGCGACGGTCCGTCCCAGTTTGTCCACCATAAATGCATGTCCCTCTTCACCGATTCGTACCGCCCTTACCAGCTCGATCACTTTATCATAATCAAGCTCAATAACCACTTCACCGGCATATTGTCCCCGTGCATTTCGAAGTGCCATAGCAAAGTAGATCACAAAACCGGTGTGAGAAGGGGAATTGGTAACCTCTGAAACATAGAGACCGTCTTTATCCCTTGGCATGGCACCCCAGGAAAAGGTCTCTTTTTTTTCTCCATTGGGCCCCCCGTGTTGTGTGTCAGCGCAAACCCTCAATACCTCACGGCCATTTTTGTCAAAAAAACGAATCTGAGTATAATAGGGTGAACGCGCGATAAACTGCCTGAGGAGTCTTACGATCTTCTTTCTGCCGACCTCAGCCTCTGTGTCAAGATGATAGCTGATGGCATATTCATAGTCCTCAATCACAGGAAGCTGGGCAATTGTTTTCAAGTCCATGCGACACGACCTGAAGATATTATCGATCCTAGCGGCAACGGCCTCTGCCTGCATCAGTTGTTGTTCACGAGAAAGGCGAGTCACCATCTCTACTGAGGCGTTGTAAGAAAGATAACCGACAATGGCTATCGGAAAGCAAACAAGCGGAAGGACGAATACCAGTAACTTGAAAGTGATTGAAAAAGGCAATCTCATGGTTATCTGGGATCATGTGTGTTTGGGGCTCACCCGAAAATAACTTCCCATTCTCCAATCCTGCACCTGGTCTTTTCGCGTTGAGCACACCCGCGATTCCTTCTCAATATCAATGTAAAACGCGATAAGGCCACGACAACCAGGATCTAACAAACCACAAATCCAAACAAAATTCCACAACTTTCCTTTTTCCACCCCCTGCGGCCCGGCAGGTCAAACCAAGCCGGTCATCCGTATTTTCCCCATGGCGCCGAGCATATCATCTGATCGAACCTGTATCGGCCATCACTTTTTTCTTGACCTTGTATTTTTTGAGGTCTAAATTGGTTGAAAAAATATCCGATTTTTTTATTTTTTCAACCAATGATGGTTTCGCAAGAATCCTCCGCACCCGTCATTCCCGCGAAAGCGGGAATCCAGAAGTAGTTGAAGATACTGGATTCCGGATCAAGTCCGGAATGACAAACAAGGCAAATTCTGGCTTTTTATGAATTCATCAATAGATAAGATGGAAAATATCTATCCCACAAAGCTGGTCCAAAAACTGACCGGAGCGACCCTCAATCAGCTAAAATACTGGGTTAGGATTAACCTTGTTGCCCCCAGAAGAGAGGGAAAGTCCTTTTTCTATTCGTTTAAGGACATCATTAAACTAAGTGTACTCGTTTCGCTGAGAAGGCGAGGGCTGAGTCTCCAAAAAGTGAAAGAGGGAATAGAAAACCTCTCTATGATGCTACCGGATGATGAAACCCTTTCCCGGCTGATTATCTATACGGATGGAACTGACATGATAGTGACCGAAAAGGGGAAGTACTTCAATGCAAAAACGAAACAGCAATATTTCCGCTTTGACACCGAGCACCTGGAGGCCGAAGTAACCGAAACGTTGATGAACTCCTAAAAAGCCCTCACCCCGTTGAGGCTTGTGCCGGACTCGATCCGGCGAACAGGGTCCGGGGCAAGCCCTGATCCGGGGTTCGCCTGTCTGCGGGCGTTAACGCACAGGCAGGCCGGAATGACAAGAAAAGATGGTTTCCGACTTTTACGAATCAAGATTGAATTTGGATGCTTTAGGCTTTGCGCTATCAGGTATGCAAATAAACTGAACACCCCAAAATCAGACAGGAAGACGCGAAACAAGAAATTGCTATGGTAATGGAGACATTACAAAAAACCGGTCCAGGAGGTATGGCGGTAAAACAGTCTGAATTTAGGAGGATGCCATGGAAAATTTGGCTCTGATAGAAAAAATTTCTCAAAAATATTCTGTGTCTACTGAGGAGTTTATCCGTTCAGGAATAATCTCCAATCTGAAAGAAAAACAAAGGTTGCTGCGGATAGAGCGTTTTGAAGTGCTGGCAAGATACCAGGCATCGAATGTTGACGAATTGAACCACAAAATCGCTGAGGGAAAGGTTGCTGAACATCCTGGATGGGAAGATCTGATTGAACTGAAGAATATTGAGCATGAAATTGAAGAGATAGAACATGATATCAGAGCTTTATAGACGGCTTCAATTGATTGCGGAACTCAAGTTTTCAGATGTTCTAGAATCTGGAGCGCGCAGTTGAGGAGTTCCTATCCGTGGTGAGAGAAAGAATGATCAAATTTCTTCAACAAACCTTGATTTTTCATCCAAATTCCTTCGGACTCAGCGATTATGCTGGTATACAAGCACGGAACTTGATAATTGATCGTGTAACATGGCCGCATTAACCGATTTAGATATGGCTGACAAATACAAATGAGGTGAATCGGATGGCAGCGAAAAACAAAAGATCCGGGAAGAAGCCGATTGAGCAGTATGATCATAAGGGAAAGAAGAGGGTGAATAACCCACCGGTCGGGCTGGTGACCCCTGATACGGATAGGGAGAGCGGGAAAAAGACTTATGCTTATGACCCGCATATCGACCCGAGCCAAAACCCAGGCTCAGAGTTATTCAGATCGTCATCCATAACTCAGTCGCGAGATGCTGTGCAGCTAAGCTCAGTTTATAGAGGACGAAGGTGTGTGGGCTAACTATTGAAAAATAATAACACAACAAGCGGATCACGAAAGCGATGGTTATCCAGGAAGAGAAAGGAGGGCAAGCATGTCAAGGCACAACAACGAATCAAAGGCTAAACAATCTGAGGACTATTCAAAGGATCTTTCGGCCCTCATTGAAGCAGCTCAAAAGCAACCTGGCATCCAGGATCTCATGGCGGTCTATGAAACCTGGAAAGAGATTGAAAACGCGATTCAACCACACAAACAGGCCATGGGTGTAAGAAGGATTATTTCAATGTCAAATGAATCTGGGTCTTGAAGGCCAAGAAAACGAGGAAGACAAAATGCCTACATGGAGTGGGATTCTTGAGGAGCTAAAGAATTCGCAGGTTAAAGGTCAACCGCCACAATTTGATGCTATCAGGCGCAAATACCTCACTTCCGTTTTTGAGCACACTGGTCGTGAGGTCATCCTTTATGCATCAAAATGGACGCAGCATGATGCTAACGTATCCCCTGACCTGGTGAGCATTGTTGATGAAGATTTGCAGGGCATTATGGAGGTAATCCATGGGCTTAAAGGGCCTGAGTTGGATTTGATTCTTCATAGCCCTGGCGGGTCCATTGAAGCCTCCGAGGCGTTGGTGCTTTACCTGCGATCAAAATTTGAACATATCCGGGTAGTCGTGCCGCAAATGGCCATGTCAGCTGCGACCATGATTGCCTGCGCTGCTAATCTCATTGTATTGGGAAAACACTCTTTTTTGGGTCCAATCGACCCCCAAATAATCATCCATACGCCACTTGGCCCGAGAATGGTACCGGCTCAAGATATACTTGAGCAATTTGAACAGGCAAAGAAAGAATGCCAGGACCCCACAAAACTGGGGGCTTGGCTCCCGATGTTGAATCAATACGGACCGGATTTGCTGGTTCAATGTGAAAATGCGAACAGGCTCTCAGAGGAACTGGTTCGGGGCTGGCTTGAAACCTATATGTTCAAGGGAGACCGAAACCGAAGAAAGAAAGCAAAGGATATCGCCAAGTGGTTATCAAAACATGGGCATTTCATGAGCCACGGCCGTCACATTCAGAGAAGCGAACTGGAGAAACATGGGCTTCGTGTGCAGCATCTCGAAGACGATCAAACTGCACAGGACCTGTTTCTGTCTGTGCTGCATGCCACCACGCACACCTTCAGCGGAACCACAGCCGTGAAGATTATAGAAAATCATCTCGGTAAGGCCTTTATTAAGAAGGCGCAGCCTATGATCGTCCAGATACCAGGTGGGGGGCCGGGGCCAGGACGTCCTGCAACTGCAGCCCCCCAAGGACTTCCTCTGTCAGGACAACCCTCTGTCCCTGACAAAAAGCAGGTGGAACGGAAAACGAAATCGGGCAAACAACGAAAGGCCACGAAATGACCAACGACACCTATGCCGCGCCTGATCGAAGGGGCCCTCCCGATCAGGGAAATCACGGCGGAGAGTGTGCGTGACAGGAATACTGATCATGCCTCTACGATTAAATGGGAGAGTCTCCATGGCTAACAACATAAAATGGGGACTGGATAACCCGCATCCGTTTTCGCAGATCAAGATGCTCTCCTTTGGTCCGAAGGTAGGATGTGACAGGCATGTTTGAACGGATTACATTTGATCAGAAGATTATGGGAGGACGGGCCTGTCTTCGAGGCATACGCATCCCTGTTTCAGTCATTGTTGGACAAGTCGCACACGGAGCGAGCTTTGAGGAGATTATTGAAAGGGAGAGATAAAGATGAAATGCTTGGAAATTATGTGGCAGGATTCTGCAAAGGGAATCCTGGGAAAGGAAGTCGCGGAACGGCAATGGAAGCAAGACATGATACGATAAGCAAGCTCAAATCCTTTGAAGCACTTTTTCGACAAGGTTACAGAAGTCAGGTTATCGACCAGGCCCTCAACAAATTGGTGGGAATCGAACTGGCCAAGGCAAAACGTGAATTGGATCAAATTGAATCGAGAATCAGAGATCTTGAAAGAAGGTACGATATGCAATCCGAAGATTTCGTTAAGAGGTTCCATGCCGGTTCAGTTGATGATTCCGCGGATTTCATGGAGTGGATTTCCTTTATAGATATGCAGTCTGCGATTCGCGATAGGATTCACACACTTGACAATATAAGCAAATAATGGACCCGAAAAGCCTTTCCATCGATGATGTATTGGAGACATGCCACAAAGAGTGCATAAAGGTTGAAGACGAAAACGACCTGTTCATCCTTCCTAATGTTGTCCATGCGTAATCGGCAAAAAATTAGAAAGGAATCACCCGTCAATTGCATAAAGCGGCATAGCCGCAACCAAAATGCCTCGCGCAAAGACGCCAAGTCGCAAAGATTTTCTTTTTTCTTACAGCTTGTTAGCAGATATGGCACGCGGACTTCTGCTCATGTTGGAGCGAAATTACAAATAAAGGCTCTAAATCTCTAAGATTCCATTTTGGAATCTTAGAGAAGGACCAACATTACAATGAATTTGCGGTATGCTTTTGCGGAGCAGGGGGTTGCTATGCTTTAGGATCGCTGACAATACAGGGCAGAATGCCTGTTCTTTCAAAACAAGTATGGCATGATCATGGACGAATTTTGGCTTCATCTGCATCATGACAAAGGCCATGAGGATTTCGAAAAAGAAAAGGAAGACGATCTGGTATATTGGCAGTTGTCATCAGAAGCGCTGAAATGGTGATCCCGTAACAAATCATGTCACTCACAGAGTTCTCAGAGAACAGAGAGGTAACCTATTGAAAGTATTAAATCTATCTCTGCGTGCTTTGCGTCTTTGTGCGAGATTTTGGCTTTTTACGAATGCATCTGAAATTGTGGGAAAAAAACACAAGAAATCTTCAGAAATCATTGGAAGAATCAATCTGATGCTCTGGGTTTGACCGGATGCGAAAGAAGCGTATGCTATTGGACATCGAATATTGATGAAATAAACCAGAAAATCGCTAAGGGGAAGGTTGCTGAACATCCATGGATGGCTGCCACGCATGCCGATACAAGACGTAAAAAAATGATTATCAAGCATTTTTAACTTGATTCGCGCAGTTTTTATGCAATAATTGACGTTAAATTAATTAGGAGGCTATCATGCTTATTGAATTTAGCGTCACCAATTATCGATCTTTCCTTTCGACTCAGTGTCTCAGTCTGACGGCAAATACCGCTGCCGAATTGCAGGAAGAGAATACTTTTGTCTCGCCTGTATTAAGTTTACCGCGACTTCTTCGCTCAGCTGTCGTCTACGGCCCAAACGCCGCAGGCAAGAGCAATCTGATCCAGGCCATCGCTTTCATGAAGAGATTTGTCTTGTCATCTGCCAAAGAAAGTCAGGAAGGTGAACGTATTGACGTAACACCATTTCTATTTAAGCGGCAACCCGGCGGGAATCCTTCAGAATTTGAGGCCTTGTTCATCCAGGATGGAATCCGTTATCAGTACGGTTTTACCGCCAGTTCCATAAGGGTGACCGGAGAATGGTTGTTTGCGTATCCGGAAGGAAGGCCGCAAAAGTGGTTTGAACGCAATTACAACCCTGAAATCCGGAAGGATAACTGGTACTTTGGCCCTAAGTTCACCGGTAGCCGCAAGGTCTGGCAGGAGGCCACTAGAGGCAACGCGCTTTTTCTTTCCACCGCGATTCAGTTAAACAATGAACAGCTCAAGCCGGTTTTCAACTGGTTTGATAAAAAATTGGTCGTCCTTGGTGAACTGGAACGGATCACTCCTGATTTCAGCATCGGCGAATGTGAAGAAGCAGAGAAGAAAAAAAAAGTCCTCATGTTTATGAATTCAGCCGACTTGTCTATTACAGATATCTCTCTGCAGAAGAAGGAATTTTCCATGGAAGATCTGCCCGACGAGATGCCACAAAATATTAAGGAAGAAATTGCTAAAGACCTTAAAGGAAAGAAACTGACCCGGCTGCTTTTCATGCATCCATCTTCTGATAATGGCGAAGACGTGGCACTTGATTTCCATGAAGAATCGGCAGGCACCCGCAAGCTCTTCGAACTGGCAGGCCCGTGGTTGGATGTTCTGGACAAGGGGCGTGTCTTCTTTGTGGATGAACTGGATACAAGTCTGCACCCGCACCTGGTCCGTTTTCTTTTAAAGCTGCTCCACAATCCTGAAACAAACCGGCGCAACGCCCAGTTGGTTTTTGCTACTCACGATACCACCGTCCTGGATCAATCTCTCATGCGGAGGGATCAGGTATGGTTTGTTGAAAAGGATTCGGAAAATGCGACCCGGCTCTATGCGCTCTCGGATTACAAACCGCGCAAGGGAGAGGCACTGCAAAAAGGCTATTTATATGGGAGGTACGGCGCCTTGCCGTTATCAAGAGAATTGAGGCTTTGATGGGTACTGACAACCTGTTCCATAAGAGAAAGGAGCGTAAAATCGAACTGTTGCGTCGTCGGCGGGCAATGAAGGCCCCATATGAGGTGATACTCATTGTTTGCGAAGGGGGGAAAACAGAGCCGAATTATTTTGCTGAACTCAAAAGGGCCTTTCGGTTGAGCAATGCCAATGTGAGGATTTGTGGCCGTGGAGCGGATCCCCTCAACGTTGTGAATTTCGCTATTGAGACTTTCCGACGGGAACCGGAATTTGATCGTGTCTACTGTGTTTTTGACCGTGACAGACATGACACATATGATGCGGCCTTGGATAGGGTACGCCGGGCCAGGTTGGGCAAAGGAACCAAGATTTTTGCCATTCCCTCGGTTCCCTGTTTCGAGTTTTGGCTTTTACTGCATTTCACCTATACCACCAGACCGTTCTATGCCCTTCCCGGCGATTCCATCTGTTTCAGGGTTATCGAAGAATTGAAGAAATACCTTCCTGCATACCAAAAGGGAGATCAGGATGTTTTTACCAAAATACAAGATAAACTAGATAACGCCATTTCAAACGCCCGCCGTATCCAACAATTTCATCAAACTTCAGAGACCGACAATCCTTCCACTCTGGTGCATTGCCTGGTGGAATACTTACGGGATTTGAAGAAGCCATAAAAAGCGAAGCGGCCGGAACAAGTGAGGGTTTAGCAGGATACCATGGAGAACTTGTCACAAATAGAAAAGATATCTCAGAAATACGCTGTGTCTGCTGAGGAGTTTATCCGTTCAGGAATAATCTCCAATCTGAAAGAAAAACAAAGGTTGCTGCGGATAGAGCGTTTTGAAGTGCTGGCAAGATACCAGGCATCGAATGTTGACGAATTGAACCACAAAATCGCTGAGGGAAAGGTTGCTGAACATCCTGGATGGGAAGATCTGATTGAACTGAAGAATATTGAGCATGAAATTGAAGAGATAGAACATGATATCAGAGCTTTATAGACGGCTTCAATTGATTGCGGAACTCAAGTTTTCAGATGTTCTAGAATCTGGAGCGCGCAGTTGAGGAGTTCCTATCCGTGGTGAGAGAAAGAATGATCAAATTTCTTCAACAAACCTTGATTTTTCATCCAAATTCCTTCGGACTCAGCGATTATGCTGGTATACAAGCACGGAACTCGATAATTGACAAGCCGTTGACGCTTGAAGAAAAGGGGACATAATAGAAATTTCGCTGTTTTTCTCCAGGGCTGGAGGACGTGATGGCATCCATAGCAAGCGGTATCCATGACAATTATTACAGGCGCTCAGTAGGAGAATTCCTTAAGACCAAGATACGAAAGGATGCGGATCTCTCCTTTGTATCGGCCTATTTCACCATCTACGCCTTTGAGGCGCTAAAAGATCAGCTCCTTGAGATCAATAGGCTCAGGTTTCTTTTTGGGGAGCCCAGGTTTATCCGCTCACTCGACCCAGAAAAAACAGATAAGAAGTTCTTTCAAATTATTGATGAGCATCTCGAGATCGGAAAACGCTTGCAGCAAAAGCAGTTAGCAAGGGAATGTGCGGAGTGGATTAAGTCAAAGGCCGAAATACGGTCACTTACCAGGAGCAATTTGCTGCACGGTAAGATGTATCACACAAGCTTAGCGCGGATAGATGACGCCATCATAGGTAGCTCGAATTTCACAGTAAAGGGACTGGGGCTTGGAACCAATAATAACATCGAGCTGAATCTTGAAGTGAATGATAGGCGGGATCAAGTCGACCTTAAAAACTGGTTTGATGAGATATGGGAAGACGGGGAGCTGGTCACTGATGTCAAGGACGAGGTGCTTTCTTATTTAGGCCAATTATATGAAAATCATGCTCCCGAATTTATCTATTACAAGACCCTCTTTCATCTATTTGAAAAATACCTCACAGATCAAGAGCAGGAGGAATTACGGGCCGAGCAAAGCCACCTCGTAGACACGGTCATTTGGAACATGCTCTATGACTTTCAGAAAGACGGGGTAAAAGGTGCTATAAACAAGATTCTGACTCATGGAGGGTGTATTATTGCGGATAGCGTAGGCCTCGGGAAGACCTTCGAAGCCTTAGCGATCATAAAGTATTTTGAGTTACGCAATCATAGGGTGCTTGTGCTCTGTCCAAAAAAACTAAGAGAGAACTGGACCAATTTCCTTGCCCAGAACAACAGTGAACTCAACCCCCTCTTGAAAGACCGTTTCAGCTATACTGTACTCTCCCATACAGATCTGAGCCGAGACAAGGGTTTTTCAGGGGACATCAATCTAGAAACCGTGAATTGGGGCAATTATGATCTTGTGGTCATTGATGAATCCCATAATTTCAGGAACAACGCCCCAGGAAAAAAAGACGAAGAAGGATACTTAATACGAAAGAGCCGTTATCAGCGTCTCATGGAAGACATTGTCCAAAATGGTGTGAAAACAAGGGTGCTGATGCTCTCGGCTACTCCTGTAAATAACAGTCTCCAGGATCTTCGAAATCAAATCTATTTTATCTCCGAGAATGAAGATGATGCCTTTCACCCATTCATGGGTATTTTGAGTATTAAAGATACGCTTGCAGTAGCTCAACGCGCCTTTACCCGGTGGGCTGAAAGAAAGGAGGGACGAAATACCCGTACGCTCCTTGAAAACCTCAGTTCTTCCCTTTTCAAGTTGTTGGATGAGCTGACCATCGCGAGATCACGTAAGCACCTTCAGAGACATTACAGTGCTGGTATGGAAAGGATTGGACATTTCCCGAGAAGGCTAAAACCCATATCCCTTTCCCCTGGCATCGACAGCGAAGGGATGTTTCCCTCATATGACAAATTGAACGAGGAGATAACCCAATATCAATTGTCACTTTTCAATCCGTTTAAATATGTTCTTGAGGAATTCAAAGGCATTTATGAGGATAGGGCATTTCCAAACTTCAGCCAGGCAGACAGGGAATATTATCTCATTGCTATGATGCGCGTGAATTTCTTGAAAAGGCTGGAAAGCTCGGTCCATTCATTCACCCTCACTATGGAGCGGACCATTAGAAAGATCCGTGAACTGGAAAGTCGGATCCTCGAATACGAAAAATACCGGTCAGAACAGCCTGAGCTCGAAACGGCCGATCCCGCTGATGTCGACCCGGATGATGAAGAGCTGGTCCCCGAGTCCTACATAGGCAAAAAACTCAAATTCCGATTGGATCACCTTGACCTGAACTCGTGGAAAAAGGACCTGGAGAGGGATACGCAACAACTTCATGTTTTGTATCTTTTCGCCAGGGACGTTACACCTGAACGGGATGCCAAGCTCGCCCAACTCAAAAGAACTCTTGAGGATAGATGCCGTAACCCAAGCAGGACTAAAAAAGGGATCGAAAACCGGAAAGTCATTGTGTTCACCGCCTTTGCAGATACCGCCGAATACATTTATACCAACCTGAAAGACTGGATCAGGAAAGACCTCGGACTCCATGTTGCCATGGTTTCGGGGGGTGTGAAAAAGAATCAAACAACATATGGGAGAAGCGATTTTCATCATATCCTGACGCATTTCTCTCCTTTATCGAAAAACAGAGACAAAATGCCGGGCATGCCCAAGGAAAGCGAGATTGATGTCCTTATTGCCACGGACTGTATCTCGGAAGGGCAGAATCTCCAGGATTGCGATTTCCTGATCAATTACGACATCCACTGGAATCCCGTCCGCATTATCCAGCGTTTCGGCCGCATTGATCGAATTGGCAGCATTAGCGAAACGGTTCATATGGTTAACTTTTGGCCTACAGACAACCTTGACAATTACATCCGGCTGAAAACGAGGGTAGAGGCCAGAATGGCCCTTGTTGATATTACTGCGACAGGGGAAGACAATCTCCTGGATCGAGTAAAAGACATTGTTGAGGATGAGTTGACCTACCGTGATAAGCAGCTTCTCCGTCTCCGAGAAGAGGTTCTGGACCTCGAGGACTTTGAGGAGAATATATCCCTAACCGATTTCAACCTCGAAGATTTTCGCGCCGATCTTATGCGCTATGTTGAGGCCAACCGTAAGCAGTTGGAAGAAAGTCCATTAGGGCTTTACGCTGTCGTGCCAACCCATCCCGACTACCCGGTGATCCAGCCTGGCGTGATCTTCTGTCTCAAACAGAGGGGAGACAGTTCCGGCAACGAAAATGTCAATCCGGTGCAGCCCTATTTCCTGGTCTATCTCTATGAAAGGGATCTGGCTGTCCGTTACAACTTTGCCCAGCCCAAGCAGATCCTGGAAATCATGCGACTGCTCTGTGCGGAAAAGACCGTTCCTTACGAAGATCTCTGCAACCTCTTTGACCAGCAGACATCCAACGGTGAGGACATGACCCGCTACAATCGGCTCCTGGATGGGGCCGTTAGGTCCGTTGTAAGGAGTTTCAAGCGGCGCACGGTCGGCCAATTGCTCTCGGGCCGAAATGGCGTTCTGGTATCAAAAGAAAAGCAGGTCGAATCCTCCGAGGACTTCGACCTGATCACATGGATCGTCATCAAATGAAAAAGCCGACAGAGACAATCAAGTCAGGCATCCTTGAATCCCTGAAGGCCTTTGACGGAACGTCCCTGAAAGTGGGTGCGACAAGACTCTTCGACAGGCTCGGGTACAGGAGCGACAAGACATTTGATCTTTCCCCCAATACCCCTGAAAACTTCCTTCAAACCTTTGACGTTTATCAACGTTTCCGCAGGGATAAGGGACTTTTTCTCAAGTGGAAAACCGCGGATATCCTTTTCCAGATCACCGATAAGGAGATTCATGTTCTGGGAAGCAATCAGCTCAGGATCAGGTTTGATTCCGCAAGAAAAATAGAGAATGAAATCATCCGATCTTATCTCTTCATGGCCCTTGAGCTCAAAGGGGATAATTACACTCGAACCGACCTGTCGAATATCACCCGCGAGATCAACAGACTCTTCCCTATGCCTGCCCTTGCCCTTTTCAAAACTGGCGAAACCCTGACCTTTTCTATCATCAACCGTCGTCTACACAAGAAGAATGCATCGAAGGATGTTCTGGAAAAGGTCACCCTGATCAAAGGCATCCGATACGCCTCGCCCCACCGCGCCCATATTGAGATCCTTAATGATCTTTCTTTCTGCGTGCTTTTTGACCGGCACCAGGTCACGGATTTCGTCTGCCTCCACAAGGCCTGGCAGAAAACCCTGGACACCAATGAGCTCAATAAGCGCTTTTACAAGGAACTGGCCAACTGGTATTTCTGGGCGCTCCACAATGTTACCTTCCCCAGAGATGCCGGCACAGATGATAACTTTAGAAACGCTACGAGTGTCATCCGTCTCATCACGAGATTGATTTTCGTCTGGTTTATCAAAGAAAAGGGGCTTGTGCCAGGTGACCTTTTCAATAGAAATAGATTAGAGGCTCTGCTTAATTTCAACGATCCCAAAAATAGCACATATTATAAAGCTATTTTGCAAAATCTATTCTTTGCCACTCTGAACCAGGAAATGAATTCTTCTGGGAAGGAAGATAATCGCAAGTTTAGAAATAAAGCAAAAAAAGCAGGAGAGCGGGATCAACATTATATGATCCATAATGTTTACCGTTACGAAAGTTGTTTTAAGAGTTCCAATGAGGCGCCCAGGCTTTTCTCAACGATCCCCTTTCTGAATGGTGGTCTGTTTGAGTGCCTGGACAGACCTGACGATAAAGACTCCAAGAAAATCCTGCGAATCGATGGTTACTCCGACCGGCAAGACAACGAAATCGTGGTTCCGGATTTTTTGTTTTTCTCTGAGGAACAGGATGTTGATCTTAACGAGTGTTATGGCACGAAGAACAAACGATACAGGGTGCGAGGGCTTTTTGATATTTTCTATAGCTACAAATTTACCATCGATGAAAATACGCCCATTGAGGAAGAGATCGCCCTTGATCCCGAACTGCTCGGAAGGGTGTTTGAAAACCTTCTGGCCAGCTATAGATTTCAAGAAAAAGATTTTGGAAAATTGATACATTTTATGTTAAGAA
>CAZXCQ010000075.1:0-22949 GCA_964639275.1 uncultured Desulfobacteraceae bacterium | reverse complement strand
AGAAAAAAAGACCCCCATGCCACACCTTTCCCCCTGTTCTTTGAGATGTTACAGACCCGCCTTCTCGTCGTTCCCCACAATGGGGGGCATATAATATTTTGAGAACACTGCTGGATTCCGGCTCCCGGTTTTCACCGGGACATGCTTCGCCGGAATGACGGAAAGAGAGCACTTTTGACTTTTTGCGAGGCCATCAAAATTGACACTTGAACAGGGGAATGGAGATTGGGAATCCCCATTTCCCTGGGTTCAAAGGGCCAAAGTGTTACGACGCTTCAAACGCCTTACTTCTGATACCCAGAGGAGGCGTTGTTGATACAATGTTTATCTTTGTTTATCTTTGGGCAGGATAGTAGACCAGAGAGGATTCTATTTCAAGTCCTGAACCCCGTCAAACTCTGGATGGCCAATTCAAGGGGCAGAAGAAAAGGGACGGGCCCGCCGGGAACCGTCCCTCACTGGATCACCTGGGTAGGAAGCCAGTTAGGGGCTTACCTATCCTTTCTCTCTCAATATCCTCTTTAGCACCTTACCGGCCGGTGACCTGGGTAACTTGTCCACAAACTCCACCGACTTGGGCTTCTTAAAGCTGGCGATATGGGTCTTGCAGTAATCGATCACCTCCTGCGCGGTCAGTGTCTCACCCTCCTTGGGCGCCACCACCGCGTGGACCTTTTCTCCCCAATCAGTATCAGGAAGCCCGATGACCGCCGCCTCCAGGATCTTGGGATGGGTATAGAGGACCTCCTCGATCTCCCTGGGGAATATGTTCTCGCCGCCCGTAATGATCATGTCCTTTTTCCGGTCCACGATGTACAGAAATCCCTCTTTGTCCAATCTGCCGAGGTCCCCGGTGTGAAGCCAGCCCCCCTTGAGGGTCTCGGCGGTGGCTTCCGGCTCCCTGTAATAGCCCGCCATGATATTGGGCCCCCTTGCCAGGATCTCCCCCACCTCCCCCGTTGCGACGTCATGATCATGATCATCAACCAGTCGAATCTCAACATTCGCAAAGGGCCTTCCCACCGAGGACATCCTGTCGAGGACATATTCCGGTTTGAGTGTCGTGATCGTCGCCGCGGACTCGGTCATCCCATAGGTCTCTCCCAGCGCGGCATTTGGAAAAAGCCTCAAAAGCCCCTTCTTGGTCTCCAGGGGCATCGATTCAGCACCGGAGGAGATAGATCTCACCGAGCCGGTATCGTATTTGTCCAGGTCCGGAAGCTGCATGATAAAATTCCACACCGTGGGTGGAAAGGTCATCCGGCTGATCCTTTCCTCCCCTATCAACTCCATCACCCGTCTGGGGTCAAAGGACCTCATGGTGATGTTGGTGCATCCGAGAAACAGGTTTCCGATCAGGATGATAAACGCGGCCGCGTGATAGAGCGGAAAGACCAGCAGGACCCGATACTCCGGCCTGAGATCCACATCAAGGGCAATATTGATGGCCCCCCACACGCAGTTCCTGTGTGTCAGGAGCACCCCCTTTGGCCGTCCTGTGGTCCCGGCGGTGTAGAGGATGCAGGCGATATCATCCTCCGCTATCACTGTGGGAGGCGCCTGCCCTGATTCATTTTGATAGATCTCTTCCAGGGGGATCATATCCCCGGCAGCATCCCCCCCACTCACAAAATAGTGTCCAACACCGGGCAGATCATCCTTTATCTCCCTTATGGGGGACTCAAATTCGTGCGAGAGAATCAGCGCCGAGGATGCGGAATGTTCAATGATGTATTGGAGTTCCCCGGGGGCAAGGCGGACGTTCAGGGGGACGATCACGGCCCCCAGCCTCATAAGGGCCACATAGGTCTCCAGGACCTCATTCCCGTTGAGAAATATGGTTGCCACGTGATCTCCCTTTTTAATTCCATGCCTGGCAAGGGCCTGTGCCCGTTTATTGGCGTTGGCCTCCCACTGGGCATAGGTCCATCTCCCCTTCTCCGAGACAATGGCCTCCCTTTCTGGATGCTTAAAGGCCGCCCTTTTCAAGAGATACGGTATGGTCGTCTGGATCATTTTGACTCCTTGGCCCCCTTATCGCCAAGGTCAGTGATTTGTGCCCATGGTATTAAGCGAAGTCAATGGCGTTGCCGTGCCCCAGGTCCCTACAGCCCGATCTCTTTGGCAATGATGTTGCGCTGGATCTCGGATGTCCCTTCGCCGATGGTATATACAAGGGCATCCCTGAGATACCGAAACACCGGGTATTCGCTCATGATACCGTATCCTCCATGGATCTGGATCGCCTCACGGGCTGTCTTCACGGCCGTCTCCGACGCAAAAAGCTTGCAGGCAGATGCCTCCAGGGTGCAGGGTCTTTCTTGATCCAGAAGATGGGCTGCGGAGAGGACCATCAGCCGCGCCGCCCGAATGTTGGTGGCCATATCGGCGAGCTTATGGGAAATGGCCTGGAATTTTCCGATCGGTTTTCCAAACTGTATCCGTTCTTTTGCATACCGGAGGGCCGCCTCATAGGCCGCCTGGGCCAGCCCTACCATATTGGCCGACACGCCGATCCGTCCTTCACTGAGGGTCTCCATAATGAGATTGAAATTTCCCTCCTTTTCGCCGAGGAGATGGTCCGTGGGCACACGGCATTCCTCCAAGCTGATCTCGGCCGTATCGGATGATCGAATCCCTTCCTTGTCCAGTTTGCTGATGGTCATGCCAGGGGTGTCTTTGTCCACGATAAAGAGGCTGATCCCGTGGTAACCCCGCGAACGATCCGTATAGGCCGCCACAAGGATAAAATCGGCTATGGGGGCATTGGTGATAAAGGTCTTGGTCCCCACCAAGGTATAATGATCACCGTCGAGGGTAGCTGAGCTCTTGATCGACTTGGTATCAGAGCCGGCATCTGGCTCAGTAAGGGCAAAGGAGCCGATCTTCTCCCCTTTTATGGCGGGTACCAGATAGGATTGTTTTTGGGTCTCCGTTCCCATGCGAAATATGGGGAATGTGGCCAGATGGCTGTGCCCGGATAGTGAACTTGCGATACCCTGACATACCCTGGAAAGCTCCTCCCGAAGGATCACTTCTGTGATCTTGTCCGCCCCGACGCCACCATACTCCTCTGGATATCTGACACAGAGATAACCCAGATCCCCCATTCGCCGGAATAGGTGCCTGGGAAATGTCTGGGTCTGTTCAGACTGATCCACCAGGGGTGCGATTTCTGTCTCACAAAACCGTCTTATCTGTTCCCTGAAAATATAATGTTCTTCCTTAAAAAATGGATTCAACGATAAGGATCTCCGTTATTTTTCATTTCAAGCATAACATGATACCGCCCAGCTGGTGCTCTTGTCTGCGTTGGGTGTCACCGACAATGTTCGATCTTGGTCCGAACAGGATAATCCGATAAGCTGTTTCCATTGGTCGAGAAGAATCAACTGATCATCCCGGCGGGCATGTTCTTCTCGAGATGTCCCATCAGATATTCTCCCGCCTCCATAATGTGACGTTCCATCAAGTGTCTGGCCTCTGTCCCGTTCCCATCAGATATGGCATCAACAACGGCCGCATGCTCCTCGATATTCTTGGGAATACGCCCCGGTACGGACAACACCAGAAACCAGTAGGTGGTAAATTTGACATGCTGTCGAATCAGTTGAATGAGACTCTCATTTCCACATTTCAGGTTGAGTGTCCTGTGGAAGGCCTCATTCAGCTTCTGCCAGTCTCTTACATTGCTCACATCCACTTGCCTCTGCTTCTCCACCATATGGCGCAGCTTCTGGATGCCCTTTTCTGTAAACCGCTTGGCGGCCAGCATGGTGGCAAATCCCTCCAACATGGACAGGATCTGGTAGGATTCATAGATCCGGTCAATGGAGATGGCAGCCACTGTCGCACCTTTGTATGGCTGGATCCCCACGAGACCTTCTGCGTCGAGCTGGCTGAGGACCTGTCTGATCACCATACGACTCACCGAGAATGTCTCTGAAAGGGCACTTTCTACAAGACGCTCGCGGGGCAGCCTGAGGCCAGAGTAGATTTCGTTTCGAAGGGCCTTCAGGACCTTGTCCACCTCTGTCTGAAATAGGGTCTTTTTGGTACCCTTTGGTATCATATCAACAAGAAATTCCCTTATGATGGGGCCAAACGAGACGCCCTTATGGCCTTCTAGCCCATACGGTCCCTAAATCCCTCTTTCAGGTACCTGGCCCCTGCATCGATGGGGGATCCCGGTGGAAATACCCTGGCCACACCCATCTCCTCGAGTGCGGGTATATCTTCGTCCACGATAGTTCCCCCCACGATCAGGACCTTGTCTCCGGCATCGGCCTCCCGCAAACCTTGTAGGACCTTTCTGCAAACGCTCATATGCGCCCCTGATAAGATGCTCAGGGCAATGACATCAACATCTTCCTGAATGGCGGCGCTGACTATCTGCTGCGGGCTCTGGTGGAGCCCGGTATAAATCACCTCCATACCCATGTCCAGAAAGGTCCTCGCGACCACCTTGGCCCCTCGGTCATGTCCATCCAGGCCAGGTTTGGCCATCAGAATCCGAATCTTACGACCCACTTCACTCTCCCTCCGTCCGCCCGCCTCCTAGACCAGAAGTGGTTCCTCGAATGATCTAAAGACCTCCTTCAAGGTCTCCATGATTTCCCCCACAGAGGCATAGGTCTTGACCGTCTCAATCAGACAGGGCATCAGATTCTCCTGCCCTCTCGCCTCCTCTTTGAGCCTTTTGAGGGCCTTTGCAACCGAATCGCCGTCCCTTTCGCTTCGAACCTTTCGGAGCCTCTCGACCTGTCTCGTAAACATGGATGGCTCAAACCGGTGGAACCTCATCCTCTTTTCCGTGGCATCCCCTTGAAACCGATTCACTCCCACGACGGTGCGCTTGCCCTCTTTCTCCTCCATTGCCACCCTATAGGCCTCGTCGGCAATACATTTCTGCATATAACCGCTCTCAATCGCCCTTACGGCACCCCCCATTTTGTCGATGACTTCTATCACCTTTTCGATTGCAGACTCCAGTTCATCGGTGAGGGTCTCCACATAGTAGGACCCTCCAAGGGGATCCACGACCTTGGTAACCCCCGTCTCATAGGCGCAGATCTGCTGTGTCCTCAACGCGAGTCTGGCCGTCTCCTCGGTAGGAATCGCAAAAGGCTCATCCAGTGCCGGATGGAGCATCCCCTGGGTGCCTCCAAGCACGTTGGCCAGCAGGCCGTAGGCCCCCCTCACCAGATTATTCTCGGGCTCCTGTGCCCGATAGAAGCTGCCACCCACCGTCCCGGTAAAACGGAAGAGCATCGAGGAGGGTTTCTTGGCGCCAAAGCGTTCCTTCATGAGTCTGGCCCAGAGTCGCCTTGCAGCCCGGTATCTGGCTGCCTCCTCAAAGATCTGGGTACCTGTGGAGAAAAAAAAGCTAATGCGGTTGGCAAAGGCATCGATATCAAGCCCCCTTTCCAACGCGCTCTGGATGTAAGCAATTGCGTTTGAGAAGGCAAAACCCGCCTCCTGGACCATGGAGGCGCCCGCCTCCCTCATGATGATGCCCCTGATGTTAAAGGGGTAGAATTTGGGCATATGGCGGGTACAGTACTCCATGACATCGGTCGTCAGTCTCAGGGCTGGCCCCGCTGAAAACACCCACATGCCGCGTGAGACATATTCACACAGGATGTCGTTGGATAAGGTCCCCTTCAGTTTATCAGGCGGAATCCCTTCCCTTTCTCCCAACGCGATATACATGGCCAGGATGATCGCCGCAGGGGCATTTATATTAAAGGACGAAATAATCTGGTCGAGGGGCAGATCCTTATAGAGGATCTCCATGTCTCTGATCGTGTCTATGGCTACGCCTACCCGACCCACCTCGTCTTCGGCATCGGGGTGATCCGAATCAAGGCCCAGCTGGGTCGCAAGATCAAAGGCACAGGCAACACCGTTGTTTCCACTCTCCAGGAGGAACTTCCACCTCTTATTGGTGTCCTCGGCCGTTCCGAAACCGGAATAGAGCCGCATGGCCCACGGCCGAATTCGATACATCCCGGGGTACACCCCTCTGGTGTAAGGATAATCGCCCGGGAATCCGATCTTCTCCAGATAGTCGTTTTCTGCCACGTCCAGGGGCGTGTAAACCACCTTCAAAGGCCAATGCAGCTCACTCTCCGCTATCGGCAACGAGCCCACGTCCTTTTCGGTCTCCCACCTTTTCAGCGCTTCTCTGAGCCTTTCCATCTCCTTCATAACTCCTCCTGGTCAAAAAGGGGGCTGATGCCTCCAGAAAAAATGCAAGCCAACTAAAACAGATGCCCTACCACATCTATAAGCTCATCCCTGAACTTGGGATGGGCCACCTGGATGAGGGCATCGGCTCGCTCCCTCAAGGACCTCCCCCAGATCTCGGCAACGCCATACTCCGTGACCAGATACTGTGCTGAATGCCTCGGTGTGGTTACTGCGGTTCCAAGAGGAAGCTGCGGAACAATCCTCGAGATCTTTTCGTCGGGCGTTGTGGAGGTCATCGCAATGATCGAACCCCCTCCTTCTGAAAAGAGTGCCCCCTGGACGAAGTCAAAGCTCCCACCAATGGCGCTGATCTGCCGCCCCTTGACCGTCTCCGCATTGATCTGGCAGGTGAGGTCCACTTCGATGGCCGAGAGCACCGAGAAAAAACGTGGAATCCGGCCCACTACCCTCGGATTGATCGTGTCGGGCAGCGGCCTTCCTTCCACCATGGGGTTGTTGTGGACAAAATCAAAGAGCCTCTTGCTGCCCAGGATCTCGGTTACCCTGACCTTTGGCTCGTCTCCGGGTGTGACCACCCCCTGTTCCGCCATGTCAACGATCTTGTCCACACCCATGGCAAAAAAACGAAGGTCTTTCTTGTTGGTGAGGCTGTCCAGTATCGCCTCCGGGATGGCGCCGATGCCGATCTGGAGGGTGGCGCCGTCCGGGATAAGATCGGCCGCGTGCCTCCCGATGGCAAGCTCTTTCTCACCTGGACTTCCACCCGCAGGGTATTCCAGGAGCGGCCTATCAGAGTTCACGACAAAGTCGATCTGAGAGAGGTGGATAAAGGCCTTCCCCAGGACCCGGGGCATCTGCGCATTGATCTCTGCAATCACGAGATCGGCCTGGAGCGCCAGCGGAAGGGCGTGGCCGATGGAAACCCCAAGGCTGCAATAACCGTGCTCGTCTGGTGGCGAGACCTGAATCATGGCCGCCTGGATGGGCCACGGGCCCTCCTTTGAAAAGACCTTCACTGCGTCTCCCTGTCGCATGGGGATGTACTTGACGGTCCCCTTCTTGAGGTGGTGGCGAATGGGGGGGGCACATTGCCAGGTCCGGTATGAAAAGGACTCCTCAAGCCCTTCCTCCAGAAAGGGGTAAACGATCTGAAGACCGCTGACAATCTCAACCCCCTTGAGTCGCTTGTGATCTGAGACCAGGGCATCCACGAGGGTCTGGGGCAGCCCACAGCAAAGCGGGAGGACGAGGCGCTGGCCTGACTGGACTTTTCCGATGGCCTCTTCTGCCGGGACCACCTTTGCTGCTCTCGCTGCCCTCATGACCGCCTCCTCACTATCCGACCGACGGCGCGCCCCAATACTGCTTTTACCCCGTCTCCCCTGTCGATAAAGAGGTCGCACTCGACAAGCTCTTCCTCACCCTTCTTAAATACCGCCTTCACCGTTCCGCCTATGGTGATGGTATCACCCGGCCGGATCGGGGCCACAAATCGCACGTCCAGGAGCCTTCCCCCCATAATCCATCCCTCACCAAAGCATTGCATCATCAACTGGTTCAGAAAGGCCAGAGACATGGGTCCATGGGCAACAGTCCCCTTGAAGCGGGTCTCCTTGGCATACTCCGGGTCAACGTGGAGGCGATTGAAATCGCCTGAAACCCTGGCCCAGGCCATTATCCGGTCCTGATCGATCCCCTTTTCAATGGATGGCAGGGCATCTCCGATACGAACCTCATCTATCATCGCTCAACGACCTTCTCTTTTTGGGTTACGGGTTACTTGGGCCAAATGGCGTAAAGCCGGGTGACACTGATTGCCTCACCCTTTTCATTTTTGGCCTCTATGACAAAATTCACCCTCTTCCTGTCTTTTTTGTCAATAAAACGTTCATCCACCCGCGCCGTTACCTTCAGGGTTTCACCGGTCCGGATGGGACCGCTAAACTCAAACTCCTGCTTGGCCAACACCCCGCCTGATGGCATGGTATGATCTTGGAGGTAAGAGAGACGGGAATAGATGGCAGCCAACCCCGGGGGCGCAATTCGCGTCCCAAATGGGCCATCTCTGGCATACTCGATATCCCAGTACAGGGGGTTCCGATCCCCCACCGTCTCCATATAGTCTTCCACAAGATCCTCTGTGATCCGATATTCCAGCGTTCGAAACGCCCTCCCCTCTCGGAGTTCCGAAAAGACCAATTCCGGCTTCTCTGGTGTGTTTCTTCCCTCGGCGTTCACTGCCCGCTCCTTACCGTATGACCCGTGTTATACATTTCTCTCAGCTTCCATTTTGAGATCTTACCACCCGTATCGGTCTTGGGGATGTTTTCAACAAAATCCACTGAGGTCGGTTTCTTATAGCTTGCCAGGTGCTGCCTGCAGAAATCGATCACCTCCTGTTCCTCCAGACGTGCTCCCCTTTTTGTAACCACGATCGCCTTAATGGTCTCCCCCCATCTCTCATGGGGCACACCGATGACGGCAACCTCATGGATATCGGGGTGGCGCAACAGGGCCTCTTCTACCTCGCGCGAATACACATTCTCGCCCCCTGTC
The DNA here is from genome assembly GCA_964639275.1 of uncultured Desulfobacteraceae bacterium. Taxonomy (GTDB): domain Bacteria; phylum Desulfobacterota; class DSM-4660; order Desulfatiglandales; family Desulfatiglandaceae; genus CAZXCQ01. The sequence goes on along the minus strand of CAZXCQ010000075.1, from coordinate 14,180 downwards.
TTAATCATGTCCTTCTTTCGGTCCACCATATAAAGAAAACCATCTTCATCCAGTTTGCCCATATCTCCGGTGTGAAACCAGCCATCTTTAAAGGCTGACCTCGTCTCCTCGTCGTTGTTATAATATCCGGTCGGGATGTGAGGCCCCTTTACCGCGATTTCCCCGACCTTCCCAGGGCCAAGCTTCTCTCCCAGCTCGTCAACGATCTTCAGTTTGGTGTGGACACCGGGCATACCCACACTGCCTTTGCCTCTCGGCCTCTGATCAGGCCGGAGTGCCGAGATCGCCCCACCTTCCGTAAACCCATAACCCTCATATACCCTGGCATTGGGGAACAGCTCCTTCAATCCCTTTCTCCCCTCCTCATCCATAAAGGCGAATGTGGCGCAGACGAGGTTCACGGAGGAGGTATCAGTCGATTTCTTTCTCTTGATTTGGAGCATGGGGACAAAGACCGCCGAACTCCCGATAAAGGCGTTAGCACGATATTTCTCAATCAGGTCCAGGCACCTCTCCGGATCAAAGGTCCCCAGCGTCAAATAGGTTGCCCCTGCCCAGATGTACGAAATCATTCGGTACATCCCGGAGGTATGAAATATGGGAAACGGGTGAAACATGATATGATCCGTTCGGGGTGTATCATATTCGACCATGTAATTGATCGTCGTCCAGAATAGCATATCATGGGTAAACGGAACCCCTTTGGGTAGACCGGTTGTCCCTCCAGTAAACATGATCAGTGCCACATCGTTCCCATCGACTTCCACCCGCGGCTCGGTCTCTGACGCGTGAAGGATAAGCGAGTCAAGAGAAAGGGCGTCTTCCCTCGCCTGCCCACGAAGAAGGATGAGGGGAACGGCTCTCCCTTTGACCTCCTGATAAGACCCGCCCACCTCGAGGAAATCCTCTGTCAAGAAGAGGGTAGCCACGCCGTATCTCTTGAGTTCCTCAATGATCTGATGGGACAGGAGACGGTAATTTATGGGAACCGCGACCGCCCCTATCTTAAAGATGGCGTAAAGCGCCTCGGCCCACTGCACAGAGTTGGGGGAGAGTATTCCCATCAGATCCCCCTTTCTCAGCCCGATCTCCAGGAGGGCGTTCGCCAGCTGATTGGCCCTGGCGTTTAGTGATCGGTAGTCTCTGGTTTCCCCATCGACAACGATGGCGGTCTTATCGGGATACCTTCTGGCATTGACAGAAAGCGCATCCCCCAGGTTCATGGCATGTCCGGGGTGCTCTCTTTTCCCATCCATCTCTACCCTGAAGGCCATAGCCTATCTCAGCCCCCTCTGCAAGAGGTGTTCTTTGTTCTGGCCCTCGCTCTTGCTCCTTTTCATGATCTCCTGAAACCACGGTACCAGACCATGCGGGGTCATCAAGATCACAATAATGACCACAATCCCGTACACAATGAGATGGAATCCGGTCATAAAATAGAGCCTCACTGCTTCTCCCACCGGCATCAGGAGGAGCGTCCCCACCACGGGACCCCAAACGGTCCCAAAGCCACCTATGGCACAAAAAAGGATCATACTGATGACAGTGGTGATGGAGACGGCGCTGGGGGGATCAATAAAAAGGACAAGCTGGGCATAAAAGGTCCCTCCCAGGGCACAAAAAAAGGCGCTGATGGCCAGGGCAAGGAGGCGGTAGCGGACGGTATTGATGCCTATTGCCGATGCTGCCATCTCGTTATTCTTGATCGCCTTGAGATAAACACCGATCTTCGAACGGCTAATCCACAAGCACAGCCCAACCATGAACAGCGCCATGATCAGCCCCATATAATAATAACTACTGATATCTCGAAACTGCATATTGGCAAAACCAGGAGCCGGGCGGATCACCAAACCCCGAGACCCGCCCAACAGATTCCACTCCAGCGCGATGATCTCTCCAATGTGGGAGAAGCCCAGACATATCAGGGCAAATGAAAGATGGGGGAGCCCGGAACGGTAACATATCCATCCGATCACCAGACCGATGGCCACCGCAATGGCCGCCCCCAAGAACATACCCAGCCAGGGGCTTACCCCCAGCTTGAGATAAAGCACGGTAGAGCTGTAAGCCCCTGCACCGATAAAAAGGGGATGGAGAAAATTTATCTCCCCGGCCATCCCGCCGATGATGTTCCAGGCCGAGGCCCAGTAGATAAAGAGAAACACCATGGCAAAGGCGCGGACCCAAAAGATTGGGAACTGGGACGGGAGCACCCCCATGAGCAGCAAGACAGCGGCCCACAACAGGTACTGCCTTTTCTGCCTCTTAAAATATGTCAAGCTCATCTTGCCCCCAGGACCCCCTGGGGTCTGATCAGGAGCATTAGGACAAACAGACCGTAGGGAACCATCGCCCCCAGGTGGCCCCCGATGAATAGCGACCCCATCGCATCCGCAATCCCCAGAAGATATCCTGCCACCAGAGTACCCAAAAAGTTCCCCACTCCCCCCATGACAAACACAATAAATGCGAACAAGGTCAGCTCCAGACCCATATAAGGTTCCATCGTAAGGATCGATGTGGTCAGGGACCCGGATAACCCCAACAAGGCAATGCCCAGGGCAAAGACAATCATCTGTATTCGGGTGGTGTTGATCCCCATCAAGGCGGCGGCCTCTTTGTTCTGTGAGATTGCCCTTATCTGCCGGCCCAGATCTGTCTTCTGAAGCACCCAGTACAGTCCTGCACCAGCCCCGCCTCCCACCAGGAAAGTGACCAGATAACTCCCCGTGACAGCGAGTGGCCCAAAGCTAAATCTCACTGCGTGGAGGAAGTTGGGCACAGATTCGTAGTCAGCGGTAAAGGTCAGAAGGAGTGTGCTCTCAATGATAAATACCATCCCCAGGGTCAACTGGACCACCATCAACAGCTCCGCCTTTAATACGCGTTTAAAAAGGAAGTGGTATACCAAGAGACCCAGGACAAACAAGAGCGGTATCCCCAACAGCATCGACAGATACGGATCCATATGAAAATGGGTATAGAGGGCCAGACAGAGATACATGGCTATGGCCATAAAATCCCCATGAGCAAAGTTTAAGAGCCCAGTAATCGCATACACCATGGTAATCCCAAGGCCTATGAGACCATATATGGCCCCCAGCATAACTCCCTGGACAATGGCCTGGAGTATAATCGTAAATTCCATTCCTATATCCCCAGATAGGCCTCTTTGGTTCGCTCGTCCTTCATGAGTTCCTGGCTGCTCCCACTCATTATGATCTTCCCGTTTTCGAGGACATACCCCCTATGGGAGCTCCGCAAAGAGACAACCACATTCTGCTCCACCAGCAAAATGGTCAGCCCCTCGGTGTTCAATGTCTTTAGGGTCCTGAAGATCTCGGTCACCAGGAGCGGTGCCAGTCCCAGGGAGGGCTCGTCCAACAGCAAGACCTGCGGCATGGCCATCAACCCTCTTCCGGTTGCCAACATCTGTTGTTCGCCCCCTGAAAGCGTGCCGGCTTCCTGTCTCTCCCTGGCCTTGAGGATGGGAAAGAGTTGGTAGACCCTCTTGAGATTTTCGGCAACATGGCCCCTGGCCCTCTCATTGCGCCCACCCAACAAGAGGTTCTCCTTCACGTTCATCCTGGGGAATACCATGCGGCCTTCCGGGACCTGAATGACTCCCAGATTGACGATCTCATAGGAAGCCAAGGCCGTCAGTTCGGTCGTCTCCAGGAGCACTTTGCCCGATCTGGGTCTGACCAGCCCGGAAATGACCTTGAACAGGGTGCTCTTTCCCGTGCCGTTGCCCCCGATCACAACGACCCATTCACCCCTGTCCACATCCAGAGACACGTCCCGAATGACCGCCACCTTGCCATAGCCGGCTGTGACACCCTCCACCCTAAGTAACAAGGCCCGCCTCCTCACCAAAGTAGGAATCGATGACCGTCTGGTTTTTGGCAATCTCCTCGGGGGTCCCTTCGGCTATCTTCTGGCCAAAGCTCAATACGACAATCCTCTCACACAGTTTCATAATGATGAACATCACGTGTTCCACCATCAAGAATGTCAGGCCTTCGTCCCTCAACCTCGTGATAAGGGACATAACGACCTCCGCCTCGGGAAGGGTCAGCCCGGCCATCACCTCGTCCAGAAGAATGAGATCACCTCCCGCAGCGAGCGCCTTTCCCATCTCAAGGGCCTTTTGATCGGCAATGGTGAGGCTGGCTCCGTCTTCATCGGCCTTGTCTGTCAACCCCACCATATCCAGGATTTCTCTGGCCTTCTTCCTTGCCTGATTCATGGAGAGTTTATTGAGCGCCGCTGTGACGAGCGTCTCATATGGCGTAAACCCAAGAAAGGGCTGGGCGATCTGAAAGGTACGAACCAGCCCCATCTTGCATATTTGGTGTGGCTTGAGCCCGTCAACGCGTCTTCCCTTGAAATAGATTTCCCCTCTGTGGGGTTTGTGGAAGCCGGAGATCGTGCCAAAAAGGGTCGTCTTACCCGCTCCGTTCGGCCCGATCACTCCCACCAGGCCCCCTCTCTCTACCTCCAGAGATACTTCATCTAGGGCCACCAGACCTCCAAAGTTCTTGGAGACCCTTTCCACCCTCAAAAGCGCCGTATCCACCCGCCAATGGTCCTCTCTTTTGGCCACGGCTTATTTAAAGGCCCTTGGCGTGACAATCATCCCCATTAACGGGTGGAACAGGGTCTTCTTGTACCATTCCCCATTTTTCTTTTCCCACTGGGCGACATATCCGTAACTGTTTGGCTTGCCATTTGGCATCCAGACCGGCCCAGGCTTTTTATAGGCCCCTGTCAGGTCTCGCGGATCGTCCTTTTCCAGGTAGAGCCCGTGAAGGGTTTCTGTGATGGCATCCCGGTCCCTTTTTCCCGTTTTTTCAATGGCCTCGATCACAAATCGGCCTGCCATGGCTCCGAGGAGCAGATTCATCTCTACAGGCACCTTGGGGTTCTTGGCCTTAAAATCATTGATCCAGGCATCGCGGGCCGGATTGGGCAAATCAAAGGCCGCCATATCATATGCAAAGGTCTTTTTGTTACCTATCGTCGCCTCGGCGATCTTCTCACCCAAAACCTTCCACAATTTGGGGTGATTAAAACCGCTTGCACCTCCCACCTGCCACGGGTGAAAACCCAGACTATAACAGGCATCATGGTAGAGTTTGCCATCGGCGAAGTAGGCCACCTGCAAATGGAAATCGGGCTTGGCGGCCTTTATCTTCAATACCACCGGGCTGAGATCCTTTGCCTTCCAGTTGAATGGCAGATCGAGCACGATGTTCTTTCCGAATCCAGCCTTTTTGATACCCTCCTTAAATCCCTCGGCCACGGCGATCCCGTAATCGTTGTCCGGGTAGGCTACTGTAATCCGGTTTAGGGGCAAGCCGTATTTTTTGTGCATGTCGATCATAAAGGCCGCATAGGTGGCCCCGAATCTGCTGGCCAGAACGCTGACCGTAAAGACATAGGGATTTCCGTGTTCAAATATCTTATCGAGCGTGGTAATCGAGTGGACCGTTGGAAGATGGTACCTCAAGGCAATCGGTTCAACGGGCTGGGACATGGGTGTCGTGCAGGGTCCAACGACCGCCAGGACCTCTTTGTTCGCCCCCAACCGCTCATGATTCGCCACAGAGTCTTTCGCGCTGGTTGCGTTATCCATTTCGATGAGATCGATCTTGGCCCCGCCCAGGCTCTTGATCCCCCCTTGGGCGTTCTTTCTTGCCACTTCGTATCTGACGGCATTTAATGTGCTCATCCCATAGGCCGAGTATTTGCCGGTGAATGCGGCCTGGCAACCCAGTTTCACCGGTTCAACCGCCTGACATTGGTTTGCTGGAAAGGTAAACAATAGGACCAGGGCTAAGCCAACCGCTAGAATGACCGTTTTTTTCATCCTTCTCCCTCCTTTTGATTGATGTTTACGCCCAAAACAAAAGTCACCATACCATTAATCGTAAAGGCTTGATCCGGCTTATCAATTTAGCTTTCTTCAAAATTAGAACTGAGACAGGGGAATGGGGGTTCTGAATCCCCATTCCCCAGGTTTCAAACGGCTAAAGTGTTACGATCCGGCTTATGTCTTGTTCTCTTTATCTAGATGGTGAAGTTCATTTCCGGAAAAGCTTATGAAACATATGAAGGCATATCGGATTTTATGATCCTAACGGCTTGTTCAACGATCTCTCCTACCAGATCGCCAGCCCCTCTTAGACCCTTTATGCACCCTGCCACCTGACCGCCAACATGCAGGACATATTCGGGTCGCCCCCCCTGCATGAGGGCCGTTTCCAGTTCACTCATGACAATGGTCTGTAACTGGTATGGCAGCGGCTCGAGCCCTGATCGCTCCCACATTTCTAGTAGCTCACTCTTAAACAACCGGCAGGTCTTCCCCGTCTTGACTCTGCTGATAATGGCATCATCCTCGCTCGCTTCCACTATGGTCTGCTGATAGAAATCGGCATCTTCTTTTGTCATCCACCCAAAACGGATCGCGTCGTGAAATGCCTCATGGGTTGCCAGAAAGGCGGTGCCCATCCAGACACCCACTGCGCCAAGGGCCAAAGCCGCGACCAGGCCGCGACCATCATTTATCCCACCTGCCGCGACCACGGGTATCGGGGACACCTCATCAACGATCAGCGGAACCAGTGGAAGCGTCCCGATCTTCCCGGTATGTCCACCGGACTCAGTCCCCTGGGCCACGATCAGATCCGGTTTGTTCTTCAACAGGTATCTGGCGTGTTTTGCCCTTCCCACCATGGAGATGTATTTTATGTTGTGGGCCCGAACCTCCTTTATTAACCATGGAGGGGTACCCAGCCCTGTGGCAAATATGGGGATCTTCTCCTCGACAACCACTTCCATCTGTTGACGAAGAAACTCTTCAGTCAAGGCATACCCTGGGGTCTTGGTGTGAGGGATATTTAGCCTTTTCTTCACATCCGCCACAAAGTCCCAGTATTCAGGAGGTATTTCATCCCTCAAATCCCGATTGTGAGATCCTGTTTGACCCATAGGAGGTGCCAGGATATCTACCCCAAAGGGTCTTGACGTGAGTTTCTTTGTGCGTCTGATGAGGTCACGGATCTGCTCCGGGGACAGCCTGCTGCACCCGAGCAGGCCCAGGCCACCCGCTTCGGATACCGCTGCCACGAGATCAGAGCCCGATATCCCCATCCCCATTCCGGCCAAACAGATAGGGTACTCTATCTCGAGCAGGTTACACAGTTCTGTGCGAAGCCGAAGGGCCATAAATCTTGCCCGTTTCCGTTGGAGGATCTCTCTGATTTGGAACTGGGGGCGTATGTGCCAACGCGAAATTAAAGACATCTGAGAAGCTCAATTTGACCTTTATCCTTAGATTAACAAAATTGTCAACAATAAAATTTACATTCTAAAGGGCTTCCTGTCTCTTGCCCTGCCCCAGGACAGCTGGAAAAACGGGTTGGTCTGGGTTCAAAGCATTGACAATGTCCTGTTATGTAAGTAACTTCTCAAACGAATACAATCAATGACCGTGCCGCCTGCCCGAGCCTACGACCGTCTTGCGGTAAAAGCCGGAAGCGCACGTCTCAACTCCCCATTTCACAATTCCATATTTCCGGTTTGGCCGGGTTAGGAGGTTAGACTCAAATGGAGACACATTGTAAGCTTCCAAGGAAGGTAACCCTCTCCGATCTGACCCTCCGTGACGGATTTCAATCTGAGACTCACATCATCCCTGCTGAAGCAAAACTCTTTATTATCAGACAACTCCTGGAGGCGGGTTTTAAAGAGATGGAGGTGACGGCATTTGCACCCCCCCGCTATCAGCCCCAGTTCAGGGATTGGGAAGAGGTGATGAAGGGTTTACCCGACCACAATGATGTGGTCTATTCATGTGTCACCACCGGCAAAAAGGCGACCCTACGGGCCCTGGAGGCACGGGAAAAGGGATACCGGGTTGATCGGATTCTGTTAGGCATTCTGCCAGCCAGTGAAAGGCTGAATAAGGTGGTTTTGGGCATGAACTATCCTGATACATGGAGATGGATTGAAGAGACCGTGTATCAGGCCCATCAGCTCGGTATGAAGGTGAATGTTTTCCTGACAGGCATATTCAGTCCACCAGATCCAGAAGAGGCGCAGGTAGACCGGGTAGCCCGGACCCTGGAATTCATCGACAGACTTCTGGCTATGGGAGTCGATGATATCGAGCATCCAGACCACCTGGGAGAGGCCTCTCCCAACCGGGTCTATGACTATTTTGACAGGGTCTTTGAAAAATTCCCCGATCCCCGCCTTCACATATTTCATATCCATGACGCAAGGGGGACAGGGTTGGCCTGCTACTTTGCCGCGCTGCAGCAAGGGGTTACCCGCTTTGAGACCACATTGGGGGGGCTCGGGGGTTGGCCGGCCAACTTTGTGGATGGGGTTCCGGTGCCTGGGGTCATGGGATTGACCGAGGTCTCCCGCCGGCCAGGACTCGTATCCACAGAGGACCTTGTGATCATGCTCGATGGAATGGAAATCGAGACCGGTATTGATATAGATAAAGTCATGGACTTGGGAAGAATGGTTGAAAGGATCGCGGGGCGCGAGCTCTGGAGTTTTTGCCTGGGGACCGGGGAAAGACCGGGCGCCGGGCCCATCCCAAAGATGCAGGAATATAAGACTGAAAAAAGGTAGACCTCTCTCAGGCCGTCCTCTGCCGGCGCCACGCGATAGTGACAAGAGCGGCGGATATGACGACCGCTGCCATGCATCCCAATTGCACGGCCTTCAATCTGAAAGGGATATAAAGGACCGACAGGATTATCGGGGCAAGGGCATACCCTGCGTATTTGATGGCGTTGTAGACAGAGGTCACCGGTCTGCGCATGGGGGAAGAGATCTGAACGGCCATGGTGTTGAGCGAAGTCCATGCTGTGGCGGTCCCGGTGCCGAGCATAAGAAAAAGCATGAGATAGGTGAAATAGGAATAACCCACCAGGGTCATCCATACAATAAGCGATAGCGTGATCGTGGCACCGGCGAGAAAGACGTTCCGTCTGCCCAGCCGGTCCCCAAAGAATCCTGCAATGGGTGACACGATAATCCCTGAAAGACCGGTTATGGAAAGAATGGCACCCACCTGGTCCGATGGAAGGTTTAGATCGGTCTTGAGGTAGTCGGCGGTAAAGGTCATGATCCCGATAAAGGCGATAAAAAAGGAGAATGCAGCAAAGCTCAGATAAAGGACACCACGTTCGAGCAAGGCACGTCTAAATATCGACAAGATAGCCAGGATACCTTCCCGCTCCCCCTTTTTTCTCGAAATGGATTCACTTGAAATCGCATAAAGGGCGCCCGCTGTCAATGAGAGGACCACCAAGAAATAGAAGAACCAGGGCCAGCCATAACCCACCTCTATAAGCCCCGAGACCAGGGGACCCAGGGTCACTCCAACGGTATAGGCCACACCCAGCAACCCCATGGCCTTTCCCACATGTCTCTCCGGGACAAGCTCTCCGACCATCGCCATAATAATGGGCGTAAAAAACCCGGCCCCCACACCCTGGACGACCCGGCTACCCAGAAGCGCCCCCAGGTTGGGAGACATGCCGCACAGGGCACTCCCGACTGCATAGGCGCCAAAGCCAAAAAAAAGGGCCTTTCGCGCATCAAAAACCTGTGCAATCGATCCCGAAAACAGCAGGACGATGATAAAGGGGGCCATGTAAGCGGTGATGGCCAGCGAGGCCGTGCTAAATGCCACAGCCCACTCCTTTGCCAGGACCGGGATCAATGGAACCAGCCCGATCCCCCCCATGGGCCCGATGGCTGCACCCAGATATAAAGGAATGAGTCTTTTTAGATTCAATGCCCCTGCCCCAGATCAAGTCCCGCATTTCTTGCATGTACCCGGCAAAACCTCAAGTCCTTTCTTTTGAGATTGCGCTTGACCCGGTGATCTCACTACAGATAACCTCGTATGGTAATGCTTTGGTTTTTTGAAACCCGGGCAATGGGGATTCAGAACCCCCATTCCCCTGTCGCAGTTCCAGTTTTGAAGAAAGCTAATACTGATGAATTTGTAAAAAGTCGTCACCCCGTTGAAAAACGGGGGCCAGGGGACCTGTAAATGCCTAAAAGAACTGGATTCCGGCTGGAGTTTATCCCGTATCCTATACGGGGCCGGAATGACGGAAAAGCGGCATTGATGGGTTTTGCGAAATCATCAATATTGATACCGGGTGTGGAATCAAAGAATTGAAAGACATGGACCCTGATGCAAAAACAACTCCCCGATCGCGCCGGATAATCAGGTTTCTGCTCTGGCTGTTCGGGGCCCTGCTCATAGGGGTGATCCTTCTCATTGGTTCCCTTTTTTTTCTTCCCCGGGTTGTTTCCACAAAATGGTTCAAGGGGCATCTGGAGACCTATGTCTCCGAAACGATCAGACGTCCCCTCTACATAGACCGTCTGACCTGGACCTGGTCCAGAGGCGTCCTGCTGGAAGGGGTCAGGGTCGCCGACGACCCGTCCTTTTCGAGGATCCCCATCGCATCCATCGACCGCGCCCTCCTGGAGCTGGATCTTGAACAACTCCTCCAGCGGCGACTGGCATTTGATCTGGAAATCGAAGGCGTGGGATTCCGTCTCATCCGGAACCCGGACGGCCGGACAAACCTTGAAACGCTGCTTTCCCGGATGGCCCCCCCCAGGAGACCAGCGGCCGAACCCGCTCCGGGTGACTGGCGAGCGATTCGCCTGGCGGTCCCCGCAGATGTCAGGGCCCGTATTCACCTAAAGGGAATCTCCGTATCGGTTGAGGATAGGTCGCAAAACCGCTCTTTTGCCACCCGTAATGCCTCAATGCTCGTTGAGATACCCTCACTGATCAGAGAACCGATGGCAGTGTCCCTGTCCTCGCAACTGGTTATGGACGGAAACCCCCTTCCGCCTCTTGCGGTATCCGTTCTGATCAGTGATCTTGTGGACCCTGGCGCCTCCCTCAACCTCAAACGGGCTTCGTGCAAGATCAAAGGCGATCTGCCCGGCCTAAGGCTCTCGGCGGATGGAAATCTTTCGCAGATGGGCCTCAACGGAGAGCTGGACCTGGATCTGGCCGTCCTTTCAAATGCGGCCCGCCCCTTTCTGTCCCCCGCTTTTCCCAATCCTTTGGGGAGGGTTCAAGTGGCCCTGAAGGCCCTGCTCAAACCCGAGGGTGTGGTGGGCTTTAGTCTCATTGTCGAGGGAAACGATCTGGCCGCATCCGGTGGCCCGCTGGGGACAAACCGTGTGGGCCCAATCCGTTTTATCCTTTCTCAGGCGGGAAGTGTTGACACAAACAAAGGATCGTTTCACGTCAGCTCCGGAAAAATCCAGGTCCAGCAAAACAGCCGACTCTCTTTTCAGGGGGACGTCAGAAACATCACCAATCCTCAGCCCGACGTGGATCTGAAGATAGGCCCCCTTTTTCTGGACCTCGACGAACTGCTCAAGCTGGGCAGGGCATTTGTCCCCGGTGGTATTGCATTTGGCACCAGAAATAGAGATAAGGAGGGTGCCTCGCCCGAGCTGGGGATCAAGGACTTACGATTTACCCGGTCTGCTTCTGAAGCAGAGAGCCGGGTGGAGATAAACGGGCTTTCTCTGAGGCTCCCCCCTTTTCGTTTCAAGACCGACAAAGGGGCCATTTCCGCCACAACGCTCAACTTCGGTCTGCAAAAGGGAGACATCCAGCTCAAGTCTTTTTTCCCTGTCCAGATCAATATGGTGGGAGATTTGAAACTGGATCAGATCCATGTCACCGGGGAAAAAGAGATACGCCTCAGACACCTCGGCGTTTCCGAACTCCGGGTGGTTGCCAAGGACATGGAGAAATCCCGGAAATCGCTTTTTGGCCTCAATGGAGACCTCTTTTTGAACGAGTCGGGCACACTTCAGGGATTGACCGTCGGCAAAGAGATCCGCGTTCCCCGACTTGGGCATACATTGAATGGAAAACTCACTCTCAAATCGGGGCAACCGGCCATACTGCACACGGCTCAGGCCCGCATCTCGGCGCCCGCCTTTCACCTCATGGCCCCTTCGCCTGGCCCGCTCGAATCCGGTCTGGATCTGGAACTTGATCTATCCGGGATCCACCTGATCGATCTTCACCCATTACGGGTGGATGCGGATAGGGTCCGGGCGCACCTTGAGTTAAAGGATCTCCTGGATACCCGGATAGAGGCCTCCGCACTTGACCTGGGCCGGAGCTCTCTCAAGACCGAGGGGAAGGCCACCCTCAACATGGGCGAGATTGTCCCCCTTCTGGCCACCCATCTCCCTGAAAAAATCGATGTCAAAGGGATGATGAACATTCAATGGAAACTTGAAGGAAGGCTCCCAACCGACGAAGAAAAGAAAGCTTTTTCCGATACTGGAACCTCTCTTTATCAGAAGCTTCAGGATGTTCGATTCCTCGAAGACATGCGCGTCACAACAGACCTCAAGGATGTTACCGCGAGCCTTCCCTTTTCAGAAAAGGGCGCGTTTAAGGCCTCTCAGATCCACACCGACGACCCCTTGGCCCTGAATCTGTCAAAGGCCATGCAGGGGGGATCAATAACGGGGAGGGTGGTCCTGGGGAGTATCAAAGAGCTCCCGTCACTCGGAAGACTCAAGACCCCGCTGCGGGTCTCGATCTCGCTATCAGGTGCCCAGGAGGAGCTTCGGACGATCCGGTTCTCCGAGACCCTCGACGTTGAGCCGGTGGGGCTCGCCCAATCCCTTGATCTGTCACTCAACAGGATCGATCAACTCCTCAGGCAAGGGTTCAGGGCCTCACTTTCCGCCTTGCTTGAAAAGGGGGAGGGGTCCATAACTGCAAAGGTCCGTGCCCGCTCAACCGAGGGGTTCTCCTGGCAAAAGAAGGGGGTATTTCTAAAGGGGTCACTCGAAGCAGGGACCCGGATTGACCTGACCGGAGAAAATGAGCTCAGGGCAAAGGGGTGGATAGAGAGTCCGGGTCTGGATGTCAGCTACGGCCCCCGGGTAGAGATCAGGGACCTCAGGACCCATCTCGAACTGGAGAAGACCCTTTTTGTCGGCCGGCCGGTCCGGGGGGATCGTCAGAAGGGGTCTTCCCCTGCCCCATTATCCCGAAAGGTACTCCAGACAGAGGTCAAGCCCCGCGTCTTTCAAGAGGCCCGTGACCTTGTGGCACGAAGGCTCATGGATGACCTCCGAGGCCGGTTGACCTCCCGTCCGGCGGTTGCTTTCAAGTCGGCGCGCATTGAGGCGGGACCCCTCCCCCTGGAGATATCAGACTATGAACTGGACCTCCGCCTTGTGAGATCGCTCCCGTCGATTGATCGGTTCCAGTTTGATGTCATGGGGGGTAGCGTTGTCGGCGAACTCTATGTCACAGAAGACCCTCAGGGTTTTGAGATGGAAACCCGCTGCGCATTTTCCGGCCTCAATCCCAACCTCCTGCTCCCCCGCGCCATCCAGCGGACCTCAAACGGGCAACCAGAATCACCTGACCCCGTGGATCTCTCGGGACAGCTCTCCCTCCAGATCCCCCTGACAGGCGACCCGGTCCGGCTGCTAAACCATGCGCGTCTGACCCTGCAGTTGACCCATATCGGGTCCCGGACCTTTGAGCGATTCCTTTATGCCCTTGATCCGTATGAAAGCAACGAAGGCATCGTAAGGCAAAGGGAGTTGCTTCGGGTCGGCACCCCCCTCTGGATCACCCTGCAGGTCCGCTACGGCAACCTCTCGTTCTCCGGGGAGGTGGAGGTCAAGGGTGTCCGCGTCAGGCTCCCCCGGATAGAACGGTTGAATATCGCCGGTCTCCCCATCCAGACGCGGCTTGAACATGGCCTTTTGGCCCTTGGCCCGATTGTGGATCTATTGAAAACCGTCTCTTCCGATGTTATCATTACGGGTAAAGACGGCACCATTCAAATGGGTTCATCAGGCCGGTAGTGGGACCAACAGCGTTGCCCTTTGTGCCGCACAAATCATAAGACCTGGGGGAACCCACATTCGTCCCTCCAAGTGTGAGGGTCTCGCAAAAAGTCGTCACTCTGGTGAACCCCGGATCGGAGTCCGGGGCGGGCACCGGAATCCAGACGCTCCGTAACCAATGGAAAATACTGGATTCCGGCCCTTCGGCCATGAGCTCAGAGCCGAATGGCTTTCGCCGGAATGACAAAAAAGGGTAATTTCCGACTTTT
>CAZXCQ010000074.1:0-23377 GCA_964639275.1 uncultured Desulfobacteraceae bacterium | reverse complement strand
AGGAGATGGCCCTTGCCGGCGTTATCTCCGCAGTCCTTGTATAGGTGCCTGGACCCCTACCACGCAATGCCTCTTCGGTGCATCTACCCGTTTCTTCCCCAAGAGCTTTGGGCTCACCTCAGAGTAGACAAGTTCGGCGCATCAAACACTCGCCGCTATGCAACTTCTACGACGCGGAGTTTTTCGAGGCTGCGGTCATTCCTTTATGTTCAGGCCCCTATACTCGCTAGACCCCCAGGTTGCACCCACCGCTTAGAAACCTCCTAAGGGCGGCCAGGCCGTTTACACCACGCAATGGACATGGGGTTACCCTCCATGAACTGTGGTATCGCTACATGTCTGAATCGGCCAATGGACATGGCGGAACTTTCATCCGCTGGACTGCGGCCTTGCCGGCCGCTACCCCACCCCAAACCCCGCTCCTATCCGGTCGCGGGACTCTATAGTGTCTGAATCGCAAAGGGTAGAGGGCAAACCTTGACCCTTCTCCTCAATTCCTCTAGACTGCCATCCAGGCTCGATAGGGCTGCTGGAGCAGCCAACAAGGGAGCATGACCGGTTTGTTACAAGTCCTATTTGCCTGGCATAAAGGGATGAGGGGATAGAGGGAGAATGCATGTGACAAAGGTCAGTATCCAGAGGGCCACCTATTCGGAACCCGGGGTCGAGAGGCTTCTGGCTCCCCTGGGCGGTATGGAGAATTTTGTGGAAGAGGGGGATCGGGTCCTCCTGAAGGTCAATCTCCTGTCCGCGCGAGGGCCGGAAAAGGCCGTCACAACACACCCCGAGGTTGTCAGGGCCGTGGCTCGGGCCGTAAAGGAGGCGGGCGGAAGGCCCTATATCGGTGATTCTCCGTCGGGGAGGTTCTCGGGGAGGGCACTGAGGAAGGCATACAAAGCGACGGGTCTCGATGCGGTTTCAAAGGAAGAGGGGGTTCGGTTGAACCGGGATACGGGGAGCAGACGGTTGGACATCCCCAGCGGTGTGAGGCTCAAACAATCACCCATAAGCGATTTCGTACTGGATGCCGATAAAACCATCGCGCTCCCAAAGTTGAAGACCCATTCACTTCAATACCTGACATTGGCCTGTAAGATCATGTACGGTGCCATTCCCGGACTAACAAAGACGAAGTATCACGCCCAGTTTCCGAGGCGGGCCGCCTTTGCCGATATGCTGCTCGATATCATTACGCTCATCAAGCCCCAACTCTATATCATGGACGGCATCCTCGCGATGGAGGGGCAGGGCCCCGGAAGCGGAGATCCGGTAAATCTGGGATGGCTTTTGGCCTCCACCGATCCGGTGGCCATGGATATCGCTGTTTGCAGGCTCATCAATGTCGAGCCCGTCGCCATTCCGGTCCTGAAGAGGGCCAAGGTCAGAAACCTGTGGCCCAGGGCCATTGAGTATCCGATCCTCAAACCCGAGGATATTGCCTGTCCGGGATTCAAACTGCCCAATACCGCCGATTACCTCTTAACCGGAAAGAAGCCACCCCCAAAGCGCCCCGTGGTCACGGAGAAGTGCATCGCCTGTGGAGACTGCCAGGAGATCTGTCCCAAAGGGGCGGTTCAGATCAAAGAGCAGGGAGCGAGGGTTGACTATTCAAGGTGCATCCGGTGCTTTTGCTGTCACGAAATCTGCCCGGAAAAGGCCATCGATCTGATTGCACAAGGGCAACGGTGACAGATGAAAAAGCCTAAATTTTTCACAGGAAGGATAGGCCAAGGATACTTTTAATAACATTCTCATAATTGTCCTGACACGTCATTCCGGCGGAAGCCGGAATCCAGTCTGTTTCTGGATGCCGGATCGAGTCCGGCATGACGGAAATGTCAGTAGTATTACGAGACAGTTAATAGGATTTTTGACAGGTCACTTCACGCGGGTGACCCTGATGGCGGTCTTCTTGCTCATCTGGGGGTTCTGCTCCAGCCCCAGGGCATTCAGCTTTTCGCAGGCATAACCGTAGGCCTCCAGGGTGTCCACCCAGCCATCTCCGTTATCATCCCCATCTCCCATGAGTCCTTTGAGAAAAAAATAGGTGAAGGCCCCCTGCTGGCCCGGTGTAAATTCCTCTGCCGGTCGGTCCGCTGCCGCTGCTGATATGAACAGCTTGTTGGAGGAAAGGAGATTGACATCCACCTCGGGTCTGATCAGCTTCATGCCGCTCACCGACTTGCCGGACCCGGAAAAGCAGGCATCTATAACGCAGACCACGTCCCGGTTGCGGAGTTTGTTCAGCTCTTTCTTGAGATAGGCCAGGGAGACGGCCGTGCGGTCGTTGAGGTTGTCAAGGGATGCCTCGTAAGGCACCAAGAGCCCGTCCTTGATGGTTTTTTTGTCATTGCCCAGGACCGGGGAACCATGACCCGAAAAATAAAAGAGGATCTTTGCATCGGGGTTCAGTTTGGCCTTTGTCAGAAGCCAGTGGAGATCGCCATAGAGGGTGCCAATGGTGGCATCGCCGTCCACACGCAGCCGGATGTGGCCCCGGTCATTTCGGAATCCCCCCATTCGAGTCAGCAGCCGCTGGATCTGGCGGGCATCATTATCCGCGAATCTGGGTCCGTTGAGATCCCGGTATTTGCGTATGCCCACGATCAAGGCATAGGCGTCGTCTCTCGGATCGAGCGTCCTCTTGGCCGATCGGATATTGAGGACCTCGCTTTCGGGCGGAACGAACTGCCCTCCCCCCGGGGTCTTTTGTTTGTCAGGCAAGGGCCTGGGCAGAAGGATGTCGGCTGTATCATCCAGGAGGGCCACCACCATCTTGTCCTTCGCCTCCTGAAACTGCCGGACATCGGGATACTGACGGGTCAAGGCGAGCATCCCCTGTGTGGCCTCCTCTTTTTGCCCCGACCGAAACAGATTCCATTTCACCTCGGTCGCGTATTCAGCCGCCTTCTCCAAATAATCTGTGGCTATTTTTGATTTGTGTTTGTAGGCGTAGGAAAGGGCCTCAGGGTATTTTCCCTGGTGAAACAGGACCTCCATTTGAAGGGCGAGGACATTGGGGTCATCCGCTTTGATTTGGGACGCCTTCCTTCCCCAGGAGGCGGCTTCCTCCAGCTTACCCAATTCCAGGGCAAGCCATCCCAGGTTGGACACGAGTTTGAAATCTTGCGGGTTTTCCTTTACCAATGGGCTCCAGGTGGAATAGGCCATATCAGGGCGTTTGTACTTGTAATAGGCAAGACCTAGGTTGTAGGCGATATCCGCGTCCTCCGGGCGATATTTGCGGGCCTGTATGAGGCCTGCCAGCCCCCTTCCTTACGTTCCCACGCAGAGCGTGGGAACGAGGGGACGAATCAGAGCAGCTTGTCAAGCGTAGCCACGATAGCGGCCTGCGCCACAAGCATACCAGCCATCCAATCCCAAGGCCGTTTGCTGCCTTGGTCCCAACGGGATGGGTGGACCCGCCGCTGTTACTACCGTACCATGCCACACGGTCTGGGTCGCTGCCCCCTGCATATTTCTGTGGTTTCCCCCCGCTCCGGCAGGCGTACTCCCACTCCGCCTCTGTGGGCAAACGGAATTTACCCCTGCCTCCGGTCTTTGCGTTAAGCCTTCTGATAAACTCTTGCGCATCATTCCAGGAAACCCGCTCCACCGGGTATTTGTCGCCCTTCTTAAACGTGGACGGGTTATTGCCCATGATCTTTTTCCATTCCCCTTGGGTCACCTCGTGTTTCCCCATCCAGAAGCTGTCCAGACAGACCTCATGGACCGGTTTTTCATCACTGTCACAATCGCTGGTCCAGGTGCCACATCCCATCTCAAAACACCCCTTCGGTACCCACACGAACGCCATGCCGGTCACGGAGTCGGTCCAGGTCTTGCCGTCAGGCCCTCGCGGCTCATCAGGTTTACCGGGTGGGAGTTCAACGCCCTTGATGGGCCGCCACTCCAGGTCGAGCCCGATCTTGTCCCTGGCAGCCCAGGAGAAAGGAGGGTGAAAAGCTATCAGCAAGAAGATAGAGAGGGATACTACACCTATCCCCTTTCGTCTCTTGACCCACTGCCCTTTTTTCTTCGTCCGCAACATCATGTTCTCTTGCCTCTCCTAGCTCTCGTTCCCACGGTCCCCCGTGGGAACGCATACCCCTCGCCTCCATCTTACAGCCGACTTCACGTTCCCACGCAGGAGCATGGGAACGAGAGGGTAAGATTCATTCCCACGGTCCCCCGACCTCCCCTCGTTCCCACGGTCCCCCGTGGGAACGTATACCGGCCTACCATATCCGGCAAACCTCCACTAACCCCTTCATACCCAGATAATCCCTCGCACTCGAATACCGCCAGTGCTCGGCTCTGTCTACATAGCCCCGCTGCACAGGGTTCTGATGGATATACTCGATCTTCTGCCTCATCATCTCCTCGCTCTGAATCCATTCTGGATGAACCCCCTCCTGCCAGAACTGATAGGGACGGTCGCGCTTGTGGGCCTTCTTGTAGAAAGCCAACTGATCCAGTATGGTCTGTACCTTTTTTTCCGATAGAAACCGGATCAGGTTCCTGGCGGTATAGCTCTTGAATCGGGTTATATCGTGGTCCAATTGTCCGCTCTGGGCTAAGAGATGCATGTGATTTTCGAGAATGACATAGGCATAGAGCTTGAGGCCATCGTGTATCAGATAGGTCAATGAATCCAGAAGAATCTGGACGGTCTCCGGCCGGGTGAATACCGGAATCCAGTGGAGCACGGTGCAAGTCATGAAATGGGGCATGGTGGTCTGTGCAAATCTGTAGCGGCTACGACCCATGATCTACCTCTGAGGGATCGGCACGTATGCATTCCCACGCGGGAGCGTGGGAACGAGGGGAACGGGCGAGCGTGGGAGCGAGGGGAACGGGCGGGCGTGGGAACGAGGGGTAAACCTTGTCGCTAACCCTGAACCCTGAACTCTGAACCTGTGAACGCTTACCCCTCAATCCGTTAATCCCCTGTCCGTTATCCAAAACTCCACGCTCTCCTCCCACCAGGCCGCTCCCGGGAGAACGGAAAGCCGTGAAATGAGCCCCTTCAAATCCTTTTGATGGAGCACGTAATACCCTTTTAACCCATCCAGCCCGCTAACAAGGTCTGCGTGGCCCTGGCCGGATTCGACCCCGATCACCTTGAAGACCATACGCCCCAAAGGTGGATCAACCGGGTAGGACACGGCCCGGGGATCGATACATTCCGGAAACGTGTAAGTCCGCCCTTTGAGAAAGGTGTTTGGCCCGATCTGCGGCATGGGATAGACAAAGATGACGGTGTCTTCCCTTGCCTGGGGGTCGTAGTTGAAGATGTAGAGGCTTGAATTCATGGGTGGCCGCACAGAAAACCCCATCCTGTCACCGACCGCAAGTGTAATCGCCATACCTGGTCCAAATGTGACGGGCTTTCCGTGCTTCATCCTGAAAAGCCGCACCCGGGACCGATGAGAGGATGGGGGGGACCCCGCAGTGGGGCTCAGTGCCTCCATGGCCGTTGTCATGGGGGTCTCCCCGGGGCCGGGGTGGATGCAAACCGCCTGATATCCTTGTCGAGCTCCACCTCGGTATGGGCCGCGGCAAGGGAGCGGCCCGTTTCAGGATCAACGAGCCTGCAATCAAGGCTTAAGGCATCATCTTTCAGGGAATAGGTTCCCAGCACAACCAGGTCGGCCTTGAGGCGCCTGGCCCACTGGTCCAGGTCGTCCCCTTTGGTGTCCCCATGAACCAGGCGCTCGGTGTCCAGTTCCACAAGCCGGAGCCGTTCCACCACCCTGTATTTCCTCTCCTCTATCGCTGCCAGGGCGTTTGTCAAGAGATCCTGCACCCGTATGCTCAACAGGGTCTTTTGCCTGTCCAGGGAGGGAAAGTCCCGGACAGCCACTGTCTTGCCGGGGGGCAGCCTGGGCGCAAGCTGTTCAGCTAGGCTTTGGCAGGCCTCATTGAGATCTTCTGGGGTGGTGTTGAAAAAGGCAAAGACAGGGAATGGAACAAGCAGCAGCCAGAAGACGGCTGCAATAAAATATCTGATCTGTAGTATCTGTTTGACCCGTAAGAGGTATTTGTTACGAGTGTTGATGCGATATGTCCTGGAAGCCTAAGCTGGGGCCAGGATATCGAGTCCTTCAAAATATGTTCGATAGAATCCCCTGTCCCTTGTTATGAGAACATCCGATTGCACCTTGGCATGGGCACCGATTAGGAAATCGCTCAAAATGTGCTGGCGGTGGGTAGAGAAGATCGGGCATATTTGGCTTTGGGGATAAGGATATCGAGCAGGATATTCGTATCAAGTGCAAAAATCATACACGATCCCCACGTAGATCGTCGGTGAGCTCATCAGGATCTTTACCCTCCAGGTGAGAGAGAAAGCCGAGATAGTTCTCAAGGTTTTTGTGGGAAGAAGCGGTTTTCCTGAGAAGCACCTCACCCTCTTCGACGTCGAAAACGACATCGTCACCTGTTTTGATGTCAAGAAAAACCCTGATGGGCTTCGGGATGGTTACCTGTCCCTTCTGAGTGACTTTTGGCATAGATAGTCCCCTCCGAACAAAGCCTTACAATAACTATTACTTCAGGGTAAGCGGTTCGTCAACCCGAAAATGCGCTTTTTCGACAGGATTGACAGGATATACAGGATTGATGGCTTCGTAAAAAGTCGTCACCCCGTTTGAAAACGGGGTCCAGGGGTCTTGTAAATGCATAAAAGAACTGGATTCCGGCTGCAGTTTATCCCGTATCTTATACGGGGCCGGAATGACGGAAAGAGAGGATTTTTGATTTTCTACGATTTCATCATGATTCATTTTTGCCGTTCCAGACGAAAGGCAAAAAAGATCCACAGAATCCTGCCTGCCCCGCCCGCCCAGCCTGCCCTGTGAAATTTCGAAGAACTCATTTCACTGGGGTAGGTCTGGCAGATCGTACTGGGGTAGCTCCGGCAGACAGTACTGGGGGGAACCCTGTGCTGAAACAAGAGAGGTCAGGATGAAATCAGTGGGACCAGTTGTGCTTCGGGGACCATTCCCTCTCGCAGTATCTGCGGGGGGGCCACGGTAACATCAAGGATGGTGGAGCCGATCTTTCCTTCGGTTTTTCCTCCGTCCAGGATCAGATCGGCTTTTTCTCCGAGAGACTGCCTGACCTCCTGCGCCGTCCGGCAGGGGGGGGTACCTGAGAGGTTGGCGCTGGTGCCGGTTATGGGTCCTTTGATTGCCCGGGCCAGTGCCGTTGCAATCGGGTGACTGGAAAGCCTGATCCCGATCTTGCCAGTACCCGCGGTCAGAAGGGGTGAGATCTCCGGGCCGGCCTCAAATACCAGGGTCAGGCCGCCGGGCCAGAAGGTCTTGATCAGTTGACTGGCAACGAGGGGGATGTGACTGACGTACCGGGTGAGCGATTCTAATGAGGGGATCAGGATCAGCACAGGGCGGTCGGGTCTTCTTTTTTTTGCGGTGAATAGCCGCCGTATGGCCTCCTCATTGGTCGCATCCACGGCAAGACCATAAAAGGACTCTGTGGGATAGGCCACCAGGCCACCCGAGAGGAGGACCCCCCCGGCCTTTCTGATCGCTTCATCCATTGAGCCGGGAAGGTCCACGCGGATGACAGGGTCTCGAGCTTTTTGGCCTGGCTTGTTCAAAGGTCGGTCTTCTGGGTCGCCTTTTCGGTTATTCCTTTTCGATAGCTTCTGAGGCTATCGGCAATTGGCGGGTATTTGAGGGCCAGGATCTGCGCCGCCAGGATAGCGGCATTCTTTGCCCCGCCGCTTCCCACGGCCACGGTGGCCACGGGTATCCCGGGCGGCATCTGGACGGTGGAGAGAAGGGCATCCATGCCATTGAGAGGGGAGGAATCGATCGGCACCCCGATGACCGGGAGCATGGTGTGGCCTGCGATGACTCCGGCCAGGTGCGCGGCCCACCCGGCCCCCGCAATGATCACCTCGATCCCTCGGCCGGCGGCTGAAACGGCATATTCCCGGGTTAAATCGGGGGCCCGGTGGGCCGAGAGCACCTTAACCTCGTGGGGGATATCCAGTTCCCGGAGGAGATCCATGCATCCCGCCATCACCTCCCTGTCGGAGGTGCTCCCCATCACAACACCAACCAAAGGCCTGTCTATAGACATCGCATAACCTTAAATCTATGTGTTAATTGTAACATCTCAATAATTAGAGGGAATCCATAATATTATCAATATCATATGACTTCTGGATGCCCCCGTATCGGGTACGGGCAGGCTTATCAAGTCCGGCATGACGAGAAAACTCTGGACTCTCAAGTAGTATATTAGCCCTTTAAAACCCGGGGAATGGGGCTTCCGGCCCTATTCCCCTCTCCAGGTGCTGCTGCCTCCTCACCACTGATCACTGACCACTCTCTTTGGCCATCCCGATCAATGGGTAGACTATCATGCCGGCGAGCCAGGCAATATCCTCTGCAGAGAGGATGTGGGAGACGCTTCGATCAAAGAGGATGTTCCCCTCGGGTGGAAATTCATCGTCTCCTCTCCAGATTATCAGGGCAACTGGTACCCTGGGGAAGGCCTCAATCACGACCGAAACGTCACCTTGGTCAAAAGGGATGGCCCCGTAGGCCCCGGCTGCCAGTGTCAAGAGCAGCTCGGGCTGGTCTCCAAAGGCCTCGACCAGGGGGTTTTTGGCCCTCCTGTGGAAGGCATCCAGATAGAACCTGCCATCGGGGATCTCCTGATAGGCGATCCATTTGTCGAGAAGGTTTGATCCGGTTGCACCATTGAGATAGTGGAGGATCAGGACCTGTTGCTGAATAGGCACGGGATCGTCAGAACCGACAAACGAAAACTCACATTCGGGCCAGGTGACGGCCACCCGCTTTGTCAAGAAGTCGAGGGACAAAAGGGTGTTGCCCCGGGAATCGGTCTCGAGATCGGCCCCGCTATGCTCAGCGACTCGTCCGGGGTCCTTTTTACACAGCTCCTCTTTGCCCAGTTCTACTGCCTTCTTATAATCATCAATTCTGGCCATGGATTATCCTTAAAACCGATCTATCGCTGTTTTTCCGGATCAAGGATTTAGTAATTTACCTCTCAGAGGAATATGTTTATAATAAAAATTGAGCTTTGATTGCAAGTCTAATCTCCACCGGTCCCTTTGAGACCCAAACACACGGTCTTGAGAGATGCGCCGCAGGAAAAAAAGGAAGTCCCCTGGATTCGGGCAAGAGGCAGGGGCGAAAGCGCCTCAGATATTTAACCCTGCCTTTGGCTCGCTGGCCTCACTAAAGCAAAAGAAGGAGGGAGTCTCCGGGGGGCACGAGGAAAAGAGGCCGCCCCAGCCCAAGAAGCAGCCCGATGAGAGCCGATATTTTCTTGAGGCCATGCGGGATGTAAAACCGCTCAAGGGCCCCAGGAGAAAGATCACCCCCGGTCCTGACATCAATATCTGGCCTTCCCACCCGGCCCCCGATGATGAACTGGAGGCCATGGCCCACCTCTCAGATCTTGTCAGCGGGGCAGCCGATCTGGACATCACATTTAGCGACGAATATATCGAGGGGTGTGTCCGTGGGTTTGATCGAAAACTGATGGGGAGGCTAAAAAAGGGCCGGTTTCCCATCCAGGACTATGTGGATCTCCATGGGCTCACAAAAGAGGAGGCAAAGGCGAGGGTCCAGGGTTTTCTCCGCGAGAGCTATCGGCTGGGACTGAGATGTGTCCTCGTGGTTCATGGCCGGGGGCTCAATTCCGAAAACCATATCCCGATACTCAAGGAGAGGCTGCCCACCTGGTTGAGCCAGGGCCCCATAAGAAAAATCGTCCTGGCATTTTCAACCGCAATGCCTTACGATGGCGGGACCGGGGCGATCTATATCCTGCTCAAGAGGGGGAAGGCAGGGATCTGAGGAAAAAGACAGAGGCTTGTTCACACCATGAAATTGGGGATCATAGGGCTGCCGCAGTCGGGTAAGTCAACGGTCTTTCAGGCGCTCCTGGGGGCAAGGGGGCAAAAGGAGGATTCCGGTTCGGCCCGGAGTGGCCCACGGTTTGCCACGGTCACGGTTTTTGATGAACGGGTTGATTTCCTAACCCGGATATACCAGCCAAAGAAAACGACCTATGCGAAGATCGAATATCTGCTTCCCGCCCAAATCCCCTCATCCTCTCCTGCAAGGCTGGAAGGCGCTGTCTTGAACCAGGTCCGGATATGCGATGCCCTCCTGGAGGTGGTTCGGAATTTTGAGGGAACGACCGGTTTTGCCCCCACCCCGGAGCAGGACTTCTTTCGGCTCGAGGAAGAGATGGTCTTGAGCGATCTGGTGGTGGCGGAAAAGCGGATCGAGAGGATCGAACTGGACAGGAAACGGGGCAAAAAGGATGGAGAGCAGGAATATCCCCTGCTGAGGTCCTGCTGCGAATTCCTCGAAAGGAACGAACCGCTCCGTAACAGGCCGGAGCTGGCATCTGATCCGCTTCTCAAGGGCTTTACATTCCTCTCTGCAAAACCGATCCTTGTGGTCATCAATAATGAGGATGAGGATGAGACATTGCCGGCGTGGGATCACAGGCCACCGGGTATTGACCCCATGGTGGTGCGCGGGAGGCTTGAGATGGAGATCGCCTCCCTGTCACCCGAAGAGGCAGAGGAATTCCAGGAGGCCTATCATATCCAGGAGTCCGCCCTTGACAGGGTAATCGGAAAATCCTATGAGATCCTAAATCGCATCTCCTTCTTTACCGTCATCTCTGACGAGATAAGGGCATGGTCCATTGATGCGGGCACACCCGCCCTGGAGGCGGCAGGGGCGGTCCACTCGGACATGAAGAAGGGCTTTATCCGCGCAGAGGTCCTGTCGTTTGAAGACCTAAAGACCCATGGATCTTTTCAGGAGGCCAAAAAGGCGGGGCTGGTCCGGCTGGAGGGGAAGGAATACGAAGTAAAGGATGGGGATATTATCAGTTTTCGGTTTAATGTGTAGTAACATTTTGGCTTCTTGAAACCCGGGCAATGGGGATTCCGAACCCCCATTCCCCTATCTTAAGTTCCGATTTTGAAGAAAGCTAAATTGATACAATGGTGTAATTGAGGAGTCTTGATGGCGAAGATAAAGGTGGGCATTATCGGGGCCGGGGGATATGGCGGTTGCGGGGCAATTGAGCTGCTTCAAGGCCACCCCAATGCGGAGATCAAGGCCCTTATTGACAAGCAGGATGTCGGCAGGTCCATAAGCGATCTATACCCTCATCTCAAAGGGTTCTGCGATCTGCCCCTTGTGGCACCAGATGATCCGGACTGCCCCGCGGACTTTGATGTGCTCTTTTTTGCCACCCCCGACGGGGTGGGGCAGAAGGAGGCCCCCTCCTGGCTCCAGAAAGGGGTCAAGGTCATCGATTTTAGCGGCGATTTCCGCTTTAACGACCTGGAGACCTATCAGGGGTACGCTGACAGGATCGGCCGCACCCAGGGGCATGCCTCCCCGGAACTGCTGACCAGATCGGTATATGGGCTGGCAGAGCTACACAGAAAAGAGATTGCCCGATCCGACCTGGTGGGTAACCCGGGCTGTTTTGCAGTGAGCTGTATCCTCGGGCTTTCCCCGGCCATAGATTCAGGGCTGGTAGAACCGGAATCGATCATCTGTGATGCCAAGACCGGGGTATCGGGCGCCGGCAAGACCCCCAATTCCACCTTTCACTATCCAGCCCGCTACGAGTCCATGAATGCCTATAAGATATCGGGGCATCAGCATGTCTATGAGATCGAAAGGGAGCTGGGCATCCTTGGCGGTCAGGAGATCAAGATCACCTTTACCCCCCACGTCGTACCCCTCTGCCGGGGTATCTTGACCACCATATACGGCCGGCTAAAGGGGGGACAGGATTTTAAGGGGGTGGAGGAGGCCTATCGCACCTTCTACAAGGACGACCTTTTTGTCAGAATCTTCGGGCCACTTGAGCCACAGGTCAGCACCAATGTCCGGGGGAGTAATTTCTGCAACATTTCCCTCAACTTTGACGAGAGGACAGGGAGATTGATCGTCGTCAGCCTGATCGACAACCTGGTGAAGGGGCAGGCCGGAAGTGCGGTTCAAAACATGAACATCATGTTTGGGCTTGACGAGGCCTCTGGGCTGATGCACCCGGGGGTGTATCCATAGCCTCTATCTGATGCAGACCTTTCTGACCTGGGTGAGATCGGTCATTCCGAGACACACCTTTCGGATCCCGTCCTGCATCAGCAAAATTAAAGGGATCCATCCCCATGTCAAGGAGCCGGATAACTGTCTCGGGGGCGCTGTTTGTGTGGAGTGTGCTGAGGACCAGGGGGCGGCACGTCTTTTCACCCCAGCTCACCTATGCCTACCGGCTACCGGCTCACTACTCACAAACGCCATCCATCGGACGTCATTGGGCATGGCCTGCGCCAAATGCCCCGGTTCACCGGCTCTTTGGGCATGGAGTTCCGGCCTCTTAAAGCATGAGGCCAGCGAAATGGATGGCCCCAAAAATGAACAAGTTATAGCTCCCGCTGGAACATAAGACCGGATAATGTTCCAGACTCAACGCCTTTATCTGGGATGTGGCTGGCATTCAAGGCAGCAGCCGCATCACGATCAAACAACCTTGCTCACCCGTGTTTGGCTTTCCCGTTATCAAAGGTGCAAGTCGCTACTAGGGCAGGACGAACCTAGAAATTCCTTTGTGCCACAATTCCATTTCAGCATGGACGCGAGTTGGCCATTGGTTACGTAATAATGAGCGATTTTGGGGAGCCTATACCTTATGTCAAAAATGATATAAATTTCTCTTGACACGTAGTTACGTTGTAGCTATATTGCGCCCGACCAGGAGTTACAAACATCGCAACCTACCGGACATGGCAGATAATCCTTTTTCACTAAGAATAGTTGTAACCGTTCACGGGTTCAAAGGTTCAGGGGTTTCCCGCTGAAAGCGGGATTGCATTCTTGTCCGCGGATTCCATTTTAGACGCGTATTCACGTAGGAAGCGTCCGGCTTCGTCATTTTCAACCTGAAAACTGGCAGCGTATTGGCAAGCATGTGGCACAGCCAGGATGTTTTGCGAGGACTTCGGGTCTTCAGTTTTGCCCTTGTCCCTAACCCTGAACGTTGAGCCCGAAACCTGTGAACGCTTACGAATAGTTTTCTCATTCATTACTAAAGGCATACTTCCCCTTAAGTCAGGGCATAGATTCAAACAGAAAACCAACTTCGACAACATAAGCAGATTCAACCTTCATCTGAGGGATGAAGACCGGCTTGAGTTAACTGCCTGATACCCATGATCAGTCAAAAAGCATGCCAGGGATTTAGGCAATAGTTTAGAAGGGGGAAGAACATGAGATACGCAGAGACAGGATATAATCTGGTATATCGTATCATTAATAGATAAACATATTAATATTTGGCAACAGCGTCAAATTTTTTCCAACGGTGAATCACAGGAGCAGCATTTATCTCTTGGATACCCAGAAGGATTCTGTCCTTGAGCTCCTTTAGAGACTGAACACGGATATGTTTTAGAAAAGTTCGTGCCATTTTGCCAAATAGTGTTTCTACTAAATTAAGCCAAGAACCATGTACGGGTGTATGAACATAAATAAAACGATTGGGTTTTGTCGCCAAATAATTTCTTGTTTCTTTTGAAATATGAGCTGAGTGATTGTCCAAAATAATCCGAATCTGATAGTGTTTTGGATAATAGTCGTCCAATTCCTTAAGAAGGGAAATAAACTCCCTGCTACGATGCCTGTCATGGACTTGAGCAATGACATGACCGTCATGAAGATCAAGGGCAGCTAAAATTGAAACGGTTCCCAGTCGTTCATATTCATGGTCACGAAGAAGACGGGAATTCTTTTGCGGATTTGGCAGAATATCATCAGCCACATTAGCAATAGCTTGAACACCTGGTTTTTCATCCACTGATACGGTAACCATAGGTGGAGAGGTCCCTTCTATGAGAATCTTTTTCCCTTGCAACGGGTTTTTGAGGATTTCCCAAAAAGAGGTCGATATGACTATATTTTATTCACCGATGTTCGTCACTGCACACTCAAGAACCTCTTTGCCATTTCCATAAAGGCACTCAGGGTGGGGGAGATCCACCTCTCCCTGTACCAGATCATCAGCGTGGCCACCTCCAGTCTCCCCTCTTCCCAGGCCAATGGGAACAGCTTCCCTTCCTCAATCTCTTCTCCTACTGCCACTTCAGGCAGAATGGTGATACCGGCTCCGGCCATGACGCTTCGCTTGATGGCCTCCACGCTATAGAATTCGAGCGGTGCCTCCGGACGCACCCCTTCCTGCTCAAGGAGTTGTTCAAATGACCGCCTGTAACTACAGTCCACCTTTGATAAGAGGATGGTCTCGCCCTCCAGGTCACGGGTGGAAATAGTGGTCTTGGCCGTCAAGGGATGTCCGGGGGGGGCCACGAGGATGATCGATTCGTACCCCAAGACCTCAACTCCAAGATCCCCAGCGTTGATAGACTCTGTCAGGAGAAATGCCAGATCCGTGACGCCTTTTCGAAGGTCCTTCTGAAGGCCTTCATGGGCACAGGTGATAAAGCGCATCTCTACCTTTGGGAAACGCTCATGAAAGGCCTTTACCACAGGAGGCAGTCTGTGGACCCCTAAAGTCTCTGGAATCCTGATGGTTAGTGAGCCCTGTGGCTCGCTTGCCCCTTTGATCTCTGCCCGTGTTTGTTCTTCCAGATCCACGATTTTACCCGCATATTGCAGGAGACGTTCTCCGGCCTCCGTGAGCAAGATACGTCTCCCCAGTCGATCAAAGAGCCTTACCCCGAGTTCCTCCTCGAGGGCTTGAATCTGCGCTGAGATACTGGACTGGGCATAATGAAGCTGTTCTGCGGCCCGATTAAAACTCAACAGAGTGGCCACTGCCCGGAAGGTCTTGAGCTGCCGAATCTCCATGCCAAATCCTCCGATCAGTATTTTCGATCAAAGGTATCGAAACAAATCGTTTGAATCGATATTTAATAATCCTTAATAGAATATGTCGATAGAAGAACCGGGTCAAGCCCATTCTGTTGCAATGCGCCCCGGCGGCTGTCCCCCAAATCATACCAAAATATGAGGAGGCGCATATGCAGACACAGGATAGATCTCTTAGTGGTCAGATCTCTTTCAAAGATATTAATGGGCACAAGCCCTCAGGCGGAATGATTCATAAGGAGGTCGATAAATGAACAGAATAGAAAAGACCATAGATCTTCACAGGAATGGTGGATTGAATTGCTCTCAGGCCATACTGGCGGCCTTTGGAGAAGAATTCAATATGGATCAAAAAAGTGCAATCTTGCTTGGGAGGCCCTGGGCAGGCGGCATTGGGCACCTGGCTCAAACCTGTGGATATCTGACGGGTGCGGTCCTTATCCTGGCCCATGCCTATGACAAGGAAGATGAAAAGGTGGCACGGAAGAGCACATTTAAGGCGGTCAGGGAGCTTTTTCGACGTTTTGAGGAAAGCCGGGGCACAACCCTGTGCAAAGAGCTTCTCGGTGCAGATATGAGTACAGAGGAAGGCGCAAAAAAGATCAAGGAAGAGCAGCTCGTTAAGAGACATTGCCACGGGACCGGCGGAATCGGGCAAGAGGTTGCAAGAATACTCGAGGAAATACTCTAACCTCCGGCTACCACGGGCAGCAGTTCGCTTCTGTCATCTGTGATCAAAGGCCTGTTTTCAAGACATTCCATGGCAAACGCCTCCACCATCTTCTTGCACCGCACCGGAGAGGCACCCATTTCGCGCACAATATTTCTTCTAATAGATTAAATGAGGACACCCGGCAGTGCCCCCGCAAACCTATTCTTCCAGGGTAGAGGTATCACCCTCCGGGAGGTTCAGCTCCCTTGCCTTCAGGAGTCTCCTCATTATTTTCCCGCTTCTGGTCTTGGGGAGGCCGGGAAGGAATTCTATCTCCCGTGGACAAGTCACGGCGTGGAGCTTTTTTCTGGCAAATCGCTTGAGCTCGGCTCGCAGCTCTCTGGATGGTTCATAACCATCTTTTAGGGATACAAAGGCCTTTACGACCTCCATGGCGATTGGATCCGGGATGCCGATCACTCCTGCCTCTGCGACGGCCGGATGTTCCACCAGCGCGCTTTCAACCTCAAAGGGACCGACCAGATGCCCTGCCGTATTGATGACATCGTCCGCCCTTCCCACAAACCAGAAATAACCATCACTGTCCCTTTTGGCCCTGTCACCGGTGATATACCATTCCCCCTTAAACCTCGAATCATACAGTTCTCTCTTGTTCCAGTAAGTCCGGAACATTGACGGACACCCGGTCTTTAAGGCGAGATGCCCCTCTTGCCCGGGTGGCAACTCCCTTTCACAATTGTCATCCAGAATGGTCGCGGTCACGCCGGGACAAGGCCTTCCCATGGAGCCGGGGCGGATGTCCTGGACAGGAAAATTGGCGATCTGAATACACCCTGTCTCTGTCTGCCACCAGTTGTCGTGAAAGGTAATCCCGAATACCTTTGTCCCCCACAACACGGCCTCCGGATTCAGTGGTTCTCCCACGCTACAGAGATAACGGAGGCTATCCATGTTGTATTTCCTCGGTGCCCCATCTCCGGCCTTCATGAGCATCCTTATGGCCGTGGGGGCAGTGTACCAGACCGTGACCTGATACTTCTGGATCACGCTATACCACTGCCCTGCACGAAACCCCCCTTCGTATACCACCTGTGATATCCCGTTTGACCAGGGGCCAAATATGCCATAGGACGAACCTGTCACCCACCCTGGATCTGCCGTGCACCAGTAGATGTCTTCCGGATGGAGGTCCAGCACGTATTTTGCCGTGGCATAATGGCCCAGAATAGCCTCATGGACGTGAACGACCCCTTTGGGTTTTCCCGTTGTGCCGGAGGTGTAATGGATGATGGCGTAATCCTCCCTGGCGGTCTTTTCTATTTCAAACTGCTCTGATGCTTCCTCCATGAGACCCTCATAGACAACCTCTCTGTCACCCGGGCTATATGGGGGGCTTCCCCTGTTTACGATAATGATCGTTTCGAGCGCCGGAAGATCGTCCAGGATCTCATGGACTGTGCCGGCAAGTTTTGGTGTGGTTATGAGCACCCTGGCCTCGCAGTCTGCAAGCCTGTCCTTTACCGCATCGGGCCCAAAGGCAGAAAAAAGGGGGCCAATGACCCCGCCAACCTTGAGCGCACCCAGGAGGCTTATGTAGACCTCGGGAATCCTGTCGGCGTAAGTAAAGATCCTGTCCCCCTTTTTTATTCCCAGGCCGACCAATCCATTGGCAAAGCGATTGGTGAGTCTGTACAAATCGCGGAATGTGTACTGCTCGCTCTTACCGTCTTTTCCTTCCCAGAAAAGGGCTGTCTTGTCTCTAAGGGCCGTTGTGATGTGCCTATCAACGGCCTCATAAGCAATATTGATCCCTCCGTTGTCAAACCCGTCAAGTTCCCTGTTGACATCCTCCCACCTGAACTCCTCGCGGGCCTTCGTATAATTGAAGAGATTGGGTCTTACCGGCATCGTGCCGGGGTCAACCTTCTTTATGGGTTTGTAGTCCATTGAGCCGCATTCCCCCCTTGTTGTTCTTTTCCTTTAGCGGATGATCTTTAGCATTTCCTTGAATTCTTTTGTGCCAACCCTCTCCAATATCTGATAGACAACGGTCTCGGTTGAGGCAATAACGGCCCCTGAATCCCTCATGAGGTTAAGCCCCACCTCCCAGTTTTCACGCGTCCTGGAGTCCACGGCGTCCTGAGGCACGTAAACCCTGTAACCTCTCTTGAGCAGTGAGACACACGTCTGGAAGATACAGATATGCGTTTCAACACCCACGACAATGATGCTGTTGACCCCTGTGGATTCAATGCGGGTGTTGAAGAGGTCCACATTGCAACAGTTGAAGTCCATCTTCTCCACGGGATCATAGGCCGGCAGCAATTCTCGTATCTCGGGAAGGGTGAGACCCAGCCACCTGGGGTGTTGCTCGGTGAGAACCAGGGGCAGGTGAAACAGCCTTGATAGATGGAGGAGTTTGATGATACTGTCAATGACCCTTTCTTTTTGGCCCATGACCTGCATGAGCCTCTCCTGTACATCAAGGACAACCAGGGCGGTATTATCTTTGTCCAGCAGAGAGATGGTCATAATACCCGCGATTCTATTGAATCAAGTTGGCGGATGTCAAGGAGCAACGATAGCTGAATATGACCTAACCTTTATGGTATAATGGCGTCCAATAGCCGGAGGGGCCAATCCGATGTCAGTGTTTCACCGTCGTCCCTTCTCAGCAGGCTGGACAGAATTTATTCCTGCCGAGGAAAGTGATTATTTGCTGCCCAGCAGGCGATACATGGCATTTGAAGGATCTCTTGTCTCGTTTCTGACAAGACAGGACATTATCCAACCAAACCACATAACCTATTTCAGATTTGTGATCTGTCTTGTCCTGTTTTGCCTTTACCCTCATCTCTCCTACCCTCAAATCCTCATTTTGGCCACTTTAGGTGCCCTTTCGGATTTCTTTGACGGGGCATTGGCACGGGCTGCGTCCAAGAAGACCAGGCTGGGCATGGTCATCGATCCCCTTGCGGATAAGCTCTTGGCATTCATTCTCGTCTATATCCTGCTGATGAGAAAGGCGATTGATCCCCTATACCTTGTCTTTATGCTCCTGGTGGAGGCCCATTTGGTGCTGATACCGCTTCTGTCATGGTCTTACGCGATGATCAGGACGAGAAAAGCTCGCACCGCATCGGCCTCCCTATGGCCCGGAAAGGATGGCTTTGTTGTAAAATCAAGGGAGATCCTGATGGGGAAGATCAAGGTCTTTCTGTATGGCCTGGGCTTTTTTACCATACTGACGGCCAGGGCTTTTGACGTCATGTTTCTATCGAAGGTGGCAGAAGGGCTTCTGGTTCTGGGGATCGCAGCCGGAACAGTCGCACTTCTTCTATACCTTTTGAGGTGGTTCAGGCGGCCCTATGGCATCTCTTGACTCAGTGATCCGGTTACGTCATACTTGTCGGGGCCACAAGAAGGAGGCGAGAAATGGATGGACTGATTGCAAAGGGCAGGGAGATGATACGGGAGGCCCGGAAGATCCTGGTGTTTACAGGGGCGGGTCTGAGTACGGAATCCGGGATCCCCGACTTCAGGAGCCCGGGTGGCATCTGGGAAAAGTATGACCCATCAGAGTTTTATTTTCAAAGGATTGTCTCTGATGAAAGGGCGCGGGAAAAATACTGGGTTATGAGCGCGGAGTTCTATGAAGTCCTCAAGGATGCCCTTCCCAACCGGGCACACCTGGCGATCAAGGCC
The DNA here is from genome assembly GCA_964639275.1 of uncultured Desulfobacteraceae bacterium. Classification (GTDB taxonomy): domain Bacteria; phylum Desulfobacterota; class DSM-4660; order Desulfatiglandales; family Desulfatiglandaceae; genus CAZXCQ01. The sequence goes on along the minus strand of CAZXCQ010000074.1, from coordinate 4,060 downwards.
CTGGAAGATACGGGTAAGCTCCTGGCGATCGTGACCCAGAACATCGATCACCTCCACCATAAGGCGGGGAACTCTCCTGACAAGATCATTGAGATCCACGGCACTGCCCTTACGGTCTCCTGTCTGAGCTGCGGAAAGGGGTACGACAGGGGTGAGATTCAGGAGCGTCTGAAGGCCGGGGTAAAGATCCCCTATTGCGACGACTGCTCGGGTATCCTAAAGCCCGATACCGTATCCTTCGGCCAGGCCATGCCAGAGGACAAGATGAAAAAGGCCTTTGACCATGCCCAGGAATGTGATCTCTGTATTGTCCTCGGATCTTCCCTGGTGGTCTACCCTGCGGCCTCGGTCCCGTTACAGGCACATCAGAGCAGGGCAAAGCTTATTATCATCAACCGTGACGAAACCCCCCTCGATCCCCAGGCCGACCTTGTCCTCCATGCGTCTGTCTCTGAGGCCCTCGGGGCCATGGTGGGAATGTAATTTTTTTCTTGATGAAACCGCATAAAAGGGGTAAAATATTAATTTGACTCTGGAAATCTGAAGGTTACGCGAGAGGCGGTATCATGTTGCGGATCGGCTTTGTAGGATGGCGAGGTATGGTTGGATCGGTTCTCATGGGACGAATGGGAGCGGAGCATGACTTTGGGGATTTTGAACCGATTTTTTTTACCACATCCAACGTCGGCGGTCAGGGCCCGGATGTCGACCTTGATATCCCCCCCCTAAAGGACGCATATGACGTCGACCTGCTCTCCTCCATGGATATTATTGTCACCTGCCAGGGCGGGGACTACACCAAGAAGCTGTACCCTGAAATCCACAGGCTCGGCTGGGATGGCTACTGGATAGATTCGGCCTCGGCATTGCGCATGGAAGATGACAGCATCATTGTCCTGGACCCGGTAAACAGACCCGTGATCGACTCGGCCCTATCCTCCGGTATCAAGACCTATGTGGGGGGCAACTGCACCGTCACTTTGATGCTGATGGCCCTGTCGGGTCTTTTCGCCTCCGGGCATATTGAATGGATCTCCACGATGACCTACCAGGCCGCCTCCGGCGCAGGCGCAAAACATATGCGAGAGCTGATCGCACAGATGGATGTCCTGGGCAGCGCCTCCAGGGCCTTACTAAAGGACCCGGCGTCTACGGCCATCGCCATTGATGAGGTGGTGACAGAGAACCTCAGAAGCGGTACCTTTCCCATCGAAAACCTCGGGGCCCCTCTTGCAGGAAGCCTTATCCCATGGATCGATTCGCCCATGGACTCTGGCCAGACCAGGGAAGAATGGAAGGGGTACGTTGAATCAAACAAGATCCTTCAGACCAAAAGGCCGATCCCTGTGGACGGGCTGTGCGTCCGAGTGGGGGCCATGCGCTGTCACAGTCAGGCCCTGACGATCAAGCTCGATACCGATGTGCCCCTTAACGAGGTCTCTGACATGCTCGAAAGGGGTAACCCGTGGGTGCAATTGGTCCCCAATGACAAGGACTCAACCCTTGAGCACCTGACCCCGGCAGCGGTAAACGGGACCTTGACCGTCCCTGTTGGCAGGTTACGGAAAATGCTCATGGGTCCTCAATATGTGGCAGCATTTACGGTCGGGGACCAGCTCCTCTGGGGGGCAGCGGAGCCCATCCGCAGAATCCTCAACATCATCATTGAATACGTTTCGGGTTAGGGTAGCCCGCACCCTTTCGGCATTTTGAGGGCTTTATTGGATGCGTGAGAGGACTCTATCGGTCGATTGGGGGCTTGATTCACATAGTTCTATTGACAACCCTCGGTTCGGTGCCTAAAATAAATCCGCATTTTATTTGTATCGAGCGGAAGTGGAAAGCTCACTGGTGGGGCTCCCGGACTTCAAATCCGGTGTATCGCGCGGAAAGGCGTGATAGGTGGGTTCGATTCCCATGCACTTCCGCCAGGTGATTTTAGGGAGTTTGGCATTATTTGGCGAGTTTATGCCCCAATTCCTTCGCAGCCTTTAACACTGCTTCGTTCTGCGCAATTTCACCGCTATCTAAAGCACTGCCATAGACAATCCCTTCTATTTTCGCCCCCACATATCTGAAGGCATCCTGAAAACAGCGTATGGCATTTATGCCGCCCGAGGCATACGGATCAACATCACCGTATGCTATGGCAATTCCTATTCTCTTTCTGAACGGGTTTTCTCCATACTTGGCCAGGGCAAAACACCTGTCCATCCACAGCTTGGTCTGGGCCGACATGTTAAACCAGTGAACCGGCGTGGCAATGACCCAGGAATCCGCTTCAATCAGCTTGGGAAAGACGGTCTGCATATCGTCTTTGATGGCGCAGCCCTCGCTGTCCGGTTTCTGACACACCCAGCAGGCCTGGCAGGGTTTGATATCCATACCATGGATGTAAAGGGATTCCACCTCAGCTCCTTCTGCCTGTGCCCCCTTGGCTATCTCCTGTGCAAGGATCGCACTGTTTCCCTTTTTGCGCGGGCTTCCAAGCAGGATAAGGACTTTTTTCCTTTCACTTCGATCTGCCATTCTTATCCCTCCACTGCTAAAACTTTTTTTCCGCTCTGACCATGAATGCCCCCAGTTACCTGGTTCCAACCTTGGTTGTCGTAGGTTGCACAGGACTTTAATCGCAACTCTAACTCAACTCCCTGACTGTGTCAACACTGCCTCTCGGTCATGGCCACCCATACCCAAACAACGAAATTAGGGTCATTCGGTTGACTATTGCTGGCCCAGCCGGGAAATCTGCTACCTCAAAAACGAAGCCGACAGCTCCGGTAACCCTGAACGTCTGGTGAAGCAGGAGGATACGTGGTGCGGATTCAGCTCCTTATTTCTGGCACCTTAGATGTTGTAGCTCCTTTTTTGACTCACAAGAGGAATTTCTCTATACTCTTGCCCCGAAAAAGGGAGTTCTTGTGAAGAAGGTCTATGATGTCTCGTCTATCATGCTGCGATTCAGACAGTAGAGGGTCTACCAGGGCGGCTCACCTTTGACAGCCGTAAAGCCGTGGTAGAGGGTTATTTACGCATATAAGCGGCTTTCCTCTAACAATGCCGAGGTATTTTTTTGTGAAATGTCATTTTTTCTTGACTTTTGGTGCACTAATCTGTATGCTTAGATGTAGATGGGCATACAGTTTAAAGCAGATAAACGTAAGTTTAGCCGACTTCGGCAGTCTCTTATTCAGCTTGCTGATGAGGTGAGACACCTTGTTGACCCTTTTCTCTCCGATAGAGCTGTAATCAAAGGATCGGTCTATGAACTCAAGCGCAAATGTGGGAAGCCGGGGTGCAGGTGTGCCCGGGGTGAGCTCCATGGACGCATGGTGGTCAGTGCCAGCGAGGGAGGAAAGACCCGGTTACGGGTTATCCCCGAGGGATTTCTTGTGGAGGTGGAGAGCAAAGTAGGGAGGTATCAAAAGCTCCGACGCGCTCGTGCACGTCTTGTGGAGGTGCACAAGAAAATACTTCACGTCATGGATGAGATGGAGGCGATGAGAAGGGAGGAGGTCCCTTGTGCTGAGAAAAAGCGATCACCACATAAGGGGTAAAAATGGACCTGGTGACCTTCGAGCAGAACAAGCCTTTGGTCTTGGAGGCCCTTGGTAACGGAGAATTTGACTATATAGAATCTGCCAGCGAGGTATTCGAGACCGAATTTTTCCGTTTCATTAAAGCCAAAGCGATCGTGGATAGACTTGCTCAAAGCTACCCGAGTCCCCGGAAGAAAGAGGAGGTTCCGCTTTGGTTTTATATCGCCAGCAATCTTTCCATGAGGCTGCATGGTGTGCACTCTTTTAATGCCTTTCCTCTGGTAGTACGCTTCCCGTTTGCAACGGGACTCAATGTATTAGGTCCTAAAGGGGCTAAGAAGGTTATGCATCCCGATACTGGAGATGTCACTATTGCCTGTGAGGGTTTCAACCAAAAAAATCACTATGACCGCGAAGCCCCCTGCGATCAGGATTTTTTGCGTAAACCGGCCAAGGACACAGAGGCCGATGCCCTGATGAGGTGGTTTTCTACTGACGTGGCAGAGGTATTTAAAAGCCAG
>CAZXCQ010000073.1:17339-23460 GCA_964639275.1 uncultured Desulfobacteraceae bacterium | reverse complement strand
ATTATTTTACATCAGAAAGAGGCTTTGTCAACAAAAAAACCGACGGATTAACCTCCCTGACCTCGCGTTAAGAATACCTTTCTGAATTTCCAGAAATAGTCCCATCCTGACCAAACGGTCAGGATCAAGGCACCCCAGAGGAAGACCATTCCAACCGTATGGAGATTTACGTTGAGATAGGTATAGTGGAGACACAGTCCCAATATGGCCACCGATTGAAGAACGGTCTTATACTTTCCCAGAGAGCTGGCCTGAATCACAATCCCCTCATTTACCGCGATTCCCCTCAGGCCTGTAACAAGGATTTCCCTGGCAATAATCACAATGACCATCCATGCCGAAATTCGGCCCAGGGGGATGAGCATGATCATGGTCAGGCAGATCAAGATCTTATCTGCCAGTGGGTCAAGGAATTTCCCCAGGGAGGTCACCGAACCGTATCTTCTGGCAAAAAAGCCATCCAGGATATCGGTGATAGATGCCATGCCAAAAAACAGGGCCGACAAAAAACCGCCCCACCTCCCTGGAATATTGAGGCATATCAGGACGAGGGGGATACAGGCCACCCTTATGGCCGTCAGGGCATTGGGCAGATTGTAGATGTTCTTTTGACCACGAGAGTTCATGGATCTTCCGCCATTGGGGTTCAGGTTCAGGTCTTTGATTCTGGGGCCCCGGCTCATGAAAAAGGGTACTTAATCGGATAGACAGGATTAAAAGAGACCCAACAATGCTATTTCTTTTCAGAGCTGTAAGACTTGTAATAATCCATCACCCTTTCCACAAAGGCCTGGGTCTCGGGAAATGGGGGGACCCCGTTATAGGACTCCACTGTCTCAGGCCCGGCATTATAGGCAGCAAGGGCCAGGGTCTTGTCATTCTTGAACCGTTCCAACAATAGACTCAGATAACGGGTGCCCCCCAGGATGTTCTCCTCCGGGTTGAGGGCGTCAGCAACGTCCATATCCTCTGCTGTCCGGGGCATCAGCTGCATGAGTCCCTTTGCCCCCTTTTGAGAAACGGCGTCATGGTCGAAGTTGGATTCGGCCTTGATGACCGCCTTTATCAGGGCAAGCTCCACCTTGAATCTCCTTGAGGCTTCAGAAATTGCATCCCCATAGTCCTTGATGTACTCTGAAGGCGCCTTTCGGCTTGCCCGGAGATAGAGCTCATATCGGCCGTCTTTTTTGACGTTGGTAAAATGGAGGACACCGTCTTTGTCCACATAACGGTAGATGTCGCCGTGTACCACGGGGTTTAGACATAGCAAAAGGGCCAACCCCAGGAAGATGGCCCAAATCGCCCTGAGAAAATCCACTATTTGCCCTGCTTCTTCCAGTCTGAGAGAAAGTTTTTGAGACCGATATCGGTTAGCGGGTGTCTGATCAACTGCTGGATAACCTTAAAGGGGATCGTGGCAATATCGGCACCCATAAGGGCAGCGTCAAGCACATGAATGGGGTTTCGGATGCTTGCCACGATGGTCTCTGTCTCAAAGCCATAGTTCTCATAGATCGTCAGGATCTGTTCCACCAGCTCCATGCCGTTGTGGCTGATATCGTCCAGCCTCCCCACAAATGGACTCACATAAGCGGCCCCCGCCTTTGCCGCCATCAAGGCCTGAACCGGAGAAAAGCAAAGGGTCACATTGGTCTTGATCCCCTCACTGGTGAGGATCTTTACCGCCCTGAGGCCTTCTTCTATAAGGGGTATCTTGATCACGATATTATCCGCCAGTTTGGCCAGGTCTTTGGCCTCGCGGACCATCCCATCGGCATCCACACTGACCACCTCGGCACTCACCGGCCCATCCACAATCCCGCAGATCTCCTTGATAAGCCCTTTGAACTCCCGGCCCTCTTTGGAAACAAGGCTGGGATTTGTGGTGACCCCGTCAACCATGCCCAGGTCGTTTGCCCGGGTGATCTCTTCGATGTTCGCCGTATCAATAAAAAATTTCATAATGCCTCCCTCAGAATCAGATTCCCGGTTCTTGCCTCCCTGTGCGCAGGAAAAGGGCAGGGCAAGATCAGCGTTTTGATTCCTCTTCGTACTTATCCGCACACTCCTTACTGCAAAAGAAGTATTCTCTTCCGGCCACCGTCCTTTTCTGGGCATCCCTCCGGGGGATATAGGTCTGGCAGTTGGGGTCCTGGACCATCTCATCTATTACCCCATTGCTCCGCCTCCGGTCGATGCTCTTGGAGGGGCCGAGGGCAGCCTTTACCAGACGGTAGAGGAGGTAGATCAGGGCACCAAAGATGAATAACCGAATAAGCCCCAATCTATCTCCCTCCCATCTCCTTTACGGCCTGGCCTTTATGAGAAAGTCTTCCCACCAGCTCGGACATCGTCTTACCCAATACGGGGTGGACCAGATCCGGGGCCAGTTGCACCATGGGAACCAGCACAAACCTCCTCAGATGCATAAACGGGTGAGGGATCTTCAGGTCTTTATCATCCACCATATCCTCCCCGAAGAGGAGGATGTCGAGGTCGATAGGCCGGGGGCCCCACTTGCCCTCCCTCACCCTGCCCATCCCCTCTTCAATCTCCAGGAGGTGTTTGAGGAGGTCTCTGGCCGTTATGGTCGTCTCTAAAGAGATTATCCCGTTCACATACCAGTCTTGATCCCTTACACCGAAAGGCTCGGTGCGGTAAAAATCGGATCTGGCCACAAGGCTGCACCCGGGTATTTCCTGGATGCGCTCTATGGCCCTGAGGCAATTCTTGAGTTTGTCACCGAGATTTGAACCGATCCCGATAAAGACGGTCTTTGCCATTGGTGAAGGGTCCTTTATCGCTTGAGCCTCATGGCCTTGACTCTTTCTGCGGCCTCTGAAAGCCTTTCCCTTTTCTGCGTGAGGGCGATGCGGAAGTACCCCTCTCCGGGCTCGCCGAAACCGTTTCCCGGGGTAACCACGACACCGGCCTCCTCCAGCAGGCGGGTGGCAAACTGGGCGGAGGTATATCCCCCGGGGACCGCAATCCACAGATAAAAGGTCGCCTTGGGGGGTTCCACCTCAAGACCCGCATCGCGGAGCCCTTTTACCATCAGGTCCCGACGTCGGGTATAGACCTGGTTCATCTCGCGCACGCAGGACTGGTCCCCCCGGAAGGCCTCAATCCCTGCCATCTGGACGGCCTGGAAGACCCCCGAATCAACGTTGCTCTTGACGGCACTCAGTCCCTCTATGCCCTTTTGATTGCCCACGGCAAAGCCGATTCGCCACCCGGTCATGTTATAGGTCTTGGAGAGGGAGTGAAATTCGAGGCCCATCTCCTTGGCCCCGTCCACCTCCAGGAAGCTGGGAGAACGGTACCCGTCAAAGGCCAGCTCGCTGTATGCCGCGTCGTGGCACACCAGGACCCGGTGTTTCCTCGCAAATTCCACGACCCGATCAAAAAACGCCAGGTCAGCGACCGCTGATGTGGGGTTGTTTGGGTAGTTGAGGAATATCAACTTGGCCCGATCAGCCACTTCATCGGGGATGGCATCAAGATCCGGCAGGAAGTTGTTCTCCCTCAAAAGAGGCATAAAATGAGGCCGTCCCCCGGCAAAGATCGTGGCGATGTTGTAGACCGGGTATGCCGGCGTTGGCACAAGAGTCACATCACCTGGGTCAATAAAGGCCAACGGCAGGTGGGCAAGCCCCTCCTTGCAACCAATAAGAGAAACTACTTCCGTTTCAGGATCCAGTTCTACACCGGATCGTTCCCGATACCACTGGGCCACCACCTCTTTGAAATCGTTCATTCCGGAGTAGGAGGGGTATCGGTGATTGGCCGGATCATCGGCTGCCCTCTTAAGGGCCTCGATGATGTGCGCTGGTGTGGGGAGATCAGGGTCACCCACACCCAGATCAATGATATCAACCCCCCTGGCCATGACCTCGGCCTTTTTTCGGTCAATCTCCTTAAAAAGGTAGGGAGGTAATTGTTTAAGTCGCTCAGCCTTCTCAAAAATTTCCATGGTCAGCAATCTCCGCCTGCTCTCAACTGCAAACTATCTCTTGCCCCCGGCAATACGGCTGCGGCCGCGGCCCAGCGCCTATCGGAGCCCCAATACGTCCTGCATGTCGTAGAGGCCTTCTGGCTGTTTGACCACCCACAGGCCGGCCCTTATCGCACCCCTGGCAAAATTATCGCGGTTGTGGGCCCGATGGGTCAATTCCAGCCTCTCCCCGATGCCGCCAAACATCAGGGTATGCTCGCCTGTGATGTCGCCGGCACGCCAGGTCTGTATGCCGATCTCCTCATCGGTCCTCTGACCGATCATCCCCTTGCGTTCGTATCTCCCCACCTTTTCCAGGTCTCGACCCACGGCCTGGGCCACGATCTGTGCCAGACGCATAGCGGTTCCGCTCGGTGCATCCTTTTTTAGCCGATGATGGACCTCCAGGATCTCCATGTCATAGTCGTTGCCGAGGATTCGAGCCATCTCCCCGGCAATCTTGAACATAACGTTGACGCCGACGCTCATATTGGGAGCGAGGACACACCGGATCTTTTTTGAGAGCGCCTCGACCTCCTTTAGCATCTCCCCTGAAATCCCGGTGGTGCCGATTACCATGGCAAGGTTGCGCGTGGTCGCGGCCCTGATATTCTCAAGGGTGGCCGCCGGTGTTGTAAAGTCGATCAACACCTCTCCTTTACCAACCACTTCTTTCAAAGAGCCCCTGATGGGGACACCCAGTTCTCGAGCACCTGCCACAAGACCGGCATCCTGGTTGACGCTGGGATGGTCAGGTCTCTCAAAGGCCCCGGCCAGGGTCACTTCGGAATTCTGGGAGATCATGTTTATGATGCGTTGCCCCATACGGCCGGCAGCACCGGCAACAATCGTCTCTAGCATGATCCTCTCTCCTTTTGTAACCGTTCACGGGTTCAAAGGTTCAGGGGTTCAAGGCTGCAATTCTGCCCTCGGATTTGATTTCTTGGACGCATTGATATGAGAAGCCCCCGAATTCATCATCTCACGTCGGGGAATTGACGGCCCATAAGACGCCATTCCTACAAGGTCAAAAGACATTCCGGGCCTTAATTCCGTCCCTGTTCTTAACCTTGAATCCCGATTCATCGGGAAACCCGGAACCCTTGAACCCTTACCTCCTTTTTGGCAGACTGTCGTCGTGGCCGCTTCTCAGCCGCGAAGGGCCGGGGCAACGGACCGCGGACAATCGTCTTTGTGACGTTTATCAGACTAGATAAGACCGTAATCTCGAAGTGCCTTTTTGAGCTTCTCCAGATTGGCGGGGGCCATCGGGTAAAGGGGGAGTCTCATCTCACCGCCGATCTTTCCCATAAGTGCCAGCGAGGTCTTTACCGGAATCGGGTTGGTTTCGTAAAACATGGCCTGGCACAGGGTGAATAGATCATAAAAGAGCTCTTTGGCCCGTTCCACATTTCCCTCTTCCCAGGCCTTTACCAGCTCCGCGGTCTCCCTGGGGACAATATTGGCGACCACTGAGACAACCCCTTTCCCGCCCAGGGAGAGGACCGGCAGGGTGACATTGTCGTCCCCTGAGAGAAGAGTGATATTGTCCCCTGCCAGCTTTACAATCTCGGCCATTTGGGCCAGGCTGCCCGATGCCTCTTTAACGGCAACGATCTCAGGGAGTTCCGCTAGGCGAGCCACGGTCTCGGGAAGCATGTTGAGCCCGGTACGGCCCGGCACGTTATACAGGACCTGGGGCAAAGGCACGGCCTCTGCAATTGCCTTGAAATGCCGATAAAGCCCCTCCTGGGTCGGTTTATTGTAGTAAGGGGTTACCTGGAGGGTCCCATCGGCGCCCGCCTTCTTGGCGTGCCTGGTCAGATCGATCGCCTCGCTGGTACTGTTACCGCCGGTCCCTGCAATGACAGGAACCCTCTTGTTTACAGCCTCAACAGCGATGTCAATGACCCGGGCATGCTCCTCCATATTTAGGGTGGCAGATTCCCCGGTTGTACCACAGGGCACGATCGCGTTTGTGCCGTTTTCGATCTGAAACTCTATCAATTCACGATAGGCTTCCTCATCCACTTTCCCTTCTCTAAAAGGGGTAACGATGGCGACAATAGATCCTTTAAACATGATAACCTCCCATCCAGTCTTTGTTTTGTTATCAGGATTGACTTA
>CAZXCQ010000073.1:0-17239 GCA_964639275.1 uncultured Desulfobacteraceae bacterium | reverse complement strand
CTTTAAACATGATAACCTCCCATCCAGTCTTTGTTTTGTTATCAGGATTGACTTAAACCCAAACGACCCGGAACGCTTATTTTTTTCACGCCAGGGCAATGTCAATCGTCAATCCGATTTGATCGCCTCTTTATGGAGTTGCGCCTGGTAGATCACCGAGGTATCCCCCTAGAGCCAGACCTGTTCAAACGATCCGTTTTCCTGCCTGAAGTCAACAGTCAATTCCTCTCACCACGTGCGGGACACCGGTATTGACAAAATCGGAGGTTATCCAACCGGGTTGGTGATCCATATCCAGGTCCAGGGATACCTTACCGGGCCGGGACATTAGGATCTTTACCCGACGTCCTTTGACCTCGGCAGAAACAGGGCCGGCCAGGGTTTCAAAGGTCATCTTGGGGCCGGCAATCCCCTTTAAGCAGGCGAAACGGGAGACGCACCGCCCACCGTTACCGCACATTTCCACCTCCCCTCCATCGGCGTTAAAGAAACGCCGGCCAAAATCGTATCGATCCGATCCGACCACAAAAATGACACCATCCGCACCCACAGACTCTCTGCGTCTGGAGGCGCTCTTTACCAGGGGACCCATCTGTTCATCCCTGATCTGTCCCCCCTGTTGTCGATGAGGATAAAATCGTTTCCGCTCCCGCTCATCTTCCAGAATTCGATAGGTTCCATATCTCCTGGCATTTCTTTCCTTTGCCCAATCATTTTGCCTGCAAAAAATCTGGGATTGTCTCGCCCCGGATCAGGTCTTCATGGGTCTCCCTCTCCCTGATGGTGTAAAAGCGGTCTTCCCTGACCATCACCTCACAGGCCCTGGGTCTTGAATTGTAATTGGAGGCCATGCTAAACCCGTAGGCCCCCGCACTCATAATGGCCAACAGCTCACCCTGCCGGCATGCCTCGATTTCCCTGCCCTTTGCAAAAAAATCGCTGGACTCGCAGATCGGGCCGACGATGTCGGCCTTGACCTTTTGTCGGCCTGACCGCCTGACGGGCTGAATCATGTGATACGAACCGTAAAGACAGGGGCGCATCAGATCATTCATGGCCGCATCCACGACAAAAAAGGTCTTTTCCTTTGTCGGCTTTGTATAGAGCACCCGGGTGACCAAAATCCCCCCGTTGCCCATAATTACCCGGCCGGGCTCCAGGATCAGTGTCAGGTCTTCTGTTCGAAGTCGCTCTTTGATCGCAGCGGCATATTCCCTTGGATGAGGAGGCTCCTCTCTGTCATAGGTAATCCCCAGACCTCCCCCGAGGTCCAGAAAACGGATCTTTATTCCTGCCTCTTCAAGCTTCCCGATCAGCCGATTGAGTTTGCCCAATGCGTCCACAAAGGGACTCACCTGGGTCAGCTGGGATCCGATGTGGCATGAGACCCCTGAGATTTCAAGGTTAGCTAGATTTGCTGCCAGGGCATACTGTTCAGGCGCATCATCTATATCGATGCCAAATTTGTTCTCCCTCAGACCGGTGGAGATATAGGGGTGGGTCTCGGGGTCCACATCCGGATTGACCCGGATCGCGATCCTCGCCCGCTTTGACAACTTCCCGGATATCTCATTGAGTGTCAATATCTCGAGTGGGGACTCAACGTTAAACATAAGGATATCTGAACGGAGGGCATATTCCAGGTCTTCTCTCTGTTTGCCGACCCCGGAATAGACTATCCTACTGGGCGCCACTCCGGCCTTGAGCGCCCGGTAGAGCTCCCCCCCGGAGACAATATCCATTCCACCGCCTTCCCGGGCAAAAAGCCTGAGTATGGCAATATTGGAATTGGCCTTGACGGAAAAACAGGTCAGGTGTTTGATGCCGTCAAAGGCGTGGTCCACTGCCCTGAAGTGCTGTCTCAGTGTGGCATGGGAGTATAGATAAAAGGGCGTACCAACCTCCATGGCCACTTTTGAGACCGGGACATCCTCGCAGTGGAGTTCGTCTTCGATGTAATGAAAATGATGCATTATTGGATTGTCGATTGACCACTGATGATCGATAGCAGAGAAAAGCCCCTTGCCCATAAAGGGCCCATCATCAATCGCCAATGACCAACCTTGCCCTGTTTGAAGGGGCGCCTACCGCCCCATCGCTTCCAACCAGCCGGACCTCAAAAAAGTGAATCCCCTTTTTTTCTATCCCCGGGACCGGGCAATAAAACCCCTCGGTCTTTATTACCTCCCCCTTTATTAGCTTGAAGCCCTCATAGTGGACGGGGCACTCTTCGCAGGGGGCATTGTCTTTGGTGTATCGGGCGTGGTAGACCCGGCAGCCTGTCACATCACGGTCTCCCCGGGGGCTCCCCTGAGGACCGGCTATGATACCACTCAGGACGATTGTGCCCTTTTTCCATCCGGCCTTTAACTGGGTCACCTTCAGGGGCATGACCCGTTCGGGCAGGAAAGGGGGGGCCTTTTTGCCGCAGGTGACCCCGACCATGAGGAGCAACCCCAGGCTCACAAAAAGAATCCCCCACCGATATCTCAAGCCCTTAGCTCCTGTCTGGCGCTCTGAAGGTTTTTCTTTACAATCTCCGGGCCTGTACCACCGGGGAGGTTTCTCCTCTTTGGGGACGACACCGGATCGAGCCAATCATAGACATCCTCTTTGATCTGCCTGGCAAAGCCCTTCATTTCATCAAGCGTCAGGTCAGAGAGCTCTTTTTTCCGATCGAGTGCGAACAGGACCATTTCTCCCACGATCTCATGCGCCTTGCGAAAGGGAATCCCTTTTGTGGTCAGATAATCGGCCAGATCTGTCGCCACCAGAAACCCCCCTTTTGCAGCCTCCCGCATCCGTTCGCCGTTAAAGGAGATCGCTCCGAGTAACCCCCTCATGACCCCCAGGCAGATCTCCACGGTGTCTGTTGCGTCAAAGAGGGCCTCCTTGTCTTCCTGCATGTCTTTGTTGTAGGCAAGGGGAAGCCCCTTCATGGTCGTCAAAAGGGAGATGAGATGGCCGTAGACCCGGCCCGTCTTCCCCCTGATCAGTTCCGGTACGTCAGGGTTCTTTTTCTGCGGCATAATGCTGCTGCCGGTACAGAAGGCATCCGATATGGCGATATAGCCGAACTCCTGGCTTGCCCATATGATGAATTCCTCACTCAGCCGGCTGAGGTGCATCATTAAGACCGAGGCATTGAAGAGAAACTCCAGGGCAAAGTCCCTGTCACTGACGGCATCCATACTGTTTTTGCTGATCTTGTCAAACCCCAGTTCCTTGGCCACCATCTCCCGGTCCAGATCAAATGTGGTGCCGGCCAGGGCAGAGCTTCCCAAGGGGAGGACATTAACCCTTGCGAGGGACCCCTCGAAGCGCTCTTTATCTCGCTTGAGCATCTCATAGAATGCGTGCAGATGGTGAGCCAGGAGCACGGGCTGGGCCCTCTGTAGATGGGTATAGCCTGGCATGATCAGGGCCAGGTTCTCTTCTGCGAGTGTGATGAGGGCCAGTTGAGTCTCTTTGATCAAACCAATGACACGATGAATGGCGTCCTTTACGAAAAGACGGGTGTCCAGTGCCACCTGGTCATTTCGACTCCTGCCCGTGTGGAGCTTTTCGCCCACCACCCCGATCTTGTCTATGAGCAGGTCTTCTATAAGGCTGTGAATATCTTCGTAGTCCTCATCAAATGATAGTTGGCCCCGTTCTATGTTCCGCTTTATTTCTCCGAGGGCCTCCACGATCTGCAAGGCCTCCTCCTCCGGGATTATCCCCTGGTTTGCCAGCATCCGGCAATGGGCGATGCTACCCGCTATATCATGGGCATAGAGACGGCGGTCAAAGCCGATGGAGGCATTGAATCGATCAACCAGCCCGTCTGTCTCCTCCCGAAAACGACCCCCCCAAACCTTTTGAGCCATACCTTTTTCCTCATCAACCCTTCCGAGCCTGACGCAAGAGCCGGGCGATCTTTAGACGCAGCCCATTGAGCCGGATAAACCCCTCGGCGTCCTTTTGATTGTAGACCCCATCCTCCTCGAATGTGGCGAAGTCTGGGTGGTAGAGGGTTGTACCGGATTTTCTTCCCACCACGATGCAGTTGCCCTTGTAGAGTTTCAATCTGACAACACCGTTGACGTTTTCCTGGGTCTTGTCTATTAAGGTCTGTAACATCTCCCTTTCGGGAGAAAACCAGTAGCCGTTGTAAATCATTTCGGAATAGCGGGGCACCAGTCCGTCCCGGATATGCATGACCTCCCGGTCCAGCGTAACCGATTCCATGGCCATATGGGCCGTCCTCAGGATGCTCCCCCCGGGTGTCTCGTATATGCCTCTTGATTTCATCCCCACATAGCGATTTTCGACCATGTCTACGCGACCGATCCCATTCTTTCCCCCCAGCCCATTTAACCGGGTCAAGAGCTCAACAGGCCCCATGGCCTCTCCATTGACAGAGACCGGGTTTCCCTGCTTCCATCCTATTTCAATATAGGTGGGGGTGTCGGGCGCCTTTTCCGGGGAGACCGACAGGACAAAGATCTCCTCGGGGGGCTCGCTCCAGGTATCTTCAAGGATTCCCCCCTCAAAGCTGATATGCAACAGGTTGCGGTCGCTCGAATATGGCTTTTCCCTGGTGACCGGCACGGGGATGTTCCTGGAGCGGGCATATGCCATGAGATCTTCCCTCCCCTTGAACTCCCATATCCTCCACGGGGCAATGATCTTGAGGCCCGGCTCCAGGGCCATATAGGCCAGCTCAAACCGCACCTGGTCATTGCCTTTCCCGGTTGCCCCGTGGGCCACGGCATCGGCTCCCACCTTTCTGGCGGTCTCCACCTGGCCCCTGGCGATGAGCGGTCTGGCAAGGGATGTGCCCATAAGGTATGTTGATTCATATATGGCATTGGCCCGGAGCGCCGGGAAAACAAAATCCCGGACAAACTCCTCTCTCAGGTCCTCCACAAAGACCTCATCTGCCCCGGTATTGAGGGCCTTTGCCTTTAGGCCGCGAAGCTCTTCTCCTTGCCCCAGGTCAGCGGCATAGGCCACCACCGGGCATTGGTATGTCTCCTTTAGCCATCTCAGGATTACCGAGGTGTCCAGCCCCCCTGAATAGGCCAAAACGATTTTAGCGCTCTCCTGGTTCAAGTTAGATCTCCCCTGTTTCAATCCTCGTTCCTCATCCCCTCAAAAACCCTATCCAGTGTCCCGATCAGGACATCGATCTCCTCTTTGCGGACAACAAGGGGGGGGAGGAAACGAAGCACCTTTTCATGGGCGCAGTTGATCAGAACCCCTTCTTTCAGACAGGCATCCACGACGGGTCCGCCGGGCCGGTCCATTTCCATGCCAACGATAAGCCCGAGTCCCCTGACCTCTTTGATAAAGCCATACTGATGGGCGAGTTTTTCAAGGCCGGCCTTGAGATAATCGCCCATGTCCCGGCAGTGCTCTAGCCATCCGTCCTCCAGGAGGCTTTTTAGCACCGCACGAGATACAGCGCTGACCAGGGGTGTCCCCCCAAATGTGCTGGCGTGGCTCCCGGGTCCAAATGCCTTTCCCACTTCTTCTGTGGAGAGCATCGCACCGATGGGGAGCCCATTCCCGAGGGCCTTGGCCAGTGTCATGATATCCGGGACAATGCCATAGTGCTCGTGGGCAAAGAGCCTGCCCGTCCTGCCCATCCCCACCTGGACCTCGTCAAAGATCAACAGGGTGTTCCGCTCCGTGCACAGCCTCCGGACCTCTTTCAAATAGGTGGGATCGGGACACACAACGCCCCCTTCTCCCTGTATGGGCTCCAGCATCACGGCACAGACGGCATCGTCCAGGGCCTGATCCAGGCTGCGGGTGTCATCAAATGGAACAAACTTGAACCCTTGCAGTAAGGGGTCATAGCCGACCTGCACCTTGGTCTGGCCTGTGGCAGAGAGGGTTGCCATGGTCCGGCCGTGAAAAGAGTTGTCCATGGAGATGATGGTATGTCTGTCTTTGCCAAATCTCTCACTCGAATAACGACGCGCCAGCTTCATGGCTGCCTCATTGGCCTCTGCGCCGCTGTTACAGAAAAAGACCCTGTCGGCAAAGGAGTTTTCCACGAGAAGCTGTGCCAGTTCGGTCTGAGGGCGGGTGTAGTAGAGATTTGAGACATGGACCAGCCTCTCTGATTGCTCTCTGAGGACGCGGCTTACAATGGGAGAGCAGTGTCCCAGGGCACAGACGGCAATGCCCCCGACAAAGTCAAGGTATTCCGCGCCATCCTCGTCCCAGACCCGGCATCCCTCTCCCCGCACCAATGTCACAGGAAAACGGGTGTAGGTGGGGAACATGTATTTGTCGGCCAGAGATATTGTGGAATCGCTTTGTAAATTTCTATTCATTATGTCATCCTCTCCTTGGACTAAAATCGGGTCGTAATCAAATACCGAATTGTCAATGCACGATTTCGGTGCCTATCCCTATCTTGGAAAAGACTTCCAATAGAATGGCATGGGCCTGCCGGCCATCGATGATGTGGGCCTTCTTGACACCGCTATTCAAGGCCTCCAGGCAGCAGTTCACCTTTGGAATCATCCCTCCCTGGATGGTCTTATCACCGATCAACTGACGGGCCTCGTCCATCTTCAGGGTAGAGATCAGCCTTCCCTCCCGATCCAGCACACCTTCAGTGTCTGTAAGGAGGATCAGCTTTCTGGCCTTGAGTGAGGAAGCGATATGCCCTGCAACCAGGTCCGCGTTGATATTGTGGGTCTCTCCCTCCTGACTGGTGCCCACGGGGGCAATAACCGGGATGAACTCACTCTCCATCAGGCACATGAGCACCCGGTCGTCCACAGAGGTGATCTCGCCGACCATGCCCATGTCAATGATTTCCGGTGGCTGATCTCCCCCCACATCCCTTACATATTGCATCTTCCTGGTTGTGATGAGCTTGCCGTCTTTGCCTGAAAGCCCGACCGCGCGACCGCCGTTGCTGTTTATCAGGTTGACAATCTCCTTGTTGACCTTTCCAACCAAGACCATCTCCACCACATCCATGGTCTGTTTGTCGGTGACCCGCATGCCATCCACAAATTCCGATTTGATGGAAAGCCTCTTCAAAAACCCACCGATCTGGGGGCCACCCCCATGGATGATGACCGGGTTCATCCCCACATATTTCAAGAGGATGACGTCCAGGGCAAAATTGTGTTTTAGCGCATCGTCCGCCATTGCATGCCCACCGTATTTGACGACCACGATGGCCCCATTAAAACGCTGGATATAGGGAAGGGCCTCGATAAGGACCTTGGCCCTCTCGCTATGATCGATCATAGGATATACCTGCTCAGGTTTTCGTCTTCCAGGATCTCGGCCAGCTTTTCCTGCACATATTCCTTGTTGATTGTTACCGTGGTTGCGGTCATGTCCGGTGCATCAAAGGATATCTCATCGACCAGTTTTTCCATCACGGTGTGGAGACGACGCGCCCCGATATTCTCAGTGCGATCATTGACCTCTTTTGCGATTCTGGCAATCTCTTTGACCGCATCCTCCTGGAATATCAGCTCAATCCCTTCCGTGGAAAGCAGTGCCCGATACTGGGTAATGAGTGCGTTTTTGGGCTCGGTGAGAATACGGATAAAGTCTTCCATGGAAAGGGAGTCCAATTCGACCCGGATCGGGAATCTCCCCTGCAACTCCGGCAACAGGTCCGAAGGCTTGCTCACGTTAAATGCCCCGGCGGCAATAAACAGGATATGGTCTGTCTTGACCATCCCGTATTTTGTGGTGACCGTAGACCCCTCCACAATGGGCAGGAGGTCTCTCTGCACGCCCTCGCGCGATACGTCAGGACCATAAGAGGAATCAGACCCGGCCACCTTGTCCAGCTCGTCCAAGAAAACTATCCCATTCTGTTCGGTAATCCGAAGCGCGCTCTCTATGACCTTGTCCATATCGATGAGGCGTTGCGATTCCTCCTGAAAAAGGATCTCCAGGGCCTCGGGGATCTTTACCCGCCGCTTCTTTTTCCTGGACGGAAACATGCTCCCAAAGATCTCCTTGACGTTAAATTCCATCTCTTCAAGACCTGCGCTGGAGAAGATCTCCACCATGGGCATGCTGGTGTTGGTCACCTCTAACTCCACATAACGTTCATTGAGCTTACCGCTCCTCAGCATTCGCCGCAGCTTTTCACGGGTGGAGGAGGCCTCTATCTTATCTATCTTTACCACCTCCAGGACCCTTTCCTTTTCCCCCTGTTCTTCTTCATGGGTCTCTTCGCTCCGCTTTGGCAAAAGGATATCAAGCAGTCTTTCTTCGGCCAACTCGCGGGCCTTGGGTTTTACCTGCTCTTGTTCCCCCTTCTTGGACATGTTGACGGCCAGCTCTGTGAGATCCCTGACCATTGACTCCACGTCCCTCCCCACGTATCCCACCTCTGTAAACTTGGTGGCCTCTACCTTGAGGAATGGGGATTTTGCAAGACGCGCCAGCCGCCTGGCAATCTCGGTCTTTCCTACCCCGGTAGGTCCCATCATGATAATGTTTTTTGGGGCGATCTCGTCCCTGAGCTCCTTGGGGACCTGCTGGCGGCGCCATCTGTTTCTCAACGCAATTGCCACTGAACGCTTGGCCGGGTTCTGGCCTATGATATATTTGTCTAACTCCGATACGATTTCCCTCGGTGTCAGGACTTCCATAAAGTGATTTTCTTCTGCACTCTCTCGTTTCATTCGGTACCTCTGATTCAGTATCACGAAACTGCCAAAAAAAATCTAACCCCGGCGGTCGTTTTCAAAAGGCCTGGCAGGGTCTTTCCAGACCAGTCAAACGGATCATTCCGCAAGCTCGTAGAGGGACAGGTGCTCGTTTGTATAGATACAGATGGATGCTGCAATCTTCATGGATTCGCGGGCAATGGTTACCGCATCCAGGTCGGAATGGGTCACCAGGGCACGAGCGGCCGCAAGGGCATAAGGCCCGCCGGATCCGATGGCGGCTACGGACTCGTCGGGTTCTATCACATCGCCGGTGCCGGAGATCACAAACATATGTTCCCAGTCAGCGGCAAGGAGCAGGGCCTCGAGCCTCCTCAGGATCTTGTCTGTTCTCCAGTCCTTTGCCAGTTCAACCGCGGCCCGGGCCAGGTTTCCGTGATAGGTCTCCAGTTTTCCCTCCAGCCTCTCAAAGAGATTAAAGGCATCGGCCGCTGCCCCGGCAAACCCTGCAAGCACTTGGTCTTTATACATATACCGGACCTTTGTGGCCTTGTGCTTCATAATCGTATCCCCAAGGCTTACCTGTCCGTCCCCGGCCATGACCACCTTTCCGTTTTTTCTGACCGCAAGGACAGTGGTGGCCTTCACTTTTATCCGGTGTTCTGGGTTCATGTCCTAAATACCGTTTCCCTTCTCTCTACGATCCACCGGCCAATACCGGCTCTGTCGCAAAATGTAAAAAGGCCCTGCCACACGGAGCCTCTTGACAAAAAGGGGGCATTCGAATTTCAAAAAGTGCCGATGGGTCTAAACCCGCGTCCTGCTTCCCACCATCTTACTTACTCCTTGGGTGGGTCTTGTCGTATACTTCCATAAGCCTATCCAGGGTCGCATGGGTGTACTTCTGAGTGGTTGAGAGACTCACATGCCCCAGCAGTTCCTGTATGGATCGAAGATCGGCCCCCCCTTCCAGGAGATGTGTGGCAAAGGTATGCCTCATGGAATGGGGACTGATGTCAGGGCTCAGCCCGATCTCCCTGGCATATCGCTTGATGATCCTCCCGAGGCTACGGACCGAAAGACGGCCCCCGCGGATGTTCAAGAAGAGAGGGCCTTTCTGTAAGTGGACACCCGTCTTTTTCCTTATGGATTGTGTTGCCTCCAGATAATCCCTTACCGCCTTTAATGCCTTTCGCCCGATCGGAACGATCCTCTCTTTGTTCCCTTTTCCGACGACCCTGACCAGACGTTCGTCAAAATCGATGCTGGAGATATTCAAGGCCTCCAGTTCACTGACCCGAATTCCGCAGGAATAGAGCATCTCCAAAATGGCCAGGTCTCTCAGGCCCAGTGGCTTGTCTCGCTCGGGTCTCTGTAGAAGCCTGAAGACCTCGTCTACCGGAAGATAGCTGGGAATATATCTTTCTAACCTGGGTGTTTGAATGTCAGCCGCAGGGTTGCCCCTGATCAACCCTTTCTTTTCGAGGAACAGAAAAAAGGAGCGAATGGCAGAGAGTTTACGGGCAATGCTCCTGCGTGTCAACGACCCGTAGAGGCTACCCAGGTATTCCCTGATGGCTGCGGGATCGACCCCATCGGCCCTATGGTTGCCTCTTTTGCTGTCAGGCGATGCCCCCCTGGACGCCAAAAATCCCGAGAACTGCCGCAGGTCGGTATGGTAGTTTCTTATCGTGTGCAGGGAGTAACCCTTTTGGCCCCTCAAATACCCGATAAAGGTCTCTATGGAGTCGTTGAGCAACAAGATAAGAACCGCCCGGATTTCCTCCAATAGCCGATTTTTCTCTATTCCTGTTCAGAACTAGTAAGTATAGCATATTTCTCAAAATTGGCAATAAAAAAGTCCGGTCCTATTCTTGGCTTGACTTTGATTTAATTGTTGATGTAGTTTGACTAATTACCTTTTAGGATTTCTAATATTGCATCATTCCACAAGGAAACCATACACAGTGTGCTTACGGGGTCTCACCAGGGGTTCCAATCATCTCCAAACATCTATCCTGTATTCCGGAAAAGCAGCTCTCGGTCTCTATGACCGGTTGAAATTACTCTGGGGTATGCAATGATTCTCGGGCCACCATTTTTTGTCAAAAGCGTGCCGTCTGAGTTATAATTTTTTGCTAAATCATCAAACTAGCGGTATTTAAAATTTGGTTTAGGTAAAGAGAGGGTTTAAATATGGAAAAAAAGGTAGAAGAATTGAGGAATGTCGCTCTTATCGCCCATGTGGGCTCGGGAAAGACTTCACTTGCCGAGGCAATGCTGTTTGATGGAAAGGCCACCACCAGACCCGGCAGGGTGGACGATGGCACATCAAACCTGGATTTTGAGCCGGAGGAGATAAAGAGGGGGATCACCATTAGCACCGCCTTTCACAACCTCACCTGGAAAAAGAACACCATAAACCTTATCGATACCCCCGGGGATGACAATTTTCTCTCTGACACGAAATTTTCCCTCCAGGCGGCCGATGGAGCGGTCGTGGTCATTGACGCCACGGCAGGGGTAAAGGTCGGAACGGAAAAGGTGTGGACATTTGCAGACGCGCAGGGGCTGCCCAGGATTATCTTTATCAACAAACTAGATAGGGAGCGGGCTGATTTCTTCAAGGTCGTGGAACAGGCCTCGCAGGCCTTCGAGATAAAGGCGACACCGGTCCTTATCCCCATAGGTGCAGAAGACAAGTTTGAAGGGCTGGTAGATCTGATCAAGAAAAAGGCCTATCTTTACAGCAAGGACGGAAGCGGCAAATTTGAAACCTCCGATATCCCTACTGATATGGCGGACATCGTCGAAGAGTGGCGAGAAAAGATGATGGAGAATATCGTCGAAGTTAGCGATGAACTGATGGAGAAGTATCTTGAAGGGGAAGAGATTTCCCATACCGAGATAGAAGCGACCTTTACCCAGGGAGTCAAGTCGGGAGTGGTCGTTCCCATGGTCGGTGGTTCGGCGATCTTGAACATTGGTGTCCCCCAGTTGATGGACCTGATCATCCAGGGGCTCCCCTCTCCGGTTGAAAGGGGGGCCCGGGAAGGGGTAAGACCTGGCAGTGAAGAAAGGGTTGAAAGGCCCTCCTCGCCAGATGCGCCTTTTTCTGCCCTTGTCTTTAAGACCGTTGCCGATCCCTTTGCAGGGAAACTGACACTGCTGAGGGCCTTCTCCGGAACGCTCGAGTCCGATTCAACGGTTTACAATGCCAACAAGGAAGTGAAGGAGAAGTTTGGCCAGCTTCTCCTTATGGAGGGGAAGAAACAGCGGTCAGTGGAGATGGTGGGTCCTGGAGACATTGTTGCGATCGCCAAGTTAAAACAGACATCCACGGGTGACACCCTGTGCGCCGAAAATGATCCTGTCATTTACCAGTCAGCTGAACCGCTGCCGCCGGTCATATCTTATGCGGTTGCGGCAAAGGTCAAGGGTAGCGAGGACAAGGTCTTTACCTCTTTGGGCAAGCTCCTCGAAGAAGACCCCACCCTGAGGCTGCACAGGGATCAATCCACATCAGAGATCGTCCTCTCGGGCGCGGGGCAGATCCATCTGGAGGCCACATGTGAAAAACTGAACCGAAAGTTTGGGGTGGAGGTTGATCTCAGTCCGGTCAAAGTCCCTTACCGGGAGACCATCAAAAAACCGGTCCAAAACGTCATCTACCGTCACAAGAAGCAAACCGGGGGTCGAGGACAGTTTGCCGAAGTCCATTTTGATGTCTCGCCCTTGGAAAAGGGGACGGGGTTTGAGTTTGACGAGGCCCTGAGCGGGATGAATGTGCCCCGGAATTTTGTACCTGCCGTGGAAAAGGGTCTCAATGAGGCCCTCACCAGTGGTATCCTTGCGGGCTATCCCGTGGTGGACCTGAAGGTCCGCTTTTTTGACGGCAAGTCGCATGATGTGGACTCCTCTGAAATGGCATTCAAGATTGCGGCCAGCATGTGCCTCAAAAGGGCGATGCAGGAGGCAAACCCGACCATGCTCGAACCCATTATGGAAATTGAAGTCACCGTCCCCGAGGAGGTGATGGGGGATGTAATGGGCGATCTGAACGGCCGACGCGGAAGGGTCCTGGGGGTGGACAGCAAGGGCAAGTATCAGGTGATCAAGGCCCATGTCCCCATGGCCGAAGTCCTGATGTACGCACTGGATCTTAATTCCCTTACCGGGGGCCGGGGTACGTTCTGGATGAAACCCTCCCACTATGAGGAAATGCCTGGCCCGCTGGCGGAAAAGGTCATAGCGGCCGCGCAGGAAAAGGAATAACCGCTGGGGATGGATAGAGGGGTCAAGACTGGCGTCCTGACGATCAGCGACAAGGGATCTCGGGACCTCAGAGAGGATGAGAGCGGCAGGATAGTCGCCCGGATGCTTGCGGGGGAAGGATTTTTGGTCCTCAAGAAAAAGATCGTCCCCGATAAGCAAGAACAGATCGTTGATACCCTCAAGAGATGGGTGGACAGAGACAGGCTTTCGCTGATCGTTACCTCCGGTGGAACCGGGCTCAGCCCCACCGATGTGACTCCCCAGGCCATGGAAGAGGTCATTGATTTCGAGGTCCCTGGGATGGCAGAGGCCATGCGTGCCGAAAGCCTCAAAAAGACACCCTATGCCATGATATCCCGGGCAATGGCAGGGGTCAGGGGTGGCTGTCTGATCATAAACCTCCCGGGCAGCCCCCGGGGTGCCAGCGAGAATCTCTCGGTTGTATTGCCGGCACTGAACCATGCCCTGTCAAAACTGGCGGGCGACCCATCGGATTGCGCCATGTGATTATTATCATCTACTCGTTAATTCCACCTTGAAAGGGCTGGGAAAAGGTTTAGTATGTCAATAAGGCCGGCCATGTGAGTTCCGCATTATAGAACTCAATTTGAAATAATGGAATTTTTTTATTGTCAGATTTTTTTCTCTTATGTATGTTAACAAATGAACTCGGAATGTCGTTAAGATGGTTATAAAAAAGGGGTATTATCCACAATAGGCCATACGACTCAAGTCAGCCACCATCCTTAAAAGGGGTGGTTTGAAGGCTGGCCCTAAAAGGGTCAAGGTGCTTTTCCCCCATAGCTTGAGCTAATCCATGTTCTCATCCCTTCGCAGCTGCCACCTTACATGCTTTCTGAGGTGCTCCTCGTCGGGACCTGCTGTCCTTACACAGTCTCCCGTTGCCGAAAAATGCCTTCCCCAATACCCCTTCCTCATTTCACTATTTGTATGGAACATTTTGAAAGCACTTTTTCTTTTCAGAAAATCCACCATTTGTGAAATAAAGTACTTAGGGGGAAAAGACAGGGCCAAATGGATATGGTCGCTTTGGATACTGCTCGTTGGTCTCTGGGGTCACCTCTCTTTATCTGAAGGAGGTATTTGGTTTTACCAAATCACTAACATACCCGCATAGCGCGAAGGTTTAAGGGATTAATCAACATATATTTTGGAGGCCCGCCACCTTTTGGGTGGCTCACATTACTGCCCGGTTTTGGGCGCTTCATATTTTCACCGCGCAGGCTAAGCCGGTGGCATGACCGAAGAAAGGAGGGTCAGCTATGAGAGAGATGGGAAGGAGGGATTTTCTCAAGACTTCGGGGGTCATTGCAGGGGCAGTCGCCCTGGGTGGATTCCCTGCAATACTCAAGGCCAAGACCAAGACGGCCGTCGCCGTTGTCAAAAGCAGCCAGGACCTCGGTAAGAGCTTGAGCTTCAATCTTTCAGTCTGGGGAGATGACACCCTAAAATCGAAGAAAAAACTGGGATTGATGCAGGTCAGTTGGACACCCGAAAGCATGGCAGAAATTGAAGGAATGCTGCAAGAGGCCTGCAACCTAGTCGGTGGACTTCCCGTAAAGAAAGGGGACACCGTTCTTGTCAAGCCCAATGTCGTCCAGGTGCCGCATCTAGGATTTTTTCTTATGGACAACTATTCCGTTGCGCGCGCTATGGCAACGATCTCCGATCCCAGGGTGGCCATCGCTGTAGCAAAGATGGCAAGGGCGCAAGGGGCCCAAAAGGTCATCATCGCCGAGAGCAATGCCAGCAATTGCCACAGCTTTTTCCAAGAGTGCGGCTACGAAGCAGGCGTTGCCGCATTGAAGGACCCGGCTATAGAGACCCTTTATTTCGACGGCACCCCCTATACCAAGATGAAGGCCCCCAAGCCGCTGTCACTTCCTGATTATGCCATATTCGACACTATTGATAAGGTTGATGTGATGGTGAGCGTTGCCCCTATGAAGACCCACATGTGGGCGGGTACGACCATGACCATGAAGAACTTTATCGGGCTTCCGGCAAATAAAGTGTACGGCAGCTATAAGTCTGGACTGCCCCATTCCAATATCGCTGATGTGATTGTGGATCTGACAGCAATCGTCAAGGATCGTGTGAAGAGAAATTTTGGCATTATTACCGGGATTTTTGCAGGTGAGGGCCTGGGGCCTCTAAAGGTGGATGCCAAACCATTGAATACTATAGTAGCAGGTCCGGATTATGTGGCCTGTGACACGGTGGGAACAACCATCATGGGTTTTAATGCAGCAGCCATAGGCCATATTAGAATGGCCAATGAAATGGGTCTGGGAACCATGAAGGGCATCGAAGTGGTTGGTAATTCCATAGCCGATGTGCAATTTGCCGCCAACCCTGTTCCGGAAGCCGCCAGGCAGACGGGCGGTGAAAATACCAGCTGGCAAAGCAAATTGGGCCAGAGACTGCCCACATAGACCCTTTTGCCAGAACCGTAGACCGAATCTTCAGGGTAGGAAAACGATCAGTTTAGACCCGAATTGAGCGGTTTTTATGAAAAATCGCTCAATTCGGGTCAAATCTCATTCGGCCGTAAAGAGCTCTCATCGTCCGAAGGGAGACGAGGTAGACCCATAATTTATGAACGCATGTGAGTCACGTTGTGATCCCGTCGCGCCAGATACCCATTTCGAAATAATTGTTTACTTCTGTATTTGTCCTGACCTCGCCGTTGGCGACTTTAAGTATTAGATCGACCAGATCTTCCGTCAAGTCTTTCATACTCGTCCCGCTGAACAGGCGCCCGGCATCGAAATCAGCCCAATTCCGTTTCCTGTTGAAGATATCGCTGTTGGTCGTAACCCGCAGGACCGGTGCCGCAAACCCGCCCGGCGTGCCACGGCCGGTTGTGAAGATGATCAGCGTGCACCCTGCGGCTACCTGACCGGTAATGCTCACAAGATCATGTCCGGGCGCGTTCAGGAGATTCAGCCCGGGGACTGATACCCGTTCCCCATATGGGATCACATCAGTGACCTTGGATTTCCCCCCCTTTTCCGTGCATCCGAGAGACTTTTCCTCAAGGGTGGAGAGCCCGCCCTGGTAGTTACCCGTCGTGGGATTTTTGCTAACCTCTATGCCGTATTTCTTGTAATAGGCCTTAGCATTGCGGATCAATATCTCAATGTCATGAAAGACAACTTCATTGACGGCCCGGTCCATCAAAATCTGCTCGGCACCGAACATCTCCGGCACTTCCGTCATCACCGATGTCCCTCCCTTGGCTGTCAGTATATCGGTAAACTCCCCAACGAGCGGATTTGCTGTCAGACCTGAAAAGCCATCTGATCCCGCGCAGTTGGTCCCTACGATCAGTTTAGAAATCGGTGCGGGTTCTCTTTTATAGGTCATTGCATGTGCCTGGAGTTCTCGCAAAAGCTTCATCGATTCCTCGAATTCGTCTTCCACATCCTGCATGGTGATGAATTTGATGCGCTGTGGATCGAAATCCCCAAGGCTCGGTTTAAAGGATTCTATGTCGTTAATTTCACACCCTAGGCCGACGAAAAGAACCCCGGCGGCGTTGGGATTTTTCGATAGGCCTGCCAGGATTGACCTTGTATATGAGAGATTATCGCCGGTCTCCCCGCATCCACATTCATGAGCAAATGGAAGAAACCCATCGAACCGATCGGATGCTGGCATCTCACTGTTCGCCATGGCGGCAAGCTTGGTGATGGGGCCGTTTACGCAAAACACAGTAGGAAGAATAAAAACATAGTTACGTATACCCAATCCACCATCTTCGCGCTTGTATCCATTGAAAGCCATATCTCTGGAAATCAGGGGATGTATGCTGGGAGCGCGTTCTGGATGGTATTCATAAGAAACAGACTCTGTCAGAGCGGATTGTATATTATGCACATGGACCCACTCTCCTTCTTTGATATCCTGTGTTGCAAAACCGATCGGATAACCATACTTGATGATAGCGTCGTCCTTTTTGATCTCCTTTAACGCGATCTTGTGGGGAACTGGAATATCATCCTTGACGGTAATCTCTTTTCCATTAATGTTTATGGTCTCCTTTTTCATGAGTTTCCTGATGGCAACTGCGACGGAGTCCATTTCATTGATTACGATAACGTCTTTGGTCATATGCATATTGCACCTCCTTACAGAGCCCGACTTGATTTAAGTCATAGATCCTTTTCCGTAACCTGGTTAACTACCACATTTCGTAACACTTTAGCCCTTTGAAATCCGGGCAATGGGGATTCCGTTTTTCGGGTGTATAACTCGCCCGTAAGAGAGCGTAAAGAAATCACGTGCCA
>CAZXCQ010000072.1:0-23618 GCA_964639275.1 uncultured Desulfobacteraceae bacterium | reverse complement strand
TTGAAACCCGGGGAATGGGGATTCCGAACCCCCATTCCCCTGTCCAAGTGTCAATTTTAAAAAAGGCTAAACCGGTATCCAATTTCTAGAATTCCCTATGAAGGACACAGAAGACATATCGTTGGAGGAACAGCAACCAGAAGAGGGTGGTGACCTCTATGCCATTCCACATGAGTTGAACCTTGCCCCCCTGGTCCAGCCTGAAGAAAAGGCCCTGGTCCCCTATGATCCCCTTCAGATGTATCTCCTTGAAATAAAGCGGTACAGTTTGCTCACGAGAGAAGAGGAGAAGGAGTTGGCCATCCGTGTCAGAGAGAAAAAGGATCAGAAGGCAGCCTACACGCTGATTACCTCCAATCTCAGGCTTGTTGTAAAGATTGCCATGGATTTTCACCGGTATTGGACCAAGAATCTCTTGGATCTGATTCAGGAGGGGAATTTGGGCCTCTTGCAGGCCGTTGGAAAATTTGATCCTTATCGCGGTATAAAATTCTCCTATTATGCCTCTTTTTGGATCAAGGCCTATATGTTAAAATTCATAATGGATAACTGGAAACTGGTAAAGATCGGAACCACGCAGAGCCAGCGGAAGCTCTTTTTCAATCTGGCCAAGGAGCGTGACAAGCTGATCGCCCAGGGTTTTGATCCTGAACCCAGGCTTTTGGCCGAACGGCTTGATGTCAAAGAAGAGGAAGTTGTTGAGATGAGCCAGCGACTTGGGGGGTGGGAGGTCTCTCTCAGTTCTCCGGTAAGCGATGATTCAAGAGAGGCCTATGGCGCACTGTTGCCCGATCCGGGGAAGGCGATTGATGAGGAGATATCAGAAAAAGAAAGCCGGAAGCTCCTCAACCAAAAGCTCAAAGAATTCCGCAAGACGCTTTCAGGAAAAGAGGCCGACATCTTTGACAGCCGGATAATTGCTGAGAAACCCTTGACTCTTCAGGAGCTGGGAGACAAGTACAGCATTTCACGTGAAAGGGTCCGTCAGATCCAGGAGAAGATAGTCAAAAACATAAAGAAGTGGCTCAAGGAAGAGATCCCAAATTTTGAAGAGCAATATTCTGACATTCTAAAATGACTTCCCCCACTCAACCAAACGCCTTATCCGGGGCGGGACCAGGGCTAGAATATTGATGAATATGGCTCGTTTGCCGGGGGCAACCGAGATGCAAGAAGCGGTATTATCCAAACCCATAAAGCTTAGTCATGTCCTGTTTTTCATCTTTTTTGCCGGACTCCTCCCGGGATGTTCTCAGCTTGGGCTTAGCCTGCCACCCACAGCGGTTCCAACGCAAAAAAGGGAGTCATTTGAGGGAAAGGATAATATCCAGGAGGCTTACAGCAACTTCCTGCGGGCATCGATTGAGGCCGATCAAGGGAATTACCAAGAGGCACAAAGATACCTGTTGGGGGCCATAAAAAAAGACCCTGAGTCGCCCTATCTTTACCTCAAGATGGCCATCGTTCTTAAGGAGGATAAGAAGTACGAGGATGCCCTTGGTTATGCCATCAAGAGCGTGGCGCTTGATCCCAAAGATGTCACGGCCAGGATACTTCTGGCGGATCTTTACTCCCTTACGGGAAAAGATGACCTTTCCATTGAGCAGTACGAGAAGGTACTGGACCTTGATCCAACAGACAGGCGGATAAGGCTCCTCCTCACCACCATTTTGATAAAGAAGGGGTTATTACCGAGGGCCCTTCAACACCTGGAGATACTGACCAAACAAAACCCCGAACTAATCATCGCACACTACTATCGGGGCAGAATCAATTTAGAGATGGGCCGTTACCAGAATGCCGAAGAGGCCCTTCTCAAGGCCCTGGAACTCAACAGCACCCTGGAGCCCGCCCTGTTTGATCTGGGGACGCTTTACCAGGTGAGTGGCAGACCGGAAAAGGCGGTTGAGACTTATGAAAGACTGCTGGAGCTCTATCCTGACAGTATGACAACCAAGGAGAGGCTTGTCGATCTTTACCTCAAGCTTGGGCAAAAGAAAAAGGCCGAACAGAAAATGGAAGAGATCAAGGGGCAGTCCAAACCCGGGGAGCCAGGAAGACAGGCACTGGGGCTGATCTATCTCAGACATGGAAGGCTTGATGAATCCATTAATGAGTTGAATCTGATCGTGTCCGCTTGGCCACAGGACAATAAATCAAGATACTATCTGGCCACGGCCTATGAAGAGAAGGGGGAGATTGAAAAGGCACTTAAACACTTTGGGCTGGTAAAGCCGGAGTCAAAGTATTATCTCAATGCCCAGATGCACATCGCTCATCTCCTGGGAATTCAGAAAAGATATGATGAGGCCATAAAAGTTCTCGAAAAGGCCATCTCGTTGGAAAAGGGGAGAACCGAGCTCTACCTGATCCTCTCATCCATCTATGAAACCCAAGAGGATTATGGAAAGGCCAAAGAGGTCATCAAGGAGGGGCTTGCACAGGACAATAAGAACACCGACCTGATTTTCCGCATGGGTGTGCTCCTTGACAAGAGTGGTGATAAGGAGGCATGTATTCGGCAGATGAGGAGGGTCCTGGAAATAGACCCGGATCACGCGGATTCGTTGAATTACATCGGGTATACTTATGCTGAACAGGGGATAAGACTGGATGAGGCCATGGATTTGATCCAGAAGGCCATAAAGCTAAAGCCTGACAGCGGCTATATCATGGATAGCCTGGGGTGGGTCTATTACCAAAAAGGTCAATATGATGAGGCCATCCGCCATCTGGAGAAGGCGGTAGCGCTCAACCAGGATGACCCCGCCATCAATGAGCATCTTGGAGACGCCTACTTCAAGAAAAAGAGCTATAAGGAGGCCCTGAAACACTATGAGAAGGCCCTTTCCCTAAAACCTGCTGATGAGAAGAAGTTGAGGGAAAAAATCATTGAGGTACGCCAGCTCTTGAAACAGGGAAATTGAATCTCCTGAAACCAAAACACGGCATCAGAACTCTGATAGTAGGCCTGGGGCTTGTCCTTCTTGAACGCTGTGCCCCGGTGTATGTCAAGGCCCCCCCTTCTTTTCTGGACCAGGAAAAGATCTCAAAGATCGTAGCCGGTCTGAAAGAACAGGAAGACCGGGTTTACACCCTCTTTGGTACCGGCAGTTTGGTGTTGGAGGATAGGGGGTCTGAAACCGATTCAACCATCATGATCGCCGGCACCACGGGCCCATTGAGGATCAAGATTGAAATTACACATCCCTGGGGGCGTCCCCTCCTCGATATCCTAATCCGAGACTCCGAGATCAATATCCTCTCCTACCCAGAAAAAAGACGGTATCACGGCCCCCCCGGGGCCTTTGGCTCATTGCGATTCCTCCCGGGTAGTCTGGCGCTTGATCAGGTGTGGTCCCTGGTGAGGGGCTACCCCGTCCTGGGAGAGTACGATAATGCGATCTCACTAAAGACAGACAGCATCACCTTCTTGAATCGGAAAAAGAAGGCCGTAAAGGTCATCGAACTTTACGGGGGGCGCAACCTCCCCCGTACGCTCTCATATCCCGGGCAGGGGATTGGAGTGACATATTCAGACTATGAGGAACAGGACGGTATCTTCTATGCCCGGACGATCAAACTGGACGATTCGGAAAACGATGCCGTGGTTCAATTAACCCTCAAGCAGATGATCTTTAATGAACCGATTCCGGAGACGGTCTTTGAGCAAAAGGTTCCGCCGGATTTTGAAGTGAAGCGGCTCAAGGGGATAGAAAAGGAGTGATCACCATAAGGGTTTCGGGATATAAGGGGTATGCTGGTTTCCGTCGCCATAATTACCAGAGATGAAGAGGCGCGTCTTCCACAATGTCTGGAGAGCCTCTCCTTTGCCGATGAGATCGTTGTGGTGGACTCCGGGAGTCACGACAGGACAGTGGCTATTGCCAGGGCCTTTGGGTGCAGGGTGCTCTTGGAAAAATGGCGGGGCTATGCCAGACAAAAACAGTTTGCCGTCGATAGCTGTTCAAACGACTGGGTCTTGATACTGGATGCCGACGAACGGGTCCCGGGGGATACGGCAGGGCAGATCGGGGAGGTCCTTGACGACCCTGAAGAAGAATTTTCCGCCTGCAGTTTCTTGAGAAAGAACTATTTCCACAATCGTTGGATTCGTCATTGTGGGTGGTGGCCAGACAGGGTTGTGCGTCTGGTAGACCGGAGGAAGGGTCATTTTAGCAGAGAGCTTGTGCATGAACGCTGGGTTTCTGATGGGGTCGTCAAAAAGCTTGACGTGGCTGTCGAGCATTATAGCTTCCAGACCTATTCAGACCTGATACGAAAGATGGAAACCTATTCCACTCTCGCCGCCAGGGAGATCTTGGAGAGGGGGAGTCGGGCAGGGTGGTGGTCTCCCATTACCCACGGTCTATGGATGTTTGTGCGGACATACCTTTTCGAGCTGGGGGTGCTTGAGGGATTTGACGGTTTTGTCATCGCTGTTCTGAACGGGGGCGGCTCGTTCCTAAAGTATGCAAAGGCCAGAGAGCTGATGAACCACAGCGGGTCATCTGGGCAGGAATAAACCACGGGCCCTTTAAGGGGGGATGTCGTGAAGGTCTCTCTGATCATCACAACCTATAACTGGCCGGGTGCCCTCAAGGTCCTTCTGGACTCTGTCCTGAGACAGTCGGAAAGGGATCTGGAGATCGTTATCGCAGATGACGGATCCGGTCCGGAGACGACAAGGGCGGTCAGAGAGATACTGGGGCCATCAGACCTGAGATGGTGCCACATCTGGCACCACGATTCGGGGATAAGACAGGCAAGGGTAAAAAATCTGGGGGTCACCCACTCCAGTGCCCCCTATCTCATATTTGTTGACCATGATGTGGTCCTGCACCCGGACTTTGTAGGCGATCACCTGGCATCTGCCAGGAAGGGCGTATTTTTGCAGGGAAAACGCGCCTTCTTACCCGAAGGCTATACCAGGGATATTTTGACCCATGGGCTCTTTCACTCCCCTTCCCCCTTTTTGGCAGGACTCGAGAACAGAAAGAATGCCTTTCGATTCTTGAAACTGGGAAAGATGCTCTCCAGGCCAAAGAGATTCCAGAGCTCCCTCAGGGGGTGCAATCTTTCCATGTCCAGAGAGGACTTCTTGAGGGTCGATGGATATGATGAGACCTTTGATCAGCTCTGGGGGAGGGAGGATTCTGATATCTGCTACAGGTTGTTTCACAGCGAGGTGAGGTGCAGGAACCTGTGGTTCTCTGCACTTCAGTATCACCTTTACCACGAGGTCAGGAAGAATAGCCACAGGGACAGACTGGACAACGAGTTGGCCCTGAACCGCAAAGAGAAAAGAAAAAAGGCGATCAAGGGTTTCTCCCGGCTCTCTTCGGAAGGGGAAATCATATCGGCGTCTGATGGCTTTGATCAACACTGCGCATAAGGGGGCAGACTTGGCGGGGGAGGATATGAGCAATATCCTCCTTATACAGCTCGGTGACATCGGAGACGTTGTCCTTACCTTTCCCTGTATCAGGGCCTTACGCGAACATTTCCCAGAGGCAAATATCATTGTCGCGGTGAGAGAGAAGGCCCGAGAGCTGATCGAAGACTGTCCATGGTCCACAGGGGTTATTTCCGTAAACAAAGAGAAGAGAAACCTTCGCGAGACGATAGCGTATCAAAAAAATTTCTTCTTGCGCCTGAGGAGATTTCAATTTGATCTGGCAATCGATTTGAGAACCGGCACCCGGGGGGCGATTCTTGCCCTCCTGACAGGCGCCCGTCTCAGGATAGGGTACTATGGTGATGGGAGAGGGTGGCGAAACCGGATCTTTACTCATCTGGTTGCCAGTGAATACGTTCCCGGTCAATACGTGGGAGACTATTACCTCAATCTCCTTGTCAGCTGCGATTTGACAACAAAAAACGTCCGGCCAGAGCTCTGTGTCCCGCGGCCAAGACAACAGAGTGCCAGGGCTCTCCTCAGAGAACATGGGGTTCCATTAGGCCAACCCCTCATTGCCGTACAACCCTTTTCCCTGTGGCAATACAAGGAATGGGGGGCAGACAAATACGTCCGGTTGATCAACTGGATCAGCTCGGAGTACAAATCTGCGGTTGTTTTGACCGGTTCTCCCAGTGAGCGGGCGCGGGCAGAGGTGATACGGAAGAGGTGCGGGGAAAATGTCTATAATCTGGCAGGGAGGACCTCTATTGGTATGTTTTCCGCAGTCTTGACGGCCTGCCAACTATTTATCGGCGTCGACAGCGCCGGGATGCACATCTCGGGTGCTGTGGGGACCCCGACGGTGACCCTCTTTGGGCCCTCTTCACCTGTCTCGTGGGCCCCCAGGGGGAGACAGCACCTCGTGGTCCAGAAGGATTTTTCATGTGTGCCATGCCGGCAAAAGGGTTGTCAGGGCAGCGAGATCAGTCGCTGCCTGGAAGAATTGACTGTTGAAGAGGTAATCTCAGCAGTGAAAACACAGCTTCTCCGCATACTTCATCCATCCCGCAGAAGGTCGTCGGAATGACAGGAAAGATATGTTAGATGTTGGACTTTATTCTTGGTAAAGACATCGCCTCATATGTAAAACGCCACCGCCGTCTGGTGGTCCTCTCATTGGTGCTCACGGCCATCTCGGCATTGTTTGTGGTCGTTCCGGCCTATCTCCTCCAACCCTTTGTGGATGAGGGGATGAAGACGGGGTCAGACCCGGTAACCTGGAAAATCCCATGGATTGCATTTGATTCCGGATCATGGTTCTCCTGGCACCGGACCGACCTGGTCATCGTAGAAGGTGTATCGCCAAACAGACTCCTTATCCTCCTTACCCTTGTGGCCTTTTTTTCGGTTGTGATCAAGTCGATAACGATTTACCTGGGGGGGCTTTGTGGCGCCGCCTTTTCCAACCGGGCGGTTCGATCATTAAGGGTAGACCTCTTCGAAAAATTCGTCTCACTCCCCTTAGGATTCTATCATAAGGTCAAATCAGGGGAACTGGTTGCCAGGGCTACGGCCGACCTCTCTGTGATGCAAGGCCTCATTGCCAGCATCCTGATCGGAATTATCGAGTACCCCCTGACCGCTCTCGTCTTTATCATCTACATCCTGCTGACCAACTACAAACTCGCCCTGTTGGTCTTCATCGCGGTTCCACCCATTCTTGGGCTGATCCGTGTGTTTGGAAGAAAGGTCAAAAAACACGCCATAAGGGTCCAGGACGCCACCGCCGAAGTCACCTCGATGTACCAGGAGACCATTCTGTGTCTCAAACTGGTGCACGGATTCTTTACGGGTAAGACGGAAGTTGAGAGATTCAGGGGGGTGGCGGATCGCCTCTACCACAAGATAATGCACTGGAACCGATGGCAGTTGGGGCTGGGTCCCATGATGGACTCAACGGTCTTTCTGGTCTTACCCGCGGTCCTGATAATCGGAAAGGTCTATTTTCACCACACGCTGGGAGAACTCATGTCAATGATGTATGCCTTTTCGCGGGCCTATAGTCCGATAAAGAGATTGGCCCTGGTGAATAATAATATTAAGACCTTACAGGGGGCGACCCAGCGTGTTTTTGGGATCATGAGAACCGTCCCCGAGATCCAGGATCGCCCCGAGGCCGTTAAGCTCCCCATTCACAGAAAATCCATTGAATTCAATGATGTCAGTTTTGGCTATTCGCCCAATGATATGGTACTCAAGGACATTTCTTTTCGGGTTGAGGCGGGTGAAATGGTGGCCTTTGTGGGGTCAACAGGCGCCGGCAAGAGTACGCTTCTGGACCTCGTTCCCCGCTTCTATGATGTCACCCGGGGGAGCATCACCATTGATGGCATAGATATCCGGGATGTTACCCTCGAATCCCTTCGCAAACAGATCGGGATTGTCAACCAAGACACCCTGATGTTTCATGATACCATCGCGAACAATATCTCTTATGGAAATCCGGAGATAGGGACTGAGCCCATTGTGGCGGCCGCAAGGGCTGCCCATGCCCATGCCTTTATTCTGAAGCAGCCCAATGGATACCAAACCACTGTGGGAGACCAGGGGTCCTTGTTATCAGGAGGTCAGAGACAGCGGATCGCCATCGCCCGGGCCCTGCTGGTCGCGCCCGCCATCTTGATTCTGGATGAGGCGGCCTCGGCCCTGGACGCCGAGAGTGAGAGATTTGTCCAGGAGGCCATTGAAGAACTACAAGGCGGCCTGACCATCCTGATTGTTGCACACCGGTTGAGCACCGTATTGCGGGCAGATCGCATCTTTGTCCTGGAGGAAGGCAGCATTGTGGAATCGGGGACCCGTGAGAACCTGCTGGCGTTGAACGGGCGGTTTCGGCAGCTATACGATATGCAGTTCAGGACCTGATCAGGGTTGGCCTGGCAGTCGGCCAGCCCGGTATCCTGCCCCGCCTCTGGCAGGGCATTGGCACTTGGAGAGGGGTATGGGGGTCCGGAATCCCCATACCCCGGATTTCAAAAGGCTAAATTGCTACGATCTATTGAGAAGAAACATCGACATCGCAGTGTATGCCCATATAAGATCACAGATAACAAGAACCACCACCCCCTTTCAGTTTTTTGGGCTCCTGAAGCAAAGTATCCCGCTGTTGTTGGGGATGCTCATCTTTTTTAACCCCTTTCCACACACCACATCCATCAAAGAGATCTGTTTTTATCTGTCTGCATCCATTGTGCTCGTTCTGGTAGTCTTCGGACGGACCAGGTTTTCCTTTCGGACACCGCTCTTGCTCCCATTCGCATTTTTTGCCCTGTGGGCATTTTTGGGCATTTTTTTTGCGCTGGACACAAAAAACAGCACACACGATTTCTATTCTCATCTGCTCAGGTACATGATGCTGTACTTTATGATAATTAACTTCTTCGGGTCAAAAAGACACCTGACCGGGCTTTCATGGATCATGGTGGTGTCTGCCACTGTTTTTTCGATCGGCGCAGTAGTCTATTTTTATGCCATTTTGGGACACGGCCTGTCAGAGAGGCTTGTCAACTTCGATCAGATCCCCTGCAATCGGATTAGCATGGTGGCCGCGTTTGCGATACTTCTCTGCCTGCACCTGTTATTTACAAAGATCCGGTGGTCTTATATAATCGTCCTGCTTTTTTGTCTCATCCCATTGTCGGCAGCGACGATCTTGACCCAGACCCGTGGCACCATGGTTGCCATGTTTCTGGGGCTAATCATCTTGTTTTTCAGATATAAAAGGGCGATGCTGGCCTTTTTGGGAGTCATGCTAATTGCTGTTGCAACGACGCCCATAAAGGACCGCCTATTTGATACGCGGACCAACTATCCAAGGATCAGCACCAATTATCGTTCCTTTGAGATCATAAAGGATTATCCCATAACCGGGATCGGCTTTGGTATGCAGACATACGCGACCAGCCACCTCATCAGCCCTGAGACATACATGTCCCAGATCCCCCCCGAATACTGGTCCTATGAATTTTTCAGCTCCCCTCACAATATGTTGTTCAGCATAGCGGTGAGGACCGGTCTGGTTGGCCTTGCCCTGTTTTTGTATATCCTATCAGTATTCGTCTACATGTGCTGGAAGCTCATCTTAGATAGAAAAGACGACTTTATTAAGGGCTGGGGGCTTTGTATATTGTCTCTCTCTGTCTTCTTCTTTGTTGTAGGGCTTTTTGAACCGGTTTTTAATCACCTAACAGAGACCATGCTCTTTTTGATCTTTTCAATGGCAACGATTTTGTGGCGTCTTGGCATGGAGGGTGACCCGGAGATTTCCCCGCGGGTTCCCGAATAGGGGGGCCATGAAAAAGACATACCGCCTTGAACATCTGATAAATACGGGGACATTCCATTTTGCCGATCTCTTGCTAAAAGGGATTGATAATACGCCCGTATTGGAGGTCAACCGGCCGGAGTTGGTCGAGGAGGAGACAGGTCTCTTTTATCGGGGTGTGTTGCGAGGCGATGATTACTTTGAGATCTTGCACCGTTTTGTTCATGAGAGATTATCCACCCGAAATCCTGCACCAATCGTCCGATTTGCTGATGGCGAATATGCCTTCTACGCCCATGACCTGCGATGCAACGGCCTCTATGAACAGGCCGAATCTGTAGATGCCATAAAAAAGGCTATCCCCCTCCATATCAAAGCCCTCGGTGTTCTTGGTCAAACAGGGAAATTGGCCCCGCTGATTTTCCCTGGAAACGCCAAACGCCCTGAAAACCGCTTTATGTCGTTTCTGCACAGGCGGAAGAACCATAGTTCGGCCCTGGAATTTGTGGAGTTTCTTTTCAATAACCGGATAGACCTGAGCGGTGAGAACTATTTACCGTTCTATGTGGTATACGCATATCTGACTTCAGGGGAATTCTCCCAAATTGTGGATAACAAAAAACTCTGCATCATTGGCCCGGAATGTAACATGGATTTGTGTTTCCGGTGGTTTGGACGATTTTCCAGCAACCCGGAAATCACTTTCACTCAGACCCCTGAACGCTATGTTGCCACACGGTGGGCATCCATCCGGAAGACGATTATGGAGAAGATACCTCCTGATACAGACCTTTGCCTGGTGGGTGCCGGGATCGGATCCCTGCTGGTCTGCGTGGAGGTGGCCACCACCTTTTCGATTCCGGCAATTGATGCCGGGCATGTATTGAACATGATGAACGGTCGAGAAGACAAATCAAATGGACCCAGATTGTATACCCTGAGAAACGGCCAGGATGGGTGACCCATTAAAAGGATATAGAAACCAATTGAGGGCATGGAAAAACAAGATCGCGCTTGAACGTGAACTGAGGCACTATGAGCGGATCTCTGAATCCCAGGGCCTCTCTATACCCGATGAGACGGCCATCCAGAGGACCATAAGGGCCAAATTCCCCAACCAAAGGCCAAAGCCAAAAGGCGGTTTGACGATTGTTGCCATCTATCACCATTACAACTGGGAAAACGCGTCGCTCAAACCCTCTCTCGAGAAATTCGGAACGGTCTTGCATTACGACTGGTTCGAAAGGTTTGATCATGACAGAAAAGACTGGCGTATTTCGGTCAAGGCAGAAATGAACCGTGACCTGCTGGCCACATTAGACCGGTGGGCAGGCGAATACCCGATTGATGTGATCTTTGCCTATCTCTCCGGAGAGAATGTAACGCCGGCCACGGTTCAGAAGATGGGCGGCCTGGGCATCCCCATGGTCAACATGTTTTTGAACGACAAAGAGGGGTTTATCGGAAAGCTCTATAAAGGTCAGGCCATGGGATCCAGAGATATCTGTGGTCACTTTGATCTCTGCTGGACGACCACGGCAGATGCCGTAAAGAAATACTGCGTCGAGGGAGCCCTGCCCATCTATCTTCCAGAAGGCGCCAATCCGGAGTTGCACAGGCCCTTTGACACTCAGAAAACGGTTGATGTCTCTTTTGTCGGCCAGTGTTATGGAAATCGTCCAGAGATCGTTCAAAGGCTTGAACGTCAAGGAATTGATGTGGAGGCCTATGGTTATCGATGGCCAAATGGGCCGCTCTCCACAGAGGAAATGATCCGGATGTATTCCAGGAGCAGGGTCAATCTTGGTTTCGGTGGGGTCGATAGATTCAAGGACAGTTTCTCTCTAAAAGGCCGGGATTTTGAGGTCCCGATGAGCGGGGGACTTTACCTGACCGAATATCATCCCGAACTGGCACGCTGGTATGATCTGGGGAGGGAGGTTGTTACCTATACTGATTTCGACGATCTTATTGAGAAGATAAGATATCTTCTTTCAAACCCTGAAGAGGCCGAAGAGATCCGGAAAAAGGGATTTCGCCGTGCCCGGAGTGAGCACACCTGGGAGATGAGATTTGAAAAGGTCTTTGGCCTCATGGGTCTCATCTAAAAAGAGAGTAACACTTTGGCCGTTTGAAAGCTGAGCAATGGGGATTCCGTTTTGAAAACAGCTAAATTGATACAAAGGAGATCCCACGGCGTTTGAGTCAGGGTTTAACATCTCAATAAGCAGGGGAAAAGGTGTGGCATGTGGAAGAAAATAGACCCCCTGCCCGTGGCAGAATCCATTACCCCCCGGTTTTTGAGAAGGTTCATCAGAATCGGCTAAAAACGAATCCCCACCCCTGGTCCTGAAAAACCGGTCTGGGGAGCCGGTCTTTGTATCTTGTGTATCGCTCGCTGTCCATGACGAGTCCCACCCCGCTCCCGCCGGACCTCTTCCGGATGAGGTCAGCAAAATCGTCAACGGTCAATAGGCGGTGTTTTTTTGAACTGTCGTGGGTTAGTCCATAGGCGAGTTCTCCGCTGTCCTCGAGGAGGTGGACATCGTCCCGTTTATAAAACCAGCAGACCCCGGATACCGCTTGATCGTCAGAGACCAGAATGGTTTCAGCGGAGATCCTGTCGAGGTTTCGCATGAGAAGCCCTCCAGGGGCCCTTCCCGCCAGGATCTTTTCCGGCACGACAAAGTGTGAACTGAACATGAACAGCAGCGGGGCCACGGCGTAGAGGGTAATCTTTCTCAGTTCACCCTGTTGCCGGGTGGCAAGAAACGCCAATATGCTCCAGGCGAAAAACCCTATCAGGGCAGCGATCCATTTCCAGGTTTCCCCCTCCCCATAGGGCTTCAAGGCAGGGAGCCCCATCGTCATACCCAAGAACAGTCCAACGGCAAAGATACAGACCAGTACCGCAAGCGATGCCGCACCGATGGTAAACGCCTTTTCCTTTCCTCCTCGAAGATAATTCAGGAGTCCAACGGCGATAAAAATGGCAAGGGGTGGGAAACAGGGCAGGATGTATGGAGCGAGTTTGCCACTGGAGGCGGAAAAAAAGAGGAAGGGAAAAAACAACCAGCAGATGGCGAAACGGACTAGCGGTTCTTTGACACCCCTTCTCCCCACGCCGGAAATGGCAGCGGGGAAAAGCGCCGTCCACGGCAATGCCCCGCCTATCAATATCGGAATGAAATACCAGAAAGGCTCCGGGTGCTGACCCCGGTTAGGGGATGTAAAACGGCTTATGTGTTCGGTCCAGAAAAAGTAGTTCCAGTAGTCGCCGTCCCTTTGGTGTATCATTACCGCCCACGGCAAAACAACCCCAATGGCAGCCACCACTGGCAGCCAGGGAAGCCTGAACAGGTCTCTGGACCGACGCTCCCATATCAAAAAGGGCACTATGGCTATCGCAGGCACTGCAAAGGCAAGGAAGCCTTTTACGAGAAATGCAAGGCCACAAAAGACCCCAAAGAGGGCGAGAAAGAGAGCTTTTTTCCGGGCCTTGGTTTCGCGGTAGGCAAAAAAGAAAAAGACCATGGCACCGGTCAGGAACATGGAAAGGCCGGTATCCAGTATATTTACGGTGGCGATGGCGAAGACAAACAGCGAGGTCAAAAATGCAGCAGCCGCAAAAATGCCCGCCGGATATCCCCCGCCATACTTTCTGACCAATAGAAAGAGCATCAACCCCGTGATTCCTGCTGAGATAGCTGAGGGAAGACGGGCCGCAAATTCGTTCTCACCAAAGAGGGTCAGGCTTACGGCGTTAATCCAGTAGCCCAGCACCGGCTTTTCAAAATAGCATAGCCCATTGAGACGGGGTACCACCCAGTCCCTTGAAACGATCATCTCTCTTGGGATCTCGGCGTAGCGGGCCTCATCAGGAACGGCAATGGGCCGGACTCCGAGCGGAACGATATAGATCAGCAAAAAGAGCCCGATGATCAAAACGGACAACCTACTCATGATCCATATCCTTGCACGGGCGATCCTATTGGGGCCTGAGAGGAGACCCATCCCTCGCGTCCCTGAATCTGCGTCGGGACAATGGCCGCGGCCGCAATGTGAGGGGTGTCTCTCAGGATCTTCCCCAGAGGGACAAAGGAGGCACCCCTAGATCTTGCCATCGTCACAAAATCCTTGAACATTTCAATAAGGGCAAGGCCCTCGACCTCGGCGTGGATGGTGAGGATATTGAGCCCGTTGGGTTTGAGGAGTGAGAGGAGGTAGTTATTGTAATTGCTGTTCTTTATCCCTTTTCGGCCGATCACCTCGTCATAGGTGGGAAGGGTGACAGGAACCTGGGGTTGGGACAATTTCTTTCCCCGGATAACGGGGTAAAATATGTCCTGCCCCCTGCAATCGCTGTTAAAGTCAAAAGGAAACCGGTCCTTTTCAAGGAGCACCGAATCGTTGCATCTCCAGCCGGGGGAGGCCGAACAGGGAGGCGCTATCCCGGTGATTTTCTTTAAAGACGCGACGCCTTTGCCGATCTCCCCACATATCCTGTTGCCGTCCATCGAATCGATGCGTGCCTGCCAGGCGTGATGATCCCAGGCATGGAGACCCACCTCGTGGCCGGCGCTGGCGGCAGAACGGATTATGGGGCCGAGCTTGTCGCCGATGACGGGCCCTTGCCCGAATGTTCCCCTGAATAGGATGTCCCAGCCATATAATCCGGGGGCCCTGGTTCTCACCATCTTCCAGAAAAAGGAGGGCCGGAACATCCGCCAGATATGTCGTCCCATGTTGTCGGGGCCCACGGAAAAAAAGAAAGAGGCCTTTACGGCCTGGGCATCCAGGAGTTGACAGAGGTTGGGGACGCCATATCTGGTCCCCCTGAAGCTATCCACATCGATTCTGAGGCCTATCTGCATGGGATGCCCAAGAGACCTCCCCCTTCACATTTTCTTGGCCGGGGGCTGCATACCGATCCTTCTCCTCATGCGACCTGGAACTCTTGCGACCTCAGGGCCTCGCGGAGAAAGAAATCCAGCGTTTGCTCCACCGATTGTTCAAGCCCCACAACGGGTGCCCAGCCCAACAGACGCCGGGCATTGCGGATGCTGGGTTTGCGGTGTTCAATGTCCTGGTAGCCGGGGCCGTAGTAAGAGCGGCTTTCTATCTCGCAGTACCCCGCAAAGGGGGGAAAGCTTGACTTTAGCGGATGCCTTTCAAATTTCTCCACCAGCAGCTCGGCCAACCCTCTGATGCTGGCCTCGTTGTCCGGATTGCCGATATTGATTATCCGGCCATCGCAGATACCATCCCTGTTCTCAATGATCCGGTATAGACACTCTACCCCATCGGAGACATCCGTAAAACAGCGTTTCTGGTTACCGGAGTCGATGAGCTGGATCGGG
Organism: uncultured Desulfobacteraceae bacterium; assembly: GCA_964639275.1. Taxonomy (GTDB): domain Bacteria; phylum Desulfobacterota; class DSM-4660; order Desulfatiglandales; family Desulfatiglandaceae; genus CAZXCQ01. Next base: position 8,533 of record CAZXCQ010000072.1, on the reverse strand, counting down.
GTACCCTCCACAAGACTCAGGATCAGCTGGGTGATCGCCCGTGAACTCCCGATGCGCGCCGATGTAAGGCTGTCAAGCCGGGGCCCGATCCAGTTGAATGGTCTAAAGAGCGTAAACCTTAACCCCTCTTGTTCTCCGTAGGCCCAGATCACCCGGTCCAGGAGCTGCTTGCAGCAGGAATAGATCCACCTTTCCTTCTGTATGGGTCCCAGCACCAGATTGGAGCTGTCTTCATCAAACTCCTCGTCGCGGCACATCCCGTAGACCTCGGAGGTGGAAGGAAAAACGATGCGTTTTTTGTATTTGAGACAATACCGTACGACCCGCAGGTTTTCTTCAAAATCGAGTTCAAAGACCCGGATAGGGTTTCGCGTATATTCGATCGGCGTGGCAATGGCGACCAGCGGGATCACGATATCGCATTTTGTAACGTGATATTCGATCCATTCACGATGGATGGAGATATCCCCTTCATCAAAAAAGAACCCGGGCCGGTCCAGGAGCCGCTGAATAGAGTCGGACCTGAGGTCCATGCCGTGGACTTCGTAATTGCCACTTTCAAGGAGCCGTTCGCTGAGGGCATTACCGATAAAACCATCAACGCCCAGGATAAGGACCCTCTTCTTTCTGCCCGCTTCTATCCGGCTTGCCATGCAAGGTCCAAACCGCATCCCCTCAAAGAGCTTGAGCTCACGGGCAAGCTGGGCCCCGCTCATATACACCCCTCCGTCAGCCTGGCCAAACAGGACCTCCACTGCCCCCTTTCCACAGGCGATCACTAGGGGATCGGTGGACACGACGGTGCCCGGGCCCCGTGCCGGGTCGCCGCTACCAGGGAGATCCCTGACCTTCCAGAAAAGGCATTTCCTCTCCCCCACGTGACTAAAGGCCCCTGGATACGGGTGCGAAATCGCCCTGGCCAGATCCCTCACCTCCTTTGCCGTTCGGCCCCAGTCGATTTCCCCATCCTCGGGTCGTCGTCCACCGTAGTAGGTGGCCCTGGAATGATCCTGAGGAAACCGTGGGGCAGTCCCTTTTCCTATTTCAGGGAGGATTCGGTCAAGCATCCCGGAAGATGCCTCTGCCATCTTTTCGTGGAGTGTCCTGGCCGTGTCATCCTCAGAGATCGGGACCTTTTCCTGGGACACGATATCTCCGGCATCAGGCCTGGGCGTCATGTAGTGTAAGGTCACACCCGTTTCCCTTTCACCCTTTAAAAGGACCCAATTGATGGGGCATCTCCCGCGATATCTCGGCAGGAGGGATCCGTGGAGGTTAAGACATCCCAAAGGAGGGATCTCCAGGATGGGTGGCCTCACAATATGGCGATAGTAGAAAGAGAAGATGATATCAGGTTTAAGCTCTCTTATCTTTTGAATCCAGATGGGGTGGTTGATGTCATCAGGGGCATAGACCGCAATATTGTATGATGCGGCAAGCTCTGCAACCGAGCCAAACCAGATGGTCTCCCCTGGATCATCCCGGTGCGTAAAGACAGCGGCGATTTGAAAGTCATTCCGCAACAATGCCTCGATGCCGATACAACCGATGTTATGATAGGCCAGGACCACAGCTTTCATATGGAGATCCTTTCTTAAGAGTACGCAGCGAGCAGTGCGCAGTGAGCAGATTTCTATGCGCTTTGGCTGCCCGCTGCCTCCCGCTTACTGCCCACTTTCATTATGATCGCTCCTTCCCACAATCCGTTCCACAAAATATCGGGGCCGCGCCCTGACATCATAATAGATGCGGCCGATGTATTCCCCCAGCAGACCCATTCCCAGGAACTGTGCCCCGACAAAGATAAAAAGAATGGCAAAGAGGGTGAATACCCCCTCCGCCGCCCAGTCAGGGCCACGGACCAACCGCATCACCAGGAGAAATACCCCGAAACCAATCCCCAGGGCAGATATGATCCCGCCAAGCACGCTCAGGAGGCGGACCGGAAAGGTTGTCATACTGGTCAAAAGGTCAAACTGTAAATTGATCAGCCTCCACAGCCCGTATTTGGAATCGCCCGACGAACGCCTCTCGTGGCGCACATCGATTTCGGTCGTGCGCCGGGCAAAGGTGTTGGCGAGAATGGGGATAAAGGTGCTGCGTTCGTGACATTCGAGCATGGCCGCCACTATCTGGCGGCGATAGGCCCTCAGCATGCAACCATAGTCATGCATCTCCACACCCGTAGACTTCTGCACGGCCTTATTAACCATAAGGGAAGCGACCCTTCGGAAAAGGCTGTCGCGTCTGGGTACCCTGACGCTCCCGACCACATCAAATCCCTCCTCCGCCTTCCGGATCAGTCTGGGAATCTCCTCGGGTGGATTCTGAAGATCGGCATCGAGGGTAACGACGATAGCGCCCCGCGACTCTCCGAAGCCGGCCATGACCGCCGCATGCTGCCCGTAATTTCGGTTTAGGAGCACCCCGATGACCCTGCCGGGGCGCTCTTCCGCAGCCCGGGCAATCATCTCACGAGATCGGTCGGTGCTGCCGTCATCAACAAGGATGATCTCGAATGGGTTGCCGAGGCCAGCACAGGTATCCACACACCGCTGGATCAGCGCCTCCAGATTTTGCTCCTCGTTAAATACCGGAATGACCACCGATATGAGGGACTGCGGATTGGCGATTGCGGATTGCGGATTGCGGATCTCTGATTCCTGACCTCTGGTCCCGGACCTCTCGTGACTCTTGCGTATCATCGTGTGGATCTTCCCTGTCAACCTGGTGTCTTTAGCACCTCTTTTACTGTCTCTACCACGTCATCCACGTCCTCGATGGTCATGTCCGGAAACAGGGGGAGCGAACATATCCGGTCTGAATTCCACTCGGTATTTGGCAGCATACCATAGTGGGTGCCCATTGATTCAGTGTAATACTTCTGGAGGTGGACGGCGCGGAAATGGAGTCCGGTACCAATATTTCTCTGTTTTAACTCGTCCATAAAATCGTCTCTGCTGAGGCCGGTCCGGTCTATATCCAGACGTACGACAAATAGATGCCAGGCGTGTCTCGTGGTTTGAGGGGGTTCGGAGAGGGGGATAATTTCATCGATCCCGGAGAGACGCTCTTGGTACCTTGCTGCCAGTTGGGCCCTCTTTCTGTTCAATTCGCTGATGCGGCCAAGCTGCCTGAGACCAAGGACCGCCGAGATGTCTGTCATGTTGTACTTGTAACCCGGCTCCAGGACCTGTGCCTGGGGTGAGCGGCCTTGTGTCTCCCGGTCATAGGCATCCACGCCGAGTCCATGGAATTTGAGTCTCCGAATATGATCAAGAAGATCCTCGTCATCCGAGCAAAACATGCCCCCTTCACCGGTGGTGATATTCTTTATGGGGTGGAAGGAGAAGACGGCATTACCGTCTCTGCCCACCGGCCGGCCCAGATAGTGTGTGCCCAGGGCATGGGCCGAGTCTTCTATCACGGGGATGCCCCTTTGATCGGCCGTCTTGCGGATGGGGTCCACATCGACCGCTGCCCCGGCGAAGTGTACCGGCACAATCAGCCTTGTCCTGGGCGAAAGACACTCCTCTATGGACTCAGGGGTGACCATCAATGTATCCCGGTCGATATCAACAAAGACCGGAACCGCCCCGGCCAGCACGATCAGATTGACGGTCGAGACCCATGTCATGGCCGGTGTGACGACCTCGTCACCTGGCCCGACCCCGAGGGCGCTCAGCCCCAGGTGCATCCCGGCCGTGGCCGAACAAAGTGCCACCGCTCCGGCACAACCGATATACCGGCAGAATTCCTGTTCAAACTCGGCCGTGTTTCGGCCGGTGGTGATCCATCCCGATCGCAGGACACCGCCAACAGCAGCAATATCTTCCTCTGTGATGGAGGGACGTGAAAATGGCAGGAATTGACTTCTCATCAGGCGCTCCGGGTGATAAGGAAGACCCCCAGACAGATGACCAGGATACCGGCCCAGCGAACCGGTCCAAGGACCTCACCCAGGAAGAGCTGGCCGGCCAGGGCGGTCACGATGTAACCGATGCTCAGGAAAGGGTAGGCATAGCTCACGTCCACCCGGGATAGGGCCATAAGCCAGACAATCACACTAATCACATAGCAAAAGAGCCCTCCAAGGACAAAGGGGTTGAGGGCAACCTTGATCCCGATGGGCATGATGTTTTCAAAGGAAAAGGCAAAGTGCCCAACGGTCCGCATACCCTGTTTGAGGGAGAGCTGGGCAGATGCGTTCAGAAATACTCCCAGCAGAATCAGTGGCAGATATTGATTCATGGTCTCATGTTCCTCAAAAGATATAAATGACGCGATATAACACTTTAGCCCCCTGAAACCAGAGGAATGTAGATTCCGAACCCCCATTGCCCTATCCAAGTGCCAATTTTGAAAAGAGCTCAATGGAGATGACTGGACAAATTGTGCAAATAAGGTCTTGGGCCAGGGGGGCCGTCCGATTTTATTACAGTCTCTGGCCGAGTCAAGGACTTCCTTTAGGATTAATGCCCTTTGTCAGCCAGTAACCGCCGATACATTTCTTCCACTTGATTTGCCGTCCTCTCCCATGTATACCGGAGTGCCACCTGTCGGGCCTGTTCTCCCATTGCTGTCCGGTTTTTTGGGTCCAGGAGAAAGCCGAGCTTTTCGCAGAGATCATGGGCAGACGGCCTTTCTTCAAGTACAAAGCCATGGGTGCCATGGTCTATTAAGTCCCTGGCGCCGACCTTTTTGGTGATAACCACCGGGAGCCCGGCGGCCATCGCCTCAAGTACGGTCATGCCAAAGGTGTCGAATACCGATGGCATAACAAATATATCGCTTGCCAGATAATACCTTTCTACCTCGCGAGTGACGCCTGCAAAGGTTACCCGCTCAGCAATTCCCAGTCTGCGAGCCATGTTCAGGTACTTCTCCTTTTTCCCCTTCCCGACTATCAGGACCCTTAACCTGCAGCCCCTATCCCCCCGCACCAGCTCCGAGACGGCCTCCAGGACAAGGGCCAGGCGTTTGATCTCGAAGTTCATGCCCACAAACAGGGCGATGATATCACCCGGCGAGAGACCGTGACGCCCAAAGACTTCCTGTCTGCAGGTGTCGCGGTCGAGGCCAGAAAAGCGTTCTATCGAGACCCCGGGGTGGATGACACGGATTCTGGATTCCGGGATATCATAGGACCTGAGGAGTTCATCCTTGACAAGGCTCGAAACAGGCAGGATCAGGGGTATCTCTGATCCGCTCAAGGCCTTTGCCTCCACCCAGGCAACCGACCGATCAAAGAGACTGAGCCGTTTGTCCCTCGCCTCCCGGATCCACGTCTTGTGCGGGATACCGTGCATGGTAAAAAGATCCATCCCAAAGACCCGGTCATGACCGTGGATCACGTCAAAATCATGGGGATGAGTCCGGATCTTTGAAAGAAGGGCAAAACTCATCTGTCTCAGAAACCGCGGAAAGGTGATTATGGGGATCTTGTGGAAGTGAATCGGGGCCTTGCCAGGGAGCCATTTGTTGGCAAATACATGGATGTCAAGGCCATTGCGGGTGGCCAGCCTCTCTGTGATTTCATATGCAAACCCTTCGGCCCCCCCTACAAATCCATATTTCGGAATTACCACTGCGATCTTCATGCCAACCATTTTTTAACAGCAAAAGGCCTTGAGCAGAGCCCTGTATTTTTCAAGCTTCTTGAGGGAGTTCTCCCTGTCAGTGCCAAAGGGAAGGGTGAGGATTAATGTGGATATCCGCCACAGGGCCTGGACACGGTTGGCCCTGCTGATGGCCCGGATGGTCCTTCTGGTATAGTGTTTTTGGTAAAAGACAATCTCTGCCTCAAACTTCTTTTTCCAGATCTCGCCTGGCAGGGTGTTTTGCTCACTTCTTCCGCCCCAATGCACGACCACCGCCTCCGGGATGAAGCCGATAGCCCACCCCGCCTTTCTTATTCTCAGACAGAGGTCCTGCTCCTCCCCATAAAGCGAAAACCGCTCATCAAAGCCGCCCAGATCCTCAATAAGCCGCATCCTTGCTATCATTGAGGCACCCAGGACCCAGGCGATCTCCCCGGCCAGGCCTTTTAATTCCCCTCTGGCGTATTTCTGACCCGGATAGCGATGCTCCACCGAGGATTGGGGTGATCCATCCGGGTTGACAATTCGATTTCCCGCCAGGCCCACCCTGGGATGAGAGTCCATAAAACGCGTCATGGCCACGAGCGCCCCCTCCCGGACCTCGGTGTCGGGGTTCAAGAAATGGACATACTTGGATCTACAGGACCGCAATGCCTGGTTGTTGGCACGGGAAAACCCAAGGTTCTGCCGGTTGGCCACGAGCTCCACCCATGGAAACTCATTCCTGACCATCTCCTGGCTGTTGTCCTCCGAGGCATTATCGACCACAATGGCCTTAAGAGCGATATCCCCCTGGGACGACAGGGAATCGAGACATCTCCTGAGAAAGGCCGCCGTGTTGTAATTGACAACAATCACTGAGAGATCATACATATCCGGGCGTTCCCCGCAGCATCTCAAAAAGTCATGCTGATCCTCCCTAGCCGAGTGTAACCCTTTCAGGGCTGGAGGTCAAGCAAAGGCCGGGCCTATAAGGCTGAAACTGCTTGTATTATAAGACATTTTCCCTTATAGAATGAGAGCCGGGGGTCCCGGGCTCCAGAACCGGGCCACGGAAGTCTGGGAAGGGAAAATGGTCCTATCGTCTTTAAAGACAATCCTGGGGCGCCGTGAGGCAACAGTGATTTTCGTGCTCGGCGTTTTCTTGCTGCTGCCGCGTATCTGGTGTGAGACCAGTATTACCGGCCAGGATGAATACTGGCTCTCTCTTCGCACTCCCATGGAGACCCTTGAACGCGGAGGCGGGTTTACCCTATGGGTGAATGATGAGCCCCGTCTCAAGAAACCGCCACTCCTTTACTGGGCGATCGTGCTGACCTACAAGCTCTTTGGGATCAATCTGTGGGCCGCGCGGATTTGGGGTGTCCTGTCTGGGGCTGGGCTTGCCATGTCCTCGTGCCTCTTGTACAGGGGGCTCTTTCGGAGGAGTGGTATCCTTGCCGGGTTGATCACCCTGGCGACCATTTCGGTGGCCATTGAAGGGCGCCGGGCAATGTTGGATCTTCCCCTCGCCTTTCTTACGTCTATGGCCGTATACTATGCCATCGGGTGGGGGAGGTCGGGCCGTCAGGGCCCGATATTGCTGTCGGCCCTCTTTCTGGGACTCTCCTTTCTGGTAAAGGGGCCCGTAGGGATTGTGATCTTTGCCGTGGGCGGCATCAGTGCCCTGATTGTTTTTGGGAAGTGGTCCTTTGCCCTATCGCACGGATCACAGGTTGCACTGGCCCTGGCCCTGTTGTTGGCGGTTTGTCTCCCCTGGCCACTGACAATGGCCTATTTGTGGCCGGATTTCCTGACCATCGTAGACCGGGAAATTGCCGCCAGGCACCTCGGGAGCGTTGACCTCCGTTCGCCATTTTCCACACTGGGCGGGGCCTTTGGGCTCATCTTTCCCTGGTCACTCATAATGATCCCGGCATTGATACATCCCTTCCGCCATGCCCGTTCGATGACCGCCCGCAAGGAGCTGTGGCTTTCCGTGTGGTTCTTGGGCTGTGTCGTCCCCTTCATCTTTTTGGAAGGTTTTACGCGGTATATGATGCCGGTTGTTCCGGCGGCGTGTGTGTTATGTGCCAACTGGCTGGAACGGCATGAAGGAAAGTGGAAAGGGGCTCTCCTGGGGATATCGATATCGATGATGGCACTGATTACAGCGCCCTTTTGCCTTTCCTTTATCTGGTTTGGCCACGGGGTGATCACAGCGCTGGTATGTCTCTTCTTTGTCGGGATCATGCTGTGGATCACCTTTGCCATGGCTGATGTGCGCCTGGTTGCCCTGTCTGTGGCCGTGCTGTTTGCATTGGTAATGGGTGGTTTGTACCCGTCTCTGGGGATAAATGCCATGCCGGCAGACCTTGATCAGATCATCGGGGCCTCTCAGGTAGCTGCCTATGACGGTTCTCAGCCGTCTATGCTCTCGATCCGGCTCAAACGGAGCGTCATCCGGATACGTTCCTTTCATAAGGACGACAGGAACAGGCTCCAGCGTCTTAAGGGTTTTGTGTTTATGAAGGCGGCTGATACCGATGGCTTTGAGGCGCTCGCCAGGGAGTTGGGCATCCATTTTGAAGAGGCAGGTAGATTCAGGAGCTTTTATTCTCGCGAGGCATGGATACGATTCGCCCGCAAAGATGCCACCCTTGATGATTGGGAAAGGGCGATCAAGACCCATTCCTTGGCAGGTCTCAGACCGACGATCTGTTACTACCGCGTTGAGCCCGGGCCGGATAGACCCGGCAATTGAGTATGGATGGTCTCGCAAAAAGTCGATTTCTTCTTTTTCGTGGTCAGAACTAAAGAGTCGTAACACTTTAGCCCCTTGAAACCCGGGCAATGGGGATTCGGAACCCCCATTCCCCTGTCTCAGTTCCAACTTTGATAAAAGCTAAATTGATACCGTTGGAGCGTAACATCTCAAAAAACAGGGGGAAAGG